>JBOHUK010000031.1:0-5182 GCA_050734395.1 Candidatus Dormibacteria bacterium
TTGGAGCAAAGTCCCAGGCGCAGTCCCTGCCGGCTCAGCTCCTCCAGCACCTCGACGGCCTCTGGATCGGGGTGCACACCCCCCTCGGCCCACGCGCGCTGGGTGGCGACTAGCCCCGCCCGCACCAACTCCGGGGCGGGCTCGAACCCAAGCAACCCCGTGAGGGCCCGGCGGTAGAGTGCGACCGCGTCCACCTCCCGCTCCGGCTCCTGCGCGTGGGCCAGGGCCGCGAGACGGTCGACCTCGGCGTCGAGGGCCAGGGCCAGCGCCCCGCCCCGGCCGCGCCACTTCCCCGCATCGGGCAGCAGCGGCTCCAATGCGCCTCCCGCCGCCTCTAGGGCGGCCAGGGGGCGCTGGATGCGCACCAGGGTGTTCCCGTAGTCGAAGGCGACGCCCAGCGGGCGCGGCGCCGCGCTCACGGTTGTGCCGCTGGCCTCTCCGTCCGCGACCGCCCCCGGCCACCACGACGGCGCCGCCGCCGCGCCCCGAGTCGGCCCGCGCTGGTTTCTGGGGCCGCTTTGGCGGCGGGGCTGGGGGCTGGCCGCGGCGCTCGGGCGGCAGCGCTGCCCGGCCGCCGGCGACGGCGGCGCCGCGGTGTGGCGCTGGCCCCGGTCAGCCGCGCCAGCGCCCGCTGATTGCGCTCCGGGTCCCACCTCGGGTGATCGACGCCCCCCTGGGCGGCGATCCGCTCCTCGAACTCGGCCAGGAACTCGGCAAGCGGCCGCTTCTCCTTGCTGGCGTTGGTGAGTTGCTTCTCCGCCCAGGGCTGGTATCGGGGCGACTCCGGATCGAGCGCCTCGGGTGCCGCCCCCGCAGGTGCCGGTGCGTCCTCGGGTCCCTGGGTCTCGGGATGCAGCGACATCCCCGCAGGGTAGCGGTGACGCCGCCCCGGCGCCTCAGTTCTTGCGGATCAGCAGCTTGCCGTTCTGGATCAAGGCGGTCTTGGGGGCGCGGCGGGCGACCTCGCTGTGATGGGTCACCACCACCATGGTCACGCCGCGTTCGCCCCAGACCCGTTCGAGGAGGCACCCCGGACGCGGCGGCGGTCACGGTGACCAGCAGGCCCACCGCCAGGGCGAGCGCTACGGAGATGGCGGCGGCGGTGCGCGCGCCCCGGCGCAGCTCGCGGGGGAGGTAGCGCAGGTACAAGGAGGTGGCTCCCCTGGCGGCCGAGGCGGGCACAGTACACCGCCGCCGCCTTACAACCGGGTGGAAGTGGCCTGGGAACTGCCTGGGAGTCGCTGCCCGGCTCGGCCCGCTGCGGGCTTAGGGTTGAGCTTCAGGAAAGGGTTGCGGAGGGCATGGTGGACCGACGGCTGGCCCCTGGGGTGGAGCAGATCGACACTCTGCTGGGTGGCTGGGAAGGCGTGAACTCCGTCTTCCTGGTCTCGGCCGAACGGCCCTGCCTGGTGGAGACCGGGCCCCAGCGAGACGCGGGGCGGGTGATCGCGGCGCTGCAGCGCCGGGGAGTAGGCCCTGAGGACCTCGCCTGGATCGTGCTCAGCCACATCCACCTGGACCACGGGGGCGGGGTCGGGGAGCTGGCCGCCCACTTCCCGCGCGCCCAGGTGGTCTGTCATCCCCGGGGGCTGCGCCACCTGGCGTCCCCGGAGCGGTTGGTGGAGGCGGCGAGCCGCGTCTACGGCGAGCGGATGGACTCACTGTACGGGGGCATGACCCCGGTGGCCGAGGAGCGCCTGCACGGCGCCGAGGATGGGCAGGCGCTGGATCTGGGAGGCGGCCGAAGCCTTCTCCTGATCTACTCCCCGGGGCACGCCAAGCACCACCTGGGCGTCCTGGAGCAGGAGACGGGCGTCCTCATGGTGGGCGATGCCGTCGGCGTGCAGTTGCCGGCCGGGGGTCGGCTGCGGCCGGCGACCCCGCCAGACGACTTCGAGCTCGACCAGGCCCTGCACTCGCTGGGGCGCTTTCGCGAGCTCGGGTCCAGGAAACTGGTCCTGACCCACTTTGGGGAGGTGGGCGAACCCGCCCAAGTGCTGGACGAGGCCCAAGAGGAGTTGCGCCGTTGGTGCGGCATCGCCGAGCGCGCCTACATGCGCAGTCCGACGAGGGAGAGCATCGCGGCGGCGCTGCGGGACGAGTTCGAGAGCGAGGACCAGGTGCTGCCTCAGGCAGAGGTTCTGAACGGGATCGAGTCCAACGCTGCCGGTCTCCACGGCTGGCTGCTGCGCCAGGATCAGGCCCGGCGGACCCGGTCCACAGCGCCCTCCCAGGGGCCGGGTTGAGGCTTCAAACCCCCCACTCCCTCCGGCTCCAACTTGCGGGCGATGAGATGGGCCAATACAATGCGGCTGACCGCCCGTTACCTGAGTTCGGGCTCTACTTCCAGTGGAGGGGTTAGAAGATGGCCGTGACCGGCTTCTGCATGAAGTGCAAGCAGGCGAGGGAGATCAAGAACCCTCAGCCGACCCAGCTCAAGAACGGGAAGCCGGCCACGACCGGTACCTGCCCCGTCTGCGGCACCAAGATCTTCAAGATCGGCAAAGCTGCCTGAGGATCTGCCCCAGCGGCCCCGTCCCCCGGCGCGGGGGGCGGGGCCGGGTGAGCTACCCCCCACTTGGTCTGGCCCCGGGCAGATAGCCCGTAGGGCGGCCAATGGGTAACGGCTGGTCGACCAAGTCGCCCGAGCAGGGCCAATTGTGAGAGCGCTCGCCCCGCGCTTCGGACGGACCGCTGCAAGCCGCCCGCCTAGAGGCGGCCCCGGAGTTGCGCTCCCACAATGGGGCGATGCGCGGCTACCTGGCTTCGGACGCCTGCGCGAAGATCGCCACCCCGACCGCAGACCCGCCTCGCAGCTCCTGGCCCGGTCGTTGAGCTCGCAGGTTCGCCTCCCCAGCGGCGATAAGGAGGCACTTCCAGCGATGGGGCTGAACCGGGGACGGGGCCGGAGCGGCGGGGTCCAATGACCGACCCGGAGCTCCAGGAGGCGCTCGCCCTTCGCCAACGGCCGCTGGCGGAGTCGCTGTCTCGTTGGATCGCCATCCCGTCGGTGAGCACTGACCCTGAGCACCGCGACGACGTGCGCCGCTCGGCGGAGTTCCTGCGCCAGGCCGCGCTGGCGGCCGGGTTCCCGAGAGGGGAGGTCTGGGAGACCGCCGGCCATCCCGCCGTGTTCGCGGAACGGACCGAGGACCCGGCGCTGCCCACGATCCTGGTCTATGGCCACCACGACGTCCAGCCCGCCGACCCCATTGAGGAGTGGGAGAAGGCCCCCTTCGAAGCCCTGGAGCGCGACGGGCTGCTTTTGGGCCGCGGTGCGTCCGACGACAAGGGGCACGTGGTGATGCACCTGGAGGCGGTGCGGGCCTGCCTGGACGCGCGCGGCCGCCTGCCGGTCAACCTGAAGCTGCTGGTCGAGGGCGAGGAAGAGGACGGCTCCGACAACTTCGAGGCCCTGTTGCGGGCCCACCTCCCCGAACTGGCGGCCGACGTGGCCGTCATCTCCGACACCGGCATGCTGGCCGAGGACCGCCCGGCACTCACCGTGGGCGTGCGCGGCCTCGACTACTGGCAGCTGCGGATCACCACCTCGGACGTTGACCTCCACTCCGGGGTCTACGGCGGAGCGGTGCTCAACCCCATAACGGTCCTGGTCGACATGCTGGCCTCGCTCCATGACCGGGAGGGACGGGTGGCGGTCCCGGGCTTCTACGACGACGTGCTCGAGCTCAGCGCCGTTGAGCGTGAGCAGCTGGCTCGCCTGCCCTTCGACGAGGGGGCATTCCTTGAGGACGTCGGTGCGCGCGCCGGCGGTGAGCAGGGGTTCACCACCTTGGAGCGCCGCACCATCCGCCCCACGATGGAGATCTGCGGCATCTGGGGTGGGTATCAGGGCGAGGGGTCGAAGACGGTGATCCCGGCCCGGGCCGCGGCCAAGCTCTCCTCACGGCTGGTGCCCAACCAGGATCCGGCCCGGATCACCGAGCTGGTAAGCGCCCACCTCCGCCGGACCGCCCCGGAGGGCGTCTTGGCCGACTTCTCCCTGATCTCGTCGGGCCGCTGGGCCGTGACCCCTTCAGCCCATCCCGCGGTCGACGCTGCGGCGGCGGCGGTGGCTGAGGTCTGGGGCAAGCAGCCGGTCTTCCTGCGCGAGGGCGGCAGCATCCCCGCGGTCGCCCTGATCGCGGAGCTGCTCCGGGTGCCCTGCGTGCTGCTGGGCGTCGCCCTGCCCGGGGACCGCTTCCACGCCCCCAACGAACGGGTCCACCTGGCCCAGCTGCAGCGCGGTATGGAGGCGGTCGCCCTCCTCTGGGATCGCTACGGCGAGATGGGGCGGGCGGGCTTGGCCAGCGCCTGAGCTCACACCCCGGTAGGCAGCAGCACCTCGGGCTGCTCCAGGGCGAGGTCGGAGGCAGGGCGGGCGGTGAAGAGGACGACCTGGTCGCCCGCCTCCAGCGCCGGGTCCGGCTCGAGCTCCCGGCCATCCCGGAGCACCAGCAAGATCCGCTCCCCGGCCAGCTCGGCCAGCTCGCTGGGGCGCCGGCCCACGGCTTCGCCCAACGGCACCGTGACCCGGACCAGCGAATGTTCGCTGCCGTTGAGCGGCATCTGCACCACATCCCCATGGCTGGCAAGCCCGCTCTCGATCACACCCAGGATGAGCTCGGTGGCCGACACCGCCACGTCCACCCCCAGCTGGTGGAAAAGCCGGACATTGCGCGGATCGTTGACCCGGGCGATGGTGCGGGGCACGTGGAACTGGCGCTTGGCCAGCTGGCAGGCGACCAGATTGTCCTCGTCTTCCCCGGTGACCGCCGCCACCACGTCCGCCCGCTCGATCCCGCTCGTCGCCAGGAACGACATCTCATCGCCGTCCCCGACCAGGAGCGAGCAGCTGCCCAGCTGGGCCGCGACCAGCGCCGCCCGAGCCGGGTCCTTCTCCACGAGCGCGACCTCGTAGCCCCCCTCCAGGAGGTGCCGGCTCAGGTAGAAGCCGACCTTGCCGGCGCCGACCACGATCACGTAGGGAGTGCGCTCAGGCACCGCCCGACGCTCCCGAGGCGGCCACTGCGTGGCGGGCCCGGTCCGCCTCCTCGGGACCCGCGGCGAAGTAGGTCTGGGCGATCGCCGCCCCGGTGACGGTGGGGCAGTAGGTGTAGAGCCCCATCTCCCGGTAGACCCGCTCGCGGATGGGGTCGTAGATCCGGGTCATGACCCGGGG
>JBOHUK010000032.1:0-2504 GCA_050734395.1 Candidatus Dormibacteria bacterium
TCCGGGGGGACCCTGGTCACCTCGACCGCCGCCACCGCCGGCAGGGCCAAGCGCTCCGCCACCTCGCGGCAGGCGGCCACGATCTCCGGCACCCGGTGCTCGACGGTGCCCTCGTCGACGTGGTCGCTGCAGACATAGGCGCCGTAGCCGTTCTGCTGGCAGCGCCGCGCCATGTCCAGGGCGCCGGCGTGCCCGTCGGAGATGGTGGTATGGGTGTGGAAGTCGAAGAGCGGCACCGAACCAGCTTAGGCCAAGCCGCTCAGGCGGGCTCCTGGGCGGTAACGTTGGCCGGCACCCCGGCGAGCGCCAGGACCACCCCGTCGCGCAGACCGCGCTCGGTCACCTCCAGGCTGGGCGCCCGGTAGCGCTCCAGGAGCCCCTCCAGGATCATCACCCCGCCCGCCATCAGCCGCGCCCGGGCGGGGCTCAAGCCCGTGCGCCGGGCCAGGTCGGCGCTGGGATGGCGGGCGCAGAGCCAAGCGGCCCGCTCCAGCTGCGCCCGCTCCACGCGCGTCCAGGCCGGCCCGCTGGGCTCCTCCAGCAGCCCGGGCGAGGCCTCCGAGTGGGGGAGGCGCCTGCCCAGCAGCACCGGCAGGTTGGCGGCGGTGCCCCCCGTCGCGATCAAGGGCCCCGCCCCGAGCGGCTCGGGGGCGCGCTCCAGGACCATCGAGACCCGAGCCCGGGCCTCGGCCAGCTGCCGCGCATTGGGAGGGTCATCGGCCGAGATCGCCAGCAGCAGCCGGTCCGAACCCAGCTTCAGGCTCCGGCCCTTGCCGGCCTGGGTGCCCCGGCCGGTGACCACCTCGCAGCTCCCACCCCCGACGTCGGCCACCAGGCAGGGCTGCTGGCTGCGGACCCGGAAGGCGGTCGCCCCCAGGTAGCTGAGGCGAGCCTCCATCTCCCCGCTCAGGATGTTGAGCCGCTCGCCGGTCAGCTGCGCCACGCGCTCCTGGAGCAGGGGAGCGTCCAGCGCCTGGCGCAGGGCCTCGGTGGCCACCAGCCCCAGCCGCTCGGCGCCTGCGGCGCGGGCCTTGACCGCCATCGCCTGCACCACCAGCGAGGCCCGCTCAAGCAGTTCCTCGCCGAGGCTCCCTCCCGAGGCCACCGCCCGGCCCAGGGCGAGCAGGTCGACCGCGTGTCGGCGCTCGGAGGTCCCCTCGGGGCCGAGGTCGGCCACCAGCAGGTGGATGGTGTTGGACCCTACGTCGATGGCGGCGAGCCGCCGGCTCAGAGCTCCTCGTCCTCGTCGTCGGTGGGCTCGAGCCGCACCAGTACCTGGCCGCTACCGTCCAGGTGCACGTCGAAGTGGCGCACGAAGATGGCGTCGGTGATGGGGGAGATCCCGGTGCGGACGTCATAGGTCTCGCCGTCCAGGGGGCAGGTGACGACGTGGCCGCGCAGTTCGCCCTCGCCGATCGAGCCCCCGCTGGCGCAGGCGTTCTCCAGGGCGTGGAACACGCCGTCGACGTTGAAGATGGCCACCTCGATGCCGTCAGCGTCGAAGACCTTGCCGGTCCCAGCAGGGACGTCCCCGACGGCGCAGACCGGAGCGAAGCCAGCCACCGCCGCGATTATGCCGAATGGACCTCGATCTGAGCCCAGCTGCGCCGGGGCGCAGCCCCCAGGGCGGACTCCAGTTCGTCCCGCACCGCCGGGTCTCCCTCCCCCGCCCGGGCGCGCAGTAGCCCGCGGCGGGCCGCGGCGCCTCCGAGCCGGCCCAGCGCCCAGGCGCAGGCCCCGCGGACGGTTGGCGACGGGTCAGCCTCCAGCCGCCGGGCCAGGGCGGGCACCGCCCCGCGCGTCCCGCGATTGCCGAGCGCCAGGGCGGCGTTGCGGGCCAGGCGCTCCCGGCCGCTGCGTCCCATCGTGGTATTCCCAAACCGACTGTCGAAGTGCGCCTCGTCCAGCTCCAGCAGTTCGACCAGGTCCGGGTAGGGGACCGGGCCAGCCCGGGTCGTGGCCGGGCCGGCAGCTGCGGCCGGAGGAGCCAGGCGTCCGTTGATGGGACAAGCCTCCTGGCAGAGGTCGCAGCCGAAGACCCAGTCCTGGAGCAGTGGCCGCAGGTCGGAGGCGATCGGGCCACAGTGCTCGATCGTCAGGTAGCTGATGCAGCGGCTGGCGTCGATCACCCCGGGGGCGAGCAGGGCGCCGGTCGGGCAGCTGGGCAGGCAGCTGCGGCACTGACCGCAGTTGGTCTTGAGCGGCCGGTCCGCAGCCAGCTCCACGCTGAGCACGAGCGAGCTGAGCAGAACGTAGGAGCCCGCCGAGGCCGTCAGCAGCTGGGTGTTCTTGCCACAGAAGCCGATTCCCGCCCGCTCGGCGATCGCCCGGTCCAGCGCCCAGCCGTGGTCCAGGAAGCGATGCCAGCGCAGGCCGGGCCAGAGCCCCGCCAGCTCCGACACCAGCAGGCGCAGCGATCGATCGATTGCCCGGTGGTAGTCCTCGCCCAGGGCGTAGGCGGCGATCCGGCCGCGGGCCCGGCGGCCCCGGGGGGCGGCCCCAGG
>JBOHUK010000033.1:0-7629 GCA_050734395.1 Candidatus Dormibacteria bacterium
GGGGCTCCTTGAGCCGTTCCCAGAACCGCAGCGCCCGCTCGAGATCGATGTCGTAGGCCCTGGTGGTCTGAGGGCTGCGGGCTCGGTCCACCGCCAGATAGGTGAGGTATTCCTCCTTGGCCTGCCGGAGCTCCATCGCCCCAGCCTAGCTGCCCTGAGTCGCCGCCACCGGGGTCGTCCCCTCCACCCGGCGAGCGGGAGGGCGTGGGGCTGGGGCTCGGCGTCGCGGTGGGCGTGGGGCTCGGCGTCGCGGTGGGCGTGGGTCGCGGCGTAGGGGTGGGGCTGGGAGTGGCGGTCGGCGCCGGGCAGCAGTGGCGGTGGTGGCGGTCCTGGTCGTCCCCGTCGCCGTCCCCGTCCCCATGGTCATGATCGCGCTCGCAACTCGGGGTTGGAGTTGGGCTAGGCGACACGACTGGGGGTGGGGTGGGCGTAGGTGGCGGCGGCGTCGGTGCGGTGGCCGTCGGTGCGGTGGCCGTCGAGAGCGGGGCCGCCGGCAGCAGGGCGACGGCCGGCGTGGTGGAAGGAGAAGGGGGTGGAGTGGGCTGGGGAGTGGGAGTTGGTGGAGGGGCTGGCGCCAGGATGGGGGTGGGCACCGGGGGCAGGGCGGGGGAACTCGCGGCGGCCGCGGGGTTGGGCGGCGAGTGGGGCATGGTGGCAAAGCTCGCGCCCATGGCTGCCGCCACCAACGCCAGGGCAATCGTCGTGGCGGCGGGAGCCAGCACGGCCGATGGCATGGTGACCGCCCGCCGGGGGAACCAGCGCCGCGCCCAGGAGCTGATCCGCCACCCGGTGCCCGGGACCAGCGCGGAGGGCATCGCGCTCCGCGGCCCTGCCGGTTCGCGGGTGGCTGCAGCCCCCAGCGCGCCGGTGAAGAGGCCCGCCGTCTGGGTGAGGCGCACCCGCAGCCACTGCTCGAGATCGCTGTCCGCCTCGAGCAGCTGCCCGGGGTGGGCGTTGACCTCGACCACCACCTGCTGTGCCACCAGTCGGGCCAGCTGGGCGTCGGGCACCAGCTCCAGTGCCCGTTCCTCCAGCCAGGGTCGCAGGCACTCGACGGCGTCGGCGCTGGCGGCCTCACCGCCAGCCTCCACGAGCGTCCGGCGTGCCAACTCCCAAGGTGGCGGAGTGGTCACGGGGGCGTCGCCGTCCGGCTCGGGCGGAGATCGCCTGCCCATCAGAAGTACTATCGGACTCCGCGCGTCTCCGTACCGGGATCCGCGGTTACAAAACCGTCAAGGTGTGGGCTCAGCCCTCCAGCGCCGCCACCACCCAATCGATGGTCCGCGTGAGCCGCTCGACGTCCTCGGGCTCAATCGCCGGGAAGAGTCCGATCCGGAGTTGGTTGCGACCCAGCTTGCGGTAGGAGTCGACGTCCACCACGCCGTGACGGCGAAGGGCAGAAGACACCTGGGCCGCCGGCACCTCGGTATCGAAGTCGATGGTCGCGACCACCGGGCTGCGCTCCGATTGCTCCCTGACGAAGGGCGTGGCCCAGGGCCGCCTCTCCGCCCAGGAGTAGACGATGTCCGCAGACCGTCGGCAGCGTTGCTCCGCCCAGGCCAGTCCGCCCTGCTCCAGCAGCCACTCCACCTGGTGGGCGAGGAGGAACAAAGTGGTGATCGCGGGAGTGTTGTAGGTCTGGTCTAGGCGCGCATTCTCGAGCGCTGTGGTGAGGCTCAGAGTGGCGGGCACCCAGCGCCCTGAGGACTCCAACTCCTGCGCCCGAGAAATCGCCGCCGGCGAGAGCGCTGCCAGCCAGAGCCCGCCCTCGGAGGCGAAGCACTTCTGCGGTGCCAAGTAGTAGACGTCGAACTCGAGTGGGCTGATGCCGATCCCGCCGGCGGCCGAGGTGGCGTCCACCAGCACCAGCTGCCCGGGGTCTGGGGAGGGGCGGCGGATGGGCATGGCCACCCCGGTTGAAGTCTCATTCTGGGTCAGGCAATAGGCATCCACCCCGGGGTTGGGGCGGGGCTCAGGGTGGGTCCCGGCCTTCGATTCGATCACCTCAGGGTCGGAGAGGAACGGCGCCGCCCGCGCCGCCAGCGCGAACTTGCTGGAGAACTCGCCGAACACCAGGTGCTGGCTGCGCTCGCGGATCAGGCAGATGGTGGCCAGGTCCCAGAACAGAGTGGAGCCGCCGTTGGCCAGGGCCACTTCGTAGCCCTCGGGGAGCTGCAGCAGTTCGCTGAGCCCGGAGCGAACCCGGGCCACCAGCTCCTTGACGGGCGGCTGGCGGTGGCTGGTACCGAGCAGTGTGGGAGCAACCTGCGCCAGGGCCGCCAGCGCTGCCCCGGGAACCTTGGAGGGGCCGCAGCCGAACCGCCCGTCTTTGGGCAGCAGGTCGTGTGGTATGACCAGCTCTGCAAGCCCACCTCGGGACATCAGGAGAAGTCTATTGGCTGCCCAGAGCCCCGCCGTGGCGGCGCTGTCCCAGCGGGTCCTGGCAATCGCCGAATCGGCCACCATCGGCATGGACCGGCGCGCCCGGGAGCTTAGCCGGGAGGGGGAGTCGGTCATCTCGCTCGCGGCGGGCGAGCCGGACCTGCCAACCCCCGCGGTGGCCCAGGAGGCGGCCATCGCCGCGTGCCGGGACCCGCGCCTGCACCACTACAGCCCGGTCGCGGGGCTGCCCGAGCTGCGCCTGGCGGTGGCCGAGAAGACCCAGCGCGACTCGGGGCAGGCGACCACGGCAGCCAACGTGCTGATCACCTCCGGGACCAAGCAGGCGATCGACCGGGCCTTCGCCAGCCTGCTCGACCCCGGCGACGAGGTCATCCTCTCCAGTCCCTACTGGGTCACCCACCCCGAGGCAATCACCGTCTGGGGCGGAGTGCCGGTCGCCGTCCCCACCGACCAGTCACGTGGCTTCCGAGTCCGGGCCGAAGACCTGGAGGCGGCTCGGACCGAACGGACCAAGGCCTTGCTCTTCGTCTCGCCCGCCAACCCCTCAGGGGCGGTGTACCCGGACGAGCAGAAGCGGGAGATCGCCCGCTGGGCGGTGGACTGCGGTCTCTGGGTGATCAGCGACGACATCTACGAGCACTTCGACTACACCGGGGCCGCACCGCGCTCGCTGGCGGCGCTGATGCCCGAGCTGGCGCCCCGGTACCTGAGTGTCAACGGAGCCTCGAAGTCATATGCCATGACGGGCTGGCGGGTCGGGTGGCTGGTGGCGCCCGAGCCCGTCATCCAGGCGGCCTCCAACCTGCACTCTCACCTGAGCGGCAACATCAGCAATGTCGCCCAGGCCGCTGCCCTGGCGGCGGTCCGCTCAGGTCTGGCCTCGGTCCAGCAGATGCGCGACATCTTCAGGGTCCGGCGCGACCGCACCTTGGAAGGCCTTCACGGGCTTCCCGGCTTCGAATGTCCCTGCCCGGACGGTGCTTTCTATCTGTTCCCATCGGTTGAGGGGGTGTTGGGGCGGACCCTGGCCGGCCGGGAGGTGCAATCGTCCCTCGACCTGGCCGAGGTCATCCTCGAGCGGGCGCGGGTGGCGGTGGTACCCGGAGAAGCTTTCGGTGCCCCCGGACACCTGCGGATCTCGTACGCCGCCTCCGACCGGGACCTGGACCAGGGCCTGGCCCGGATCGGCCGCCTGCTGGCCTGAGCCGAAGCCAACGATGAGCGGCGGGGCCTTGAGGCGCCTGCCGTCCGCGGCACCACCGCTCTGGCCGGCCATGGCCCGAGTGCTCTTCGGCTTGGTGCTGCTCGCCGATGCCGTCCTGGAGTGGCAGCCGGGAACCTACCAGGTCTTCTCGGGGCTGCTGCTCACCAACGCCGCCAGTTCACCACCACCACTCCACGCCGTGATCGCGCTCGCCGCGAGCGTGATAGCCAACCAGCCGGTCGCGGCCAACGCGGCCCTGGCGTCGGTCGAGACGGCGCTCGGGTTGCTGATCACGGTCGGGCTGGCGACGGACCTGGCTCTGGCCCTCAGCCTTCCAATGCTGCTGGGGGTGTGGCTCTTCGGAGAAGGACTCGGCCTGGCCTTCACTCGCGGCGCCACCGATCTGGGCGCGGGCGCCGCCTACCTGCTCTGTCTGGTGTTGCTCCTGGCGACTCGTAGCGGATCCCGGATGTCGCTGGACCGTCTTATCCAGCGGGGACGAATTCGGCCCGCGCTGGTCGGCGCGGCAGCCGCCCTCGGCGCCCTCCTACTGGCGCTCGCCGCCTGGGGAAGCGCGCGCGCCATCGCCGCCGAACCCGGCCAGGCAGGCCCGCCCGCTGTGGGCGGCGCCAGCCTGGTCTTCGACCGTCGCCTCGACTCGGACCTGCTCTTCGGGGGCTGCGGTCAGCTGGTCTGCAGCCCTGAAACATGGGTCTGGAACGGGCGAAACTGGGCGGAACACTCTGGCGCGAGCCCCGGTGCGTTGGGCTACGCCGCCGCCGCCTACGATGCTTCGCGGGGGCAGGTGGTGCTCTTCGGGGGGGCGGCTGCTCAAGGGGTCAGCCCACCGCGCGCCAGCACCTGGCGGTGGGAGGCGGGCTGGGCGCGTCTGCGTCCTGCAACCGCCCCTCGCAGGCGTCGTTTGGCTTCGGCCGCCTACGACCCGACAGCTCACCAGTTGCTTCTCTTTGGAGGCGAAACCGCCAGTGGTCATCCCATCGCGGGAACGTGGGTGTGGACCAGAGCCGGATGGGTGCGCCTGCATCCGGCGCATCAGCCTCCGGCGCGCTCGGCGGCCGCCCTGGCTTGGGATCCGCGCAACCACTGGCTGCTTCTGTTCGGCGGCAGCGACGGGTCCGGTCGCCTGCGAGACACGTGGGCCTGGACCGGACACGACTGGACGCGTGTGCGCCCCCAGCACTCGCCGCCAGCCCTGGCCTATGAGGCGATGGCCACCGATCCTTTAACCGGAACGGTGCTCCTGTACGCGGGCGCCGGGGCCGACCGCTCAACCTGGGTCTGGACCGGCAGCGACTGGCGTCCCCTGTCTACGGCCAAGACCCCTCCCGCCTACAGCTTTGTCGCCCTGGCCGCGGCTCCGAAGGGCCGGGGGGTGCTCCTCTTCGGCGGCGCCACCAGCAGTGGCCAGGGCTTCACCGATGAGACCTGGCTGTTCAACGGCAGCTGGCAGCAGCTGACCGGGTGACCCGGTCCCGCACCTCTAGGGAAGCGAGGTGACCAGGGTGAGGCTGAAGCCGTCGTACCCCTTGCTGCCGACGGTCTGGATGGCGGTCCCGGTGAGTCCCGGGGTGGTCCCGGCCTGCTCCAGGTAGCGGCGGACCGCGCTCGCGGCCTCGTCCTCTGGCGAAGCGACCTTGCCCGAGCGGACCACGTTGTCGGCCACGATCAGGGTGCCGGGCCGGGCCAGTCGGTGGGCCCAAGTCAGGTACTCGGGGTACCCCGTCTTGTCGGCGTCGATGAAGACCAGGTCGAAGGGCGCGCGATCCTCGAGGCGGGGGAGGGTCTCCAGCGCCGGGCCGACGATCACCTCCACCTTGTCGCCGACGCCGGCGCGCTCCAGGTTGGCGCGCGCCACCTGGGCATGCTTCGGGTCCGCCTCCAGCGAGATCAGAGTGCCGTCAGCGGGTAGGGCGCTGGCCATCCAGATCGTGCTGTAGCCGCCGAGCGTACCGAGCTCCAGGACGCGCCGCGACCCCTGGACGCGGACCAGCAGCTGCAGAAGCTTGCCGTAGGGAGGCGAGACTTGGATCTCGGGCAAGCCCGCCTCCCGGGTCGCCTCGAGCACCCAGCCCAGGTCTGGGTCACCGGCCAGCAACGCTCCCTCCAGCACCGAGTCGACCTCTGTCCAGAGCTCGGAATCGCTCACCTGGAACCTCCTTGCCGAGAAGCCAATTCGAGGATGGTCGGAACCTGAGCCGGGTCTAGGTTGCCCCCGGACACCACGCAGACGACGTCGCCTCCTCGGTCAGGGAGCGCTCGTGAGGAGGCGGCCGGTGGCGCCAGAAGCGCCGCCAAGGTCAGGGCACCGGTCGGCTCCACCATCAGCTTGGTCCTGGTCCAAAGCCACCAGCAGGAGCGGGCCAGCGCGCCCTCGTCGACCGTGGCCAGCACCGGTTGCAGCGAGCGGATGATCTCCCAGCAACCAGTCCCGAGCCTGACGGTCCGCGCCCCGTCGGCGAGGGTGTCCGGGGTCGCGGCCAGGGTGACCAGCTCACCCTGCCGCAGGGATCGCAGCCCGTCGTCGCCGGCACTGGGCTCGACCCCGATCACGGTCGTCTGGGGCAGTTGCTGCGTCAGCGTGGTCACCATCCCCGCCAGCAGGCCGCCGCCCCCGACCGGGATCAGCACCGCTTCGGCCTCGACCTCATGCTCCCGGAGTTGCTCCACCAACTCCTGGGCCACGGTTGCCTGCCCGGCCATGACCTCCTGGTCGTCGTGGGGGTGGACAAACCGCAGCCCGCGCTCGGAGGCCAGCGCCTGGCACACCTCTTCCCGGTTCTGCACCGTCACCCCCTCCGTGTAGACCTCGGCGCCGTACCCACGGATGGCGGTCGCCTTGAGCTCCGAGCTGTCGCCGGACATCACCACCAGGGCCGGCAGGCCTAGCTCGCGGGCGGCCACCGCCACCGCCTGTCCGTGATTGCCGGAGGAGACGCAGGCGAGCCCCCGGCGGTCACCCGCCTCCCAACCGTGAAGGGCGGCGTTGAGGGCGCCGCGGATCTTGAAGGACCCGGTGCGCTGCAGGCACTCGGCCTTGAACCAGACCCGCCGCCCGACCTTGAGGTCGATTTGGGTCGAGTGGAGGAGGGGGGTGCGATGCACCCGCCCCTTGAGTCGGCGGCGGGCGGAGGGTAGGTCGAGGGTGGTAGGGGAGAGCAAGGCTAGTGCCAGGATAGGCGCGCCGCTCCCTTTCTCCAGCGGCGCTTCGAGAAGGGGACGGCGCACCTGCGCAACCGGGTGAGGGACGGCGCCGCGCACCGGCGCCCAGCCGAAAAAAGGGGGGAGAGGTTAGCCCAGCTCTGCCCACCGGAAGCAGCTCATTAAATGGTCGTTGACCAGCCCGACGCTCTGCATGTAGGCGTAGCAGACGGTGGGACCGACGAAGCGGAAACCGCGTCGGCGCAGCTCCTGGCTGAGCCGTTCTGACTCCGGGGTCTGCGCCGGGACCTGGTCCGGTCGCTCCCAGCGGTTGCGCTGCACCTGCAGCCCGAGCCCGTGCGCCAGGAACGCGGGAAACGATCCGCACTCCCTCTCCAGCTGGACGAATGCCCGAGCGTTGGCGAGGACGCTCGCCAGCTTGGCCCGGTTGCGGATCAGGGAGGGCTCGGCCATCCATGCCTCCACCTGCTCGTCACCGAGCGACGCCAGTCGGGCGGGATTGAATCCCAACATCAGGCGCCGGTACTCAGCGCGGCGCTTGAGGATGGTGAGCCAGCTCAGGCCCGCCTGCGCCCCCTCCAGGGTGAGCAACTCGAAGTGGTGATCGCCCTCATCGCGCCAGACGCCCCAGTCCTGGTCGTGGTACGCGGTCAGCAGCTCCCCTGTGGCCCAGGGACAGCGAAGGCAGGACTCGCTGGTCACGGCAGGCAGGGTACCGAAGGCGCCAGCGCGCCCCGGTCGACGCCGGGGGTACTGCCGCATGATGTCCGGGTGGAGGTGACCCGCAAGTCCCGGGGAGGGGCCCGCGGCTGGGCCTGGCTGCTGCTCGGGATCGGACTGCT
>JBOHUK010000034.1:0-1271 GCA_050734395.1 Candidatus Dormibacteria bacterium
GTCCCGGCTCGTAGTCCAGAATCCAACCACCTTGGATAACCGGACGCGACCGAACTGCTGGTGGGAGTGGCCCCCCGGGGGTTTGGTGGCGCCGCGCCCCTGAGCGGGGCAGAGCCCGAGCCATCGAGCCCCGGAAGTCGGGGCTCTTTTTTTTTGGCAGGAGCCAGCTGTGAATCAGGCACGAGAGGGTCTGGCGGTGGCCGCTTCGCCGGCCCCTGAGCTCGGGGCCGCGGATTTCCCTTCCCTGTTGCGCCGTTGCCTGGAGGGGGGCGGCCTGAGCGCCGATGAGGCGTTTTCCGCCGTGATCGCCATCATCGAGGGGCGCCTCAGCCCGGCGCAGGCGGCGGGGCTGCTGGTGGCCATGGCCGCTCGCGGTGAGACGGTCGCCGAGGTGGTGGGGGCCGCCCGGGCCATGCGACAGCTGGCCCGGCGGGTCGACCACGGGCTGCCCCTGGTCCTCGATGTGGTCGGGACCGGCGGCGACGGAGCGGGCACGCTGAACCTATCGACGGCGGCGGCCCTGGTGGCGGCCGGGGCCGGTGTGCCGGTGGCCAAACACGGCAACCGCGGCGCCTCCAGCCCTTGCGGCAGCGCCGACGTGCTTGAGGCGCTGGGCGTGCCCCTGGACCTCGAGCCGGAGGACGCCAGCGCGCTCCTGCGAGCTCGGGGGATCGCCTTTCTCTTCGCCCCGGTCTACCACCCGGCCATGCGCCAGGTGGGGCCGATCCGCAGCCAGCTCGGGGTGCGCACCCTGTTCAACCTCCTCGGTCCCCTGGCCAACCCGGCCGGGGCCCAGCGGCTGCTGGTGGGCGTGTACGCGAGAAGCCGCTTGGGCCTGATGGCGGAGGCGCTCCAGGAGCTCGGGGTGCAGGCGGCGGCGGTGGTCCACTCGGCCAGCGGCCTTGACGAGGTGGCGGGGGAGGGCCCCACCCACGTGCTCCAGTTTGACCGCAGCGGGCAGCGCGCTTGGACACTCGACCCGGAAGACTTCGGCATCCGGGTCTCGCTGGATTCGCTTCGAGGTGGAGCGCCGCGGGACAACGCCCGGATCCTGCTGGCGGTGCTCGAGGGAGCGGGCGCGCCGGCAGCGGATGCGGTCTTGCTCAACGCCGCGCTGGCCTTGGTGGTCGCCGGTCGGGCGGAGGATCTCCCAGAGGGGCTGGAACTGGCACGGCACAGCCTGGCCGGGGGAGGCGCTCGCGAGGCGCTGGAGGCGCTTCGCTGCCCGGCCGCGGCGAGCACGGCGGTGGCCGCTGGTGCCTGAGCTGCTC
>JBOHUK010000035.1:0-4459 GCA_050734395.1 Candidatus Dormibacteria bacterium
CCTGCCCCTCGAGAACCATCGCCCCTACGTAGAGGCAGCCCCGGTAGGGGTGGCCCCGTCGGGCCATAGCCTCCAGAACCGGCAGCACCACCAGATCGTGGACCTGGCGGTTGAGCTCGCGCCAGCCGGACCCGGCGGGGGCGTAGCTGCCCATGCCGCCGGTGTTCGGCCCGAGTTCGCCATCCTCGGCCCGCTTGTAGTCCCGAGCCGGGGGCAGCATGCGCGCCTGGCGCCCGTCGCAGATGGCGAAGAAGGACGCCTCCTGGCCATGGACGCAATCCTCGATCAGAATCCGGGATCCCGCCTCACCCAGCTCACCACCCTGGAGGAGCCGCTCCGCCACCGTCGCCGCCTCGTCGGGGTCGGCGCAGACAAAGACGCCCTTGCCCAGAGCCAACCCGTCCGCCTTCACCACCACCGGGCCGCGCCGGCCCCGGAGATGATCCAGCGCCGCGGGGAGGCGGTCGAAGCTGACAAAGCCCGGAGTGGCGATGCCCAGCTCGGCGAGCAGCTCCTTGGCGAAGGTTTTGCTGCCCTCCAGGCGCCCCGCCGCTTGGCTGGGACCGAAGCAGGGGACCCCGGCCAGCACCAACCCGTCCGAGACTCCAGCCGCCACCGCCGCGTCAGGCCCGACCACCACCAGATCGACGTGCTCGGCGCGCGCCAGCTCCACCAGGCCGGTCACGTCGGTCGCGGCCAGGTCGTGGTTGTCACCCAGCTGCGCCGTGCCGGCGTTCCCGGGGGCGCAGCTGACCCGCTCCACCAGGGGGCTGTGGGCGGCGGCCCACGCCAGGGCGTGCTCCCGGCCGCCGCTGCCGATTACCAAGACGTGCAGGCCCCCGGGGCGGGCGCTCACTCCCACTCGATGGTGGAGGGCGGTTTGCTGCTGATGTCAAAAACGACCCGGTTCACCCCCCGGACCTCATTGACGATTCGGCGGCTGATGTCGGCAAGGACGTCGTAGGGGACGCGCGCCCAGTCTGCGGTCATCCCATCCTCGGACTGCACCACCCGCACCGCCACCACGTTGGCGTAGGTGCGGTAGTCGCCCATCACCCCGACGCTGCTGATCGGCGTGAGGATGGCGAAGCTCTGCCAGACCTGGTGGTAGAGGCCGCTGCGCTTGATCTCGTCGATCACGACCCAGTCGGCCGCGCGCACCGTCTCCAGCCGCTCCTTGGTCACCTCGCCGATGATCCGGATGGCCAGTCCCGGTCCCGGGAAGGGCTGGCGCTGGATCAGGTCGTCGGGCAGTCCCAGTGCGCCTCCCACCCGGCGGACCTCATCCTTGAAGAGGTAGCGCAGCGGCTCCACCAGCGAGAAGCGCATGGTCGAGGGCAGCCCGCCCACATTGTGGTGGGTCTTGATCTTGTGGGCCCCAAAGGTGTCCGCGGCCGTGCTCTCGATCACGTCCGGATAGAGCGTGCCCTGGGCCAGGAAGGCGGCCGCCCCCAGCCGCTGCGTCTCCTCCTCGAAGGCGGCGATGAATTCGCGGCCCACGATCCGGCGCTTCTCCTCGGGGTCGGTCACTCCGGCCAGCGCACCCAGGAAGCGATCCTCGGCCTCCATCCGGACGATGCGCATCTGCATCCCCCGCATCAGCACCTCGATCACCCGGTCCGCCTCGCCCCGCCGGAGCAGCCCGTTGTCCACAAAGACGCAGGTCAACTGGTCGCCCACCGCCCGATGCACCAGGGTGGCGGTCACCGCCGAGTCCACCCCTCCGGAGAGGGCGCAGATGACCCGGCCCGAGCCCACCTGGCGGCGGATCTCCTCGACGGCGTGGCTGACAAAGCCCTCCGCCTCCCATCCCCCCTGGCATCCACAGCTGCCGTAGAGGAAATTGCGAAGCAAGTCCGTGCCCCGCGGGGTATGAGCCACCTCGGGGTGGAACTGGATGCCAATCCGGCCGGATTCGTCGGCCATGGCGGCGACGGGGCTGTTGGCGGTGTGGGCCACCGCGGCAAACCCAACCGGCAACTCCTCGATCACGTCACCGTGGCTCATCCAGACCGCCAGCTCGCCTCCCAGCCCCGCGAAGACTCCCTCCTGGCGGTCCACCACCACCGAGGCCATCCCGTACTCGTGGCGTGTCCCCGGCCGGACCCGGCCGCCCAGGTCATGGGCCAGCAACTGCATCCCATAGCAGATGCCGAGGATGGGGACGCCGAGCGAGTAGATGCTGGAGTCAGGCCGCAGCGCCCCCTCGTCGTAGACGCTGGAGGGGCCGCCGCTCAGGACCAGCCCTCGAGGGCGGCGCCGCGCCAGCTCCTCGGCAGGGGTGGTGCCGGGGACCAGCTCGCAGTAGACCTTGAGCTCGCGGATCCGTCGGGCGATCAGCTGGCTGTACTGCGACCCGAAGTCGAGAACCAGGACGGTGTCGGTCGCCGTCTCGGGAACCGCGCCGGCAGTGGACGAGGGCCCGACCCTCGTACTCATGCCCGGCCCCGGCCGTCCACCTCAGCGCGCCATCCCGACCTGCTGCGCCTGCTGGAAGAGCTTGCCCTCGGTGAGAATGGCCGGTGCGATCACCAGCTCCGTCTGCTGGAACTCGGCAATGCTGCGGGCACCGCAAACCCCCATCGCCGACTTCAGCGCCCCCACCAAGTTCTGGCTGCCGTCGTCGACCCGGGCCGGCCCGAGCAGCAGCTCCTTGAGGGTGGCCTTGATGCCCACCTTGATCCGCGTGCCCCGCGGCAGGGCGGCGTCAGGGGTCGCCATGCCCCAGTGGTGCCCGTGGCCGGGGGCCTCCTCGGCGGCGGCGAAGACCGACCCGATCATCACCCCATCGGCCCCTGAGGCGAGGGCCTTGGTGACGTCGCCGCCCACACGCATCCCCCCGTCGGTGATCACCGTGACCGGCTGGCCACCGGCCCGGCGGTGGTCGTGGCGGGCGGCGGCCACGTCGGCGGTTGCGGTCACCTGCGGAACCCCGATCCCCAGCACCCCGCGGGTGGTGCAGGCAGCCCCGGGGCCGACCCCCACAAGGATGCCCGCCACCCCAGTCCCCATCAGCTCCAGCGCCGTGTAGTACTCGACGCAGTTGCCCACCACGACGGGCATGCGCGCCTGGCGGACCAGGTCGGCGAAGTCCAGCTGGCGGTACGAGCGGGAGATGTGGCGCGCGGTCAGGACCGTGCCTTGAACCACAAAGACGTCGGCGCCGGCCTCGGTCACCCGCCCGAGCCGACCCTCAGCCGCGGCCGGGGTGCTGGAGACGGCACAGAGCACCCCCGCCCGCTTGATCTCCGTGATGCGGCTGGAGATGAGCTCGTCCTTGACTGGCTCGCGGTAGAGGTCCTGGAGCAACACGTTGACCCGCTCCCGAGGCGCCTCGGCGATCTGCTCGTAGACCTCCGCCACGTCGTCATAGCGGGTGTTGATCCCGTCCAGGTTGAGCACGGCGAGCCCGCCCAGGCGACCCATGGCGATGGCGAAGCCGGTGTCGACCACCCCATCCATGGCCGCCGCCAGGAAGGGCAAGGGCAGCTCCACGTCGCCGATGCGCAGGCTCGCGTCGATCTCCTCGGGGTTGATGGTCACCTTGCCGGGGACCAGCGCAACCTCGTCAAAGCCATAGGCCCGTCGCGCCCGCTTGCCCCGCCCCAGTTCGATGTCCACGCCAGGTTCCTCAACTGCGCCAGGGGTGCGCGGAAGTGAGCTAAATCTCCGCCAACCCGCGACTCAGGATACCAGACCCCGCCGGGGTCCCGGCCCGCTATCTAGTGGTCACCGAGCGCCAAGCATCCCGCATATGGTGTTGGAGCGGGCTCAGGAACCCTCCAGACGGGCCCGCAGCACCAGCCGCTCGCTGTCCACCCAGAGCGGGGTGCACGTGATCACGGTGACCCAACTGCCGGTGCTGAGCGGTTGCAGCTGGGTCACCTGGGAGGGCGACTCAGTCCAGATCTGGGTGATCTGGTAGGTGAACTTTTGGCAGCTGCGGTCGGTGAGGGTGATGGCATCGCCTACCGACAGGGTGCCGAGCGGCTCGAAGTTGGGCTCGCGGTGCACGGCGTAGATGCTGTTGCCCTGGGCGCCCGCGGCCGGACTGCTGCCGTAGTGGACCACCGAGCGCTCGGTGAGCAGGCCCCAGCCACCGCTGGCCGCCACCCCCTCGACCCCGGGCAGGCTGGGGAACGCGAGCAGCGCGTACTCCGAATCCGACGAGCCGCTGGCGCACAGGGGGGCGGGGGTGCCGCCGCCCGTTCCCGGGTCCACCTTGTCCTTGGGCAGCTGGTGGCTCAGGGCGGCGCCCGGGTTGTGCCAGTGCTGCAGCGCCCGTTGGTCCGCGCCGGAGCGCTGCAACAGGCCCAGAACCGGGAAGATGATCACCAAAGCGCCGACCACGACCAAGACCAACCCGAGCCCGGTCAGCGTCAGCCGGCCCCCGCGCCCCCGCCAGAGCCTGTGCATCTCGTCGCTCCCACTGCCTGCCCCAGGGCATCCTAACTCAGTC
>JBOHUK010000036.1:0-2022 GCA_050734395.1 Candidatus Dormibacteria bacterium
CCCTTCGCAGGTCGAGCACAGGCCATGTCCCAGCAGCTCAACCCGTTCGAGGCGGAAGCCCAAGGGGCCTGCAGCACTCTCCACCCAGAGGGGGACCTCGGGGCAGCTGACGTCGAAGGTGCCACCACAGCGGTCGCACACCAGATGCTGGTGCGACTCGCTGCCGGCCATCACCGCTTCGTAGGTGTTGGCGTGGCCCAGCTGGACCTTGCGGGCCAGCCCAAGGTCCACCAGCAGGTCCAGCGTGCGGTAGACGGTGGTGCGCTGAAAGCCCGGGAGCTTGCGCCCGATGCTGCTGCACAGTTCGTCCGCGGTGGCGTGACCCGGGTGCTCCATGAGAGCCTGGTACACCAGGCGCCGCTGAGGCGTCAGCCGGCGCCCCTGCTGGCGCAGCGCCTCGAGCCCGTTCACCACTCCACTATAGCTGTTGCTCGCCAATTGCAACATACGGGGCGCGATCGGCTGGGCAGGGGTTAGGCGGACTCGCGGCTATGATCGAACTCGGATGAGTGAAGCCCCGAATGCGCTAGCGGCGCTCGAGGACGCCCTGGCCAAGGTGCAGGACCCCGAGTTGCATCGCCCCCTGATGCACCTGGGGATGCTCAAGAACCTTCGCCTGGAGGACTCGACCGCCAAGATGCGGGTGGTGCTGACCACTCCGGCCTGCCCGCTCAAGGACCGCATCCAGACCGAGATCGAGGCGGCGGTCGTGGGGGTAGTGCCGGGGGTGGAGCGGGTCGAGCTGGAGTGGGACGCCGACGTCAGCCGCACGCGGGGGGTGTCCGGGCGCCAGGACATCCAGGGGGTGCGAAACACCATCGCCGTCAGCGCCGGCAAGGGCGGAGTGGGCAAGACCACCGTGGCCGTCAACCTGGCTTTCGCCCTTCAGGGCGCGGGCGCCCGGGTGGGCCTGCTGGACGCAGACATCTACGGCCCCAACGTGCCGATCATGCTCGACCTCCGCGAGCGGCCGATAGGTGAAGCGGGCCGAATGCAGCCGCTGCGCAAGGGTGACCTCCGGGTGATGTCGATCGGGACCCTGATCGACCCTGAGCGCCCGGTGATCTGGCGGGGTCCGATGCTGGCGGGGGCGCTCAAACAGTTCCTCTTCGAGGTGGACTGGGGAGAGTTGGACTATCTGGTCTGCGATCTGCCGCCGGGCACCGGCGACGTACAGCTGACCCTGGCCCAGTCCATCCCCCTCACGGGGGCGGTAATCGTCACCACCCCGCAGGACGTCTCCCTGGCCGATGTGGGGCGGGGAATCGCCATGTTCCAGCAGCTGCGCGTTCCCATCCTCGGTGTGATCGAGAACATGAGCGGCTTCGCCTGCCCCCACTGCGGCGAGGTCACCGAAATCTTCGGACGCGGCGGTGGGCAGGAGCTGGCCGAGAGTCGGGAGCTGCCCTTCCTGGGCTCCATCCCGCTGGACCTGGCGGTGCGACTCGGCGGCGGCCCGGGACAGCCGCTGGCGCTCGCCCAGGCCGACTCTCCCAGCGGCAGGATCTTTGCCCAGGTCGCGTCGCAGCTGGCGGCACAGATCAGCCAGCTCAACTTCCAGCAGGCGCCCCGCCCTGAGATGCCAGTCGGGCCTCGCCTGCCCCGGGGCTGACCCACGAGCACGGCCGGCCCCGTTAGGCCCGGACCTCTGATCGCCGTCTGCGGCCCCTCCCGACCGTCCGCCCAGGAACTAGGCACCGCCCGCCGGGTGGGCGAGCTTATGGCGGAAGGCGGTGCCGTCCTGCTCTGCGGCGGCTTGGGCGGGGCCATGGAGGCGGCCGCCGAGGGAGCGAGCCGGGCCGGGGGGCTGACAGTTGGTCTGCTACCCGGCGACGACCCCCGGGCAGCCTCGCCCTGGATCCGCGTTCCCATCGCCACCGGCCTGGGCGAGGGGCGCAACCTGCTCTTGGTCAGGGCCGCCCAGGCGGTGATCGCCGTTGGGGGAGCGCTGGGCACCCTGACCGAGATTGCCCTCGCCCTGCGACTGGGAAGGCCGGTCGCCGGGCTGGCGACCTGGCAGCT
>JBOHUK010000037.1:0-6266 GCA_050734395.1 Candidatus Dormibacteria bacterium
TGGACGATGCCGGTGCGCAGCCGTCGGGCCAGCGCCCAGCCCCGGCGGATGTCCTCAGTGAGGATGCCCGCCGTGAGCCCGTAGGCGGTGGCGTTGGCCGCCTGCAGCGCCTCCTCCTCACCATCGAAGACATCCACCGTGCAGACCGGACCGAAGATCTCCTCGCGGGCCAGGCGCAGGTCCGGGCCCACCCCGGTCAGGACGGTCGGAGCCACGACCGCCCCCTCGGGGGGCCCGCCGCCGGCCTCGAGCTTGGATCCTGCTGCCACCGCCTCCGAGACCACGACCGCCACGCGCTGGGCCGCCTCCTCACTGATTAAGGGGCCGACCACGGTCTGCGGGTTGCGGGGGTCGCCGGTGGGCAGTCCCTGCGCGCGGGTCCGCAGCCGCTCCAGGAAGGCGTCCGCCACCCGGCGCTGGACGATCACCCGGTCCGCCGACATGCAGATCTGCCCTGAGTTCATGTAGACGGCGAAGGCCACTGCCTGCGCGGCGTAGTCGAGATCGGCGTCGTCGAGGATGATCAGGGAATTCTTGCCACCCAGTTCCAGCACCGCGGGCTTGAGGTGGCGCGCCGCCAGTTCGCCGACGATCCGTCCCACGCGGGTCGAGCCGGTGAAGCTCACCCGGCTGACCCGGCGGTCCCCGATCAGCGCCTCCGCCACCTCAGCGGCGTCCTGGGGGGCGTTGGTCACGACGTTGCAGACCCCGTCGGGGAGCCCCGCCTCCCGGAGGATGTCGGCCAGCAGCAGGCCCGAGGTGAGCGGCGCCTGCTCGCTGGGCTTCATCACCACGGTGTTCCCGGTCGCGAGCGCGATGGCGATCGAGCGCACCCCCAGGATCAAGGGCGCGTTCCAGGGGGCGAAGGCCGCCACCACCCCGCTGGGCTGGCGCACCGCCAATGACAGCGCCCCTGGGGTGTCGGTGGCCAGGACCTGGCCCAGGGGAGCGCTGGTCGCGGCCGCGGCCTCCCGGAGCATGCCCGCCGCCAGGGCCGAGTTGAACATTCCCCAGCCGAAGGTGCCCCCGGTCTCTGAGGTCATGCTCTGCGCCAGCTCGGGGGCCTTGGCCTCCATCAGCTCGGCGGCCTTGAGCAGAATGCCGCGCCGCTGTGAGGGCGGGCTCTCGGACCAGGCCGGGAAGGCCCGGTGGGCCTGGTCCACCGCCCGCCCGACGTCGGCGGCGCGGGCCGCCGCCAGGGTCGCCACCAGGTCTCCCGTGAAGGGATCCTTGTCCTCGAAGGTGGCCCCGGACTCGGCGGCCTCCTCGTCGGCCCCGATCAGGAGCCCACGGCTGCTGCTCATGCTCTACCTCCCTTGGGGCGGCCCGAGCCGCCCTGGCCTGTCCTCACCCGGGTCGCTGTGCCCCCCGCAGCCAGCGCGGTCTCCGGAAGCGCCCGTTGGTCGGGGGCCCGGTCCTAGGCCCCTTGGGCTGGGCATGAAGGAAGTAGCCGACCGAGAAGAGCCTGAACGAGCTGCGATCGGCCCAGAACCCCCAGACCCCGCCGCGCACCCAGATCGCCACCGCCATCGCCACCAAACCCACCACGACCAGGTACCAGCCGTTGTATTGGCTCAGCGTCTGCTGCAGGGCGATGAACACCACCGAGCCGATGATCGGGCCCTCGATCGAACCCATGCCCCCGATGAGCACGGCGAAGATCATCTCCGCCGTCCACTGGATGTTGAAGACGTTGGAAGCCTGGACATTGAGCTGGCTGATAGCGATCACCGCCCCGACCGCGGCGCAGCCGGCGGCGGACACCAGGTAGACGCTGAGCTTGGCGCGCACCACCTTGCCGCCGACGCTGCGCGCCGCCAGCTCGTTGTCGCGGATGGCGGTCAGCATCAGCCCGAGACGGCTGCGCAGCAGCAGGAACACCGCCAGCACCGAGCCCACCGCCACCGCCAGCGAGATCCAGTAGGTGACGGCGCCCAGGAGCACGGCGTTGATGGTTAGCATCCCCGGGACCGCGGCGCCGGTGCCCGCCCCGAGGGAGGGGATGCCGGTGATGATGATCGCCGCCACCACCGCCAGCACCCAGGTGGCGATGGCAAAGTAGGCGCCGGAGAGCCGGAAGAGGAGCCAGGAGGCGGGCACCGCCAGGACGCCACCGACCACGATCGCCCCCAGCACCCCCCAGAACGGGCTGATCCCGTTCTGGGCCAGGACCAGCACGGTGTAGGCGCCGAGCCCGATGTAGGCCTGCTGGCCCACCGAGACCAGCCCGCCGTAGCCGGCCAGCAAGTTCCACATGCTCGCCAGCGCCAGCAGGATGAAGAGGTTGACCAGGATGGTGGTGAAGCCCTCGTCGACCAGGAAGGGCAGGGCGGCCAGCACCACCAGCAACACCAGCCCGGCGAGGCCGTTGAAGAGGTTGGTGTGCCGGGAGCGGCTGACCCGGGCCAGCTCGGTCATGCCAGCGCCCGCCTGGGGAAGAGCCCCTGGGGCCGCACCGCCAGCACCCCCAGGAAGAGCAGGTGGGGGGCGAGCGCCCCGAAGTTGGGGTTGATCTGCAGCCCAACCGTGACCGCGATCCCGAGCGCAACCCCCCCGGCCAGTGTTCCCCAGAGCGACCCCAGCCCCCCGATCACGACCGCCTCGAAGCCATAGATGAGATAGGTGGGCCCGGCGCTCGGGGAGATCTGCGAGTACATGGTCAGCGACAGTCCCGCCAGGGCGACGGTGCCGAAGGCGATCGCCGCCGCCAGGGCGAAGACGTGGCGGAAATTCACCCCGATGAGCTGGGCGGCATCACGGTCGTCGGCGACCGCCCGGATGGTCCGGCCGAGCTTGCTGCGCGACAGGGTGAGCTCGATCGCCACCAGCGCTACCACCGCCACTCCCAGGATCGTCATGGAAAGGTAGCCCAGCGAGATCTGACCGTTCACCTGGACCGACCCCGAGGTGAAGTTGCCGATGTTGATGGAGTGGCTGTTGGCGGAGAAGAGCTCCAGCAGCAGGTTCTCGATCACGATCGACATGCCCAGTGTCACCAGCAAGGGAGTCAGGTGGCTGGCCTCCAGGCTCGGCTGGAAGATGAGGCGCTGGACCAGGTAGCCGCACACCATCATGATCAGGACCACGATCACGAAGTCGACGACCACCGGGACCCCCAGGGCCGGGATCAGGGCCACGGCCACGTAGCCCGCCACCACGGCGATGTCTCCGTGGGCCAGGTTGAGCACCCCCATCACCCCAAAGAGGACCGACAACCCGGCGGCGAAGAGGGCAAGCAGGCCGCCCAGGAAGATGCCCTGAATCAGGGCGTTGCCCCAGATCACGAGGTGACGGGCCGGGCGGCGGCCGTGGTCCCGAAGTAGGCGGCCTCGATCTCCTGGGGGCGGAACTGGGCAGGCGGGCCCAGCAGCGTGGTGCGGCCCTCGAGCAGGCACTGGATCCGGCCCGCCACCGAACAGGCGAGGGCCACATCCTGCTCCACCAGCACGATGGTCAGACCCGCTTCGACCATTCCCGGGAAGGCGGCATACAGCCCCTTGACCACGATCGGCGCGAGTCCCAGCGACAGCTCGTCGATCAGCAGCACCCGCGGATTCGCCATCAGGGCTCGCGAGATGGCGACCGCCTGCTGCTCACCCCCCGAGAGCTGGGACGCGCTCTGCCGCCGGCGCTCACGCATCCAGGGGAACATCGCGTAGATGCCCTCCAGCTTCCAAGGCCCCTTCCGCCCGCGATAGGCGCCACTGCGGATGTTCTCCTCGACCGTCAGCGAGGGGAAGAGCCGGCGCGCCTCTGGCACCAGGCACAGGCCGGCGTCCACCCGGTGGCTGCAGCTGGCACGGGTGACGTCCTCGCCGTCCAGCAGCACCCGCCCGCGGCTGGGGCGGAGCAGGCCCGCGATGGCCCCGAGCAGGGTGGACTTGCCCGCGCCGTTGGCGCCGATGACCGCGAAGACGGTGTTCTCCTCCACTTGCAGGCTCACTTCCGAGATGGCCGTGAGCTGGCCGTGGTTGACGGTGAGGGAGTCGACCTCCAGCACTGGCTGGCCGCCCTGGGTCACCCCCCTGCCCCCTGCGTGGACTCGGACCCGCTGCCTCCCTCTGAGGGGCCAGTGGCGCTCTGCGCCGTCGCCTGCTCTCCGGGAACGGCACCCAAGAATAGTTCCTTGACCGCGGGCATCGAGAGCACCTGCTCCGGCGTTCCCTCGCCGACGATGCGCCCCGCGGCCAGGCAGATCAGCCGGTCGACGGTATGTACCAGGGCGCGGAGCACGTGCTCGATCCAGATCACCGACAGGCCCTGGCCGCGGGCGCGCTGGACGATGCCCACCAGCTGGTCCACCTCGGGGTCGGTCAGGCCACCGGCGACCTCGTCCAGCAGCAGGACCTTGGGGCGCGTGGCCAGCGCTCGCGCCAGCTCGAGACGCTTGCGGGGCAGCAGGCCCAAGGAGCCGGCGGGGCGGTTGGCGCTCTCGTAGAGGCCGGTGTCGATCAGGACCTGCGTCGCCAGCGTGGTGGCCTCGCGCCCGCGCAACCCGCTCCCCTGGTGCGCCGCGACGAGGACGTTCTCGAAGACGGACATCTTCTCGAATGGCCGGGGGACCTGGTAGGTGCGCCCGACCCCGTGCCGGCACCGGCCCGCCGAGTCCAGCCCCCTGACCGACCGGCCCTCGAGCAGGATCTCGCCCCGGTCAGGCCGCAGGTCACCGCTGATCATCCCGAAGAGGCTGGTCTTACCCGCCCCGTTGGGTCCGACGATCCCCAGGGCCTCCCCCTCGCCGACCGCGAAGGCGATGCCCTCGGCGACGGTGACCCGTCCGAAGCGCTTGTCGACGCCGACCAGTTCCAGTACCGGCGGCGACGCCATCAGCTATAGGTTGGTTCGAGGGTCCCGTTGAGGGGGATGTCCTTGTTGGCGGAGTTGTCCACCACGTACATGGTGTAGGGGTACTTCGTCCCCTTCTTCCACTGCACCCCGACCGGCTCGATGATCGCCACCCCCGGAACCGGCCCGGTGGTGAAGTCGAGCGGCCCGTTGATGGACTGGAGGTTCATGGAGTGCAACTCTGCCGCCACCTCGGCTTTGTCGTGGGGATCGGTGGCCTTGGAAAGGGCCTGGTAGGCGACCTCGAACAGCGCGTAGGTCGATCCGATCGCCTGGGTCCACTGCTGTCCGGTCGCCGCCTCGTAGCCACTGGCCAGCGAGCCCGCCGTCTCGCCCGTCAGCGAGGAGCGGTAGGGGTGGTACGGGGTCCACCAGGCGTCGGTGGCCACGTTGATCACCAGATCGCCGAGGGCGACGGTGTCGGCGGGGAAGAGCAGCACCTTGGCGACGGTCGCCAGCTTGGGCCGGTAGCCCTGCTGACTGACCTGCTTCCACATCGTGTTGAAGTCCGGGGGCAGGGGGGCATTGGTGAAGAAGTCGCAGTTGGCGGCCTTGAACTGGGAGATGATGCTGGTGTAGTCGGTCTGGCCGTCGGGGTAGGCGCCCCCGTCGACCCAGGTGTAGCCCGCCGCCTGCACGATCGGGGGCCAGCCCATGCGGAAGGCGTTGCCGTCCGCGTCGTTCGGCCCGCAGTAGGCGACCACCTTGCCGGCGTTGGTCTGCGCCTGGATGCGGTTCCACATCGGGATGAAGCACTTCCCGAACTCCGGGATGCCGAAGAAGAAGAGGGTGTTGTACTGGAAGGACTGGGTGGTGGAGGGCGGTGTTGCGCCCAGCCCGGCGTAGTACCACGACTCCCACGGGCAGACGGTGGAGACGCAGGGGACGCCCTCGGACTCGCACACCGCCGCGACCGGGTTGACCGTCTCCGGCGCAGAGCTGGTGACGACGACGTCCACCGACTCCTGCAGGATCAGGTTCTTGGCCACCTGGGAGGCGCGGGTGGGATCCGACTGGCTGTCCACCTCGATGACCTTGATGTGGTAGGTCTTGCCGCCCTTGGTGATGCCTTTGGTGTACGCAGAGGAGGCGCGGATCCGCCCCAGCACGTAGTCGTCAGGGGTGGCAAAGCCGGCCAGTGACCCGGTCTGCGGGCTGACGTAGCCGATCACGATGTCCTTGCCGGTGCTGCTGCCGGCTCCCTTCAGAGCGGGTCCGCAGGCCGCCAGGATCTCGCCCGTGGCCAGGGCCGCTGCGCCTCCCGCAAGTCCCTTTAGTACGGTGCGCCGCGAGACCTGCCGCTCCAACGTCGTGGCCATCACCACCCTCCCGATCTGTTTGCCTGCTGAACGCCCGTACGGCATCCGAACAGCAGGATCGCAAGGCTAGTATGGGGAGCGCGCGCGGGGATGTCAAGGCGC
>JBOHUK010000038.1:0-2308 GCA_050734395.1 Candidatus Dormibacteria bacterium
GCTGCGCCTCCTGGAGCGCAAGGTGGCGGCGGGCCTGGACTTCCTGCAGACCCAAATGGTGTTCGACCTGGGCGCCTTCGACCGCTTCTCCGCCGAGATGGCGTCGGTCGTGCCCCCGACGGTCGAGGTCTTCGCCAGCGTGGGCATCCTCCGCTCGGCGCGGAACCTCAACTTCGTCCGCCGCTCGGTGCCCGACTGCCCCGTGCCGGAGTCGCTGGCAGAGCGCATCGCCCAGGGTGAAGGGGTGGCGGTGGCGGCCCAGCTGGCCGGGGAGATGGCCCAGCGGCCGGGGATGCGCCTGCACGTGATCCCGCTCGGCGGCGAGCGCCACGCTCATGAGGTGGTGTCCGCCTTCGACCGGGCGGGCCGGAGCGCGGCCAGCGCTTGACCCTCGATGCCGAGGAGTTCCTCCAGGATATCGATCCCGCGGAGTTCCGGGAGCTGGGGCAGTTGGCGGTCGAACAGCTGGCGCACTATCTGGAGGGGGTGGAGGAGCTGCCGGTGCTCTCCCGCTCGCGACCTGGCGAACTCCTCGCCCAGCTGCCGCAGGAAGCTCCCGAAGAGGGCGAGGACCTTCGCGACATCCTCGCGGACCTGGACCGCCTGCTGCTCCCGGGCCTGACCCACTGGGCCCACCCCCGGTTCTTCGCCTACTTCACCAGCTCGGGCTCGGCGGCAGGGATCATGGCCGAGCTGCTCACCGCCGGACTCAACGTCAACGCCATGCTCTGGAGGACTTCGCCGGCGGCGACCGAGCTGGAGTGGCGCACCTGCCGCTGGCTCGGCCGCATGATCGGGCTCCCCGACCGCTTCGCCGGGCACATCGAGGACACCGCTTCGGTCTCCACCTTGCTGGCCCTGGCCGCGGCCCGCGAGCAGCTGGACCTGGACGTTCGCGAGCGAGGGCTCTCCGGCCGCCCCGACCTGCCCGGCCTGCGGGTCTACAGCTCGGACCAGGCCCACTCCTCGGTGGAGAAGGCGCTGCTCACCCTGGGCCTGGGGCGGGTCGGGCACCGACAGATCCCCAGCGACGCGGCCTTCCGCCTGCAGCCCCGGGCGCTCGAGGAGGCCGTAGCCGCCGACCTGCGCTCGGGATTGCGGCCGATGGCGGTGGTGGCGACCGTCGGCACGACCGCCACCACCAGTGTGGATCCCCTGCCCGCCATCGCCGAGATCGCCCGCCGGCACCGGATCTGGCTGCACGTCGACGCCGCCCACGGCGGGGCCATGGCGGTGGTGCCGGAGTGGCGATGGGTGCTGGAGGGGGCCGAGCACTGCGACTCGCTGGTGATCAACCCCCACAAGTGGCTCTTCACTCCCCTCGACTGCTCGGTGCTCTTCACCGCGCATCCCGAGATGCTGCGCCAGGCCTTCTCGCTGGTTCCCGAGTACCTGCGGGACCCCAGCTCCGAGGAGGGGGGCGCCGAGGGCCGCGACCTGATGGACTACGGCATCTCGCTCGGGCGCCGGATGCGGGCCCTCAAGCTCTGGTTCGTGCTCCGCCACTACGGCCGCCTCGGGCTGCAGCGCCGGATCCGCCAGCACGTCCGCCTTGCCCACTGGCTGCGGGGACGCATCGAGGAGACCCCGGGCTGGGAGCTGGCGGCGCCGGTCACCATGTCCACCCTCTGCTTCCGCCACCGGGTGCTCCAATCGCAGCGGGCCGAGGACGAGGACGGGCACAACCGGGCCATCCTGGAACGGGTGAACGGGTCTGGGCGGGTCTTCATCTCCCACGCGGTCCTGCGGGAGCGCTTCGTGCTGCGCGCCTCGATCGGGAGCATCCGCACGACGCCAGAGGACGTGGCGGTGCTCTGGCAGGAACTGGAGGCCGCCGCCCGGGCCTGATCCCTCGGCGTCAGGCGGAGAAGAGCCCGTCCAGACGGCGGTAGCGCTCTCTGCGCCGCGCCGGGTCCACGCCCTCGGCGACCAGGCGCTGCAGGTGGGCTTCCAGCCTGGGCCGCAGCAGCCTCGCGGTCTCGTCCCAGTCGCTGTGCGCCCCGCCCGGTGGCTCGGGGACGATCTCGTCGGCGATGTGCCAGTCGCGGAGGTTGCTCGCCTGCAGGCGCAGGGCCAGGGCGGCGTGCTGCTTGCGGCTGGCGTCCCGGAATAGGATCGCGGCAGCGGCCTCCGGGGACGCGACCGAGAGGAAGGCGTTCTCTAGCACCAGCACCGCATCGGCGAGCAGGGTGGCGAGCGCTCCCCCGCTGCCCCCCTCGCCGATCACGGTCGCGAGGTAGGGGGTGGGCAGGGCCAGCTGGGCCTCCAGGGTCTGGGCGATGGCCCAGGCCTGGCCGCGCTCCTCGGC
>JBOHUK010000039.1:0-1557 GCA_050734395.1 Candidatus Dormibacteria bacterium
CTTTCAGTGCAGTCATCATCGCACACCCTGGACCGTCTGCAAGTCTCCTTCGACGACCCTCATCTGGTGGCCAATGCCGGCCTGCTGCTGCCCGCGACGCTGGCCCAGCAGCTGGGGCTGCGCGAGCTGGTCGAGTACCACGTTGATCTGGGTCAGGCCCCGGGGCGGGCCAACGTGGGCCCCAAGGCGATGACCCTGGTCCAGTCGATGCTGGCCGGGGGGGACAGCATCGACGACGCGGACGTGCTGCGGGCCGGGGCGACCCGAACGGTCCTGGGCCACGCGGTGCTGGCCCCGTCCACGCTGGGAACGTTCCTGCGCAGCTTCACCTTCGGCCATGTGCGCCAGCTGGACGCGGTCAGCCGCGATGCGCTGGTCCGGGCCTGGAGCGCGGGGATGAGTCCGGGAGACCAACCGCTGACCATCGATTTGGACTCGACCATCTGTGAGACCTACGGACTGGCCAAGCAGGGGGTGGGCTTCGGCTACACCAAGGTGCGTGGCTACCACCCCCTGCTGGCCACCCGGGCCGAGACCGGCGAGGTGCTCCACTCCCGGCTGCGGGGTGGGTCGGCCCACACCGCCCGGGGCGCGGTCGGCTTCCTGCGGGAGACCTTCGCCCGGGTGGTTGAGGCGGGCGCCAGCGGGCTGATCACCCTGCGGGCGGACTCCGGCTTCTACTCCCAGAAGGTGCTGACCACCTGCCGCCGGGCGGGAGTGCGGTTCTCGATCACCGCCCAGCTGGACCAGGCGGTCCAGCGGGTGATCGCCGCCATCCCCGAGGATGCCTGGCAACCGATCCCCTACTGGTCGACCAGCGGAGGCACCTTCGGCTACGACGACCAGGGTCTTCCCGTCTCCGGGGCCGACGTGGCCGAGTGCCAGTACACCGCCTTCGGCAAGTGGGGTCTGCATCTGCGCCTGATCGTGCGCCGGGTGCGGCCCACCCCCGGGACCCAGCTGGCGCTCTTCACCGAGTTCAGCTACCACCCCTTCGCCACCGACCGGGAGGGCTCGACCCTGGATCTGGAGGCGGACCACCGGGCCCATGCCCAGGTGGAGACCGCGATCCGGGACCTCAAGGAGGGCTCGGGGCTGGCGCATCTGCCCTCGGGCCGGTTCGCCGCCAACGCCGCCTGGCTGGCCCTGGCCACCCTGGCTCACAACCTGGCCCGCTGGGTCACCGGACTCGGGCTCCCCGACCAGCTGGCCGCTCGCACCACTGCCGATCGGCTGCGGCGCTGCCTGTTCAGCATCCCTGGCCGGCGCACCCGCTCCGCCCGCAAGGTGCACCTGCACCTGCCCCAGGGCTGGCCCTGGGCGACGCTGTTCTTGAACGCACTCGGCCGACTGCGCCTGCTCACCTGAGCCCACAGGCGCTCAATTTCGCCACACCGTCCCCGCAAACCGGCGTGAGCTTGCCTGCGAACGACCGGCCAGCCGGTGTTCTCGTCATTTCTGCCCAACATTGCTGGCCACCTTGAGGTCATGGTGCACTCTCTGGCTGATGTCACGACCACAGCCCACTCTCCAACTCAGGCCTCGGTCCCCCTGCAC
>JBOHUK010000040.1:0-6301 GCA_050734395.1 Candidatus Dormibacteria bacterium
CCGGCAGCGATCACGAAGCGGCGCATCAGCCGCCCGATCCGGGCCCCGTTGGGCTGGGGCTTGCGCAGTTCGAACAGGACCGCCAGGTTGGCTGGCTCCAGAAAGCCCAGCGCCACCATGGCCAGGACTCCCACGACCACGAAGGACGCCACCAGCCACCAGTGCCCGGGATAGGGCACCACCAGATTGCCCAGCTGGGTGGCCAGCTGCCAGCCGGAGACGAGGGTGATCACCACCAGCGTGGGCATGATCAGGACCATCTTGGGCATGAAGCGGGTCGTGAACTCGACCCGGGCGGGCACGGACATCCGCCCGATGATTGGGCCCACCACCAAGCCGACGAAGAGGTCGATGCCCGTCCAGAGCCCGCCCCCGGCGATGTGGAGGAAGTCGATGGCCCACAGCCAGTGCTCGGCCACGGCCAGGACCAGGAAGACCAGCAGCGCCGCGACCAGAGGCAGGCCACGCACCGGCACCACCTGAACCCGCGCCCGCCCAGTCGCCGCCCCGGCCTCGGCAGGCATCTGGCGACCCTCGAATCCGCCGATCGCCTCCGCCATGGGATCCTCCCGTGTCCTTAAAGAGAGTCCCAGGGTAGCCGCCGCGCTGGCGTCAGTCCAGGGAGAGCATCACGTGCTTGATCTGGGTGTAATCCTCCAGGGAGTACATCGACAGGTCCTTGCCATAGCCACTCTGCTTGAACCCACCGTGGGGCATCTCGCTCACCAGCAGGATGTGGGTGTTCACCCAGACGGTCCCGAAGCGCAGCCGGCGGCTCACCCGCATCGCCCGCCCCACGTCGCGGGTCCAGACCGAAGCCGCCAGGCCGTAGTCCACGCCGTTGGCCCAGGCAACCGCCTGATCCTCGTCCGAGAACGGCTGGACGGTGATCACCGGGCCGAACACCTCGCGCTGGACGATCTCGGCCGACTGGTCCCCGGGCAGCACCACCGTCGGGCGGTACCAGAACCCGGCCTGCTCCAGGCGCGCCCCGCCGGTGGCGACCTCCGCCCCCTGCTCCCTCGCCCGCTCGACGAAACCTGAGACCCGCTCCAGCTGCTCGGCCGAGACCACGGGTCCCATCTCGGTCTGCGCGTCGTGGGGATCGCCCAGGCGCACCCCCTCAACCGCCGGCACCAGCACCGAGAGCAGGCGGTCGTGCATCCCCTTGGCCACCAGCACCCGCGTGGCGGCGGTGCAGTCCTGGCCGGAGTTGTAGAAACCACCAACCTTGATCCCCTCGACCACCGCCTCCAGGTCGGCGTCGTCGAAGACCACGACCGGCGCCTTGCCCCCCAGCTCGAGGTGCACCTTCTTCAGAGATTGCGCGGCGGCCCGCGCCACCTCCTTCCCCGTGGCCACGTCCCCGGTCAGGGAGACCATCCCCACCCCCGGGTGCCGGACCAGGCCCGCGCCCACCGGCTCGCCGTCGCCGGTGATGACGTTCAGCACCCCCGGGGGCAGGATCTCCGCCGCCAGCTCTGCCAGCCGCAGCGCCGAAAGTGGAGTCCACTCCGACGGCTTGAGCACCACGGTGTTCCCGGCCGCCAAAGCCGGCGCCACCTTCCAGATCGCCATCAACAGCGGGTAGTTCCAGGGCGCGATCGAGCCCACCACTCCGATCGGCTCCCGCCGGATCAGGCTGGTGAAGCCCGGGGCATACTCCCCCGCCGCCTTGCCCTCCAGGCAGCGGGCGGCGCCGGCGAAGAAGCGGAAGGTGTCGACCATCGGGGGCAGCTCCTCGGAGAGGACGAACGAGATTGGCTTGCCCACGTTCTCCGACTCCAGCTCGGCGATCTCCTGGCCGTGCTCCTCGATGGCGTCGGCGAGCCGGAGCAGCGCCTCGGCCCGTTCGCGAGGGGTGGTGTCGCCCCAGGCGGAGAAGGCCCGGCTCGCCGCCGCGACCGCCCGCTCCACGTCCTCGCCACTGCCGCGCGGGGCATGCCCGATCACGCCGCCGGTCGCGGGGTTGAGGATCTCCTGGACGTCTGTGCCCTGACTCTCCACCCACTCACCGCCGATGAAGACCTTGGAGCGCTGCACGGTCGTCGCCATCACCTGCCTCCATTTGGTGCGGAGCCCGCGGGGTCGCGACCCACCTGTTCCAACGCCGCCTCAAGGATGTCCAGCCCCCGGTCCAGGAGCTGGTCCGAGATTGTCAGCGGCATCAATGTGCGCAACACGTTATGCCCCGGACCCGAGCTCAGCAGCAGCAGCCCCCGCTCCCGGCAGTGGTCCAGCACCCGGCTCGTGGCTTCGGCCGCGGGCTCGCGACTGCTGTGATCGAGCACCAGCTCCACCCCGGCCATCGCTCCCAGCACGCGCACCTCCCCCACCAACGGCAGGCGGCGCTGCCACTCCTCCAAGCGCTCCTCCATGATCGCCCCGAGGTAGCGGGCCCGGGCGAGAAGGTCCTCCTGCTCAATCACCGCCAGCACCTCGAGCGCCGCGGCACAGGCGACCGGGTTGCCCCCGAAGGTGCTCCCCAGTGAACCCGGTGGGGGCGCATCCATGATGTCGGCCCTCCCGATCACAGCTGAGATGGGCAGGCCCCCGCCCAGGCTCTTGGCCACCGCCATCAGGTCCGGTGCCACCCCGCTGTGCTCGATCCCGAACAGCCGCCCAGTCCGCCCCAGCCCGCACTGGACCTCGTCAGCCACCAAGACGATCCCGTGCCGGTCAGCCAGCTGGCGTAAGCGGCGCATGAACTCCCGGGGCGCCGCCACGAACCCGCCCTCGCCCAGCACGGGCTCGATCACGATTGCCGCCACCCGATCGGGAGTCACCTCCTCGCGGAGCAGTCGCTGCAACCCCGCAAAGGCCCGCTCGGAGTCCCAGCCCCGGTACGGGTAGGGGTAGGGAGCCCGGTACACGTCGGGGACGAAGGGCCCGAACCCCTCTTTGTAGGGACGTATGGCATCGGTCAGGCTCATCCCCAGCAAGGTGCGCCCATGGAAGGCACCGCTGAAGGCGATCACCGCCGGGCGACCGGTCCAGGCCCGGGCGATCTTCACCGTGTTCTCCACCGCCTCGGCCCCGGTGCTGAACAGGATCGCCTTCTTGGGGGGATCCCCGGGCGCCAGCTCGGCAAGCCGCCGGGCCAGCTCCAGGTAGTCGGGGTAGAGCGCCACCTGTGCCGAGGTGTGGACGAGACGGTCCAGCTGACGGTGGGCCGCGGCCAGCACCCGGGGGTGGCCATGGCCGACGTTGAGCACCCCAATGCCGCCCGCAAAGTCGATGTAGCGCCGGCCGCGGTCGTCGACCACCTCGGCGCCCTCGGCGGAACTGATCACCAGCTCAAACGCGGGGTGCAGGGCGCGCGGCAGCCAACGCCCCGGGCCGTCGCCGCCGCGGGCGGCCACTACCTCGGTGGCGGCGTCGCTCATCGGTCGAACATAGGCGAAGCCGCCAGCTCCGGCTAGATGTCTGAGCCCCAGAATTACGCCTTGCGCTTGTGCGCCAGCGACATCAGGTGGGCGGCCAGTTGCAGGCGGAAGCGCACCTCGGGGTCGGTAAGCTCCACCCCCAGCAGGTCGGTGCAGCGCTCCAACCGGTAGCGCAGGGTGTTGGGGTGGACGTGCAATGCGGCCGCGGTGCGGCGGCGATGGAAGCCGTGCTCAGTCAGGGTGAGCAGGCTGGTGGCCAGAGTCCCGCCACCCCTCGCTCGACGCAGCGGTCCCAGGACCTGCTCCAGGAACGCCTCCCGAGCCGGCTCGTCGCCCCCGAGCACGCGCAGCAGCAGCATCTCCTCGTAGCGCCCCACAGCACCGGCCTCTAGGTTGCCGCTGATCGCCTGTGCCTCGAGATGACTGCGGCGGACCCCGTCCGGGCCGGAGTGCGCCCGGCCCAGGGCCAGGGAGGTGCCGTCGCCCGGCTGGGGCGCCCAGGCCAGTTCTGGGCGCGCCGCCTCGGGCAGCAGGAAGGCGACCTGGTCGAGCCGCGCCGAGGTGATCGGGGGCGCCCCCAAGCGCTCCAGCTGGTGCCGAAGGCGCTCGGCCGCCCGGTCCCGCGCCACCACCGCCTCGCGGCTGAGGGGCAGGGGCGAGTGGAGGCAGAGCAACCCCACCCGGTACGAGGCCTCCGGCTGGTACCCGATCAGGCGCGCGCGCTCGAGCGCGTGGGCGTCGCCAGTGAAGTGCCCCTCCAGCAAGGCGTCGAGAAAGCTGCTCCCCAGCCGGACCTCCACGAGCGCCAGCTGCCGCTGGTTGGCCATGTGCAGGGCCGCGACGAGGGCGGCGTGCTCGGCGGCGCGCAGATGCAGATCGCTGAGCTCGTCGGTGCCCTCGACGATCCAGACCATCCCCAGCAGCTCGTCCCGCAGCCAGATGGGGCAGACCACCCGGCCCATCAGGTTGATCTCGGGGTCGGCGGGAATGCGCACCGGGGCGGTGCTGGAGCGGATCCTCCCTAAGTAGCCCAGCCGGTCCAGCTGCGCCAGGACCTCTTTGGGGGTGGCCCCCTCCTCGAGGGTTTGTCGACGAACCCGGTCCGAGACTTGGCCAGGATGCCAGAAGGCGAGCAGGCGTCCGTCGGGCTCCTCCAGGGTGACGTCGCGCTGGATCAGTCGGCCCAGGGTGTCGGCGATGTCCTGCAGGCTCTGGGCCGCCACCGCCGCCCGGGTCAGCTCCTTGTGGATCAGGCTCGACTGCTCGATCACCTCGTACTGCTGGGCGAGGATGGTCCCGTTGATCGCCTGGGTGATGGCGGCGAAGGGAACCTCCCAAGGCACCTCCAGCAACGGCAGCTGGGCCCGGTCCGCCTCCTGGCGCACGGCCGCCGGGAAGTGCTCCAGGTACTTGGGCACCGCCAGCGCCACCGCCGCCAGCTCCCGCTCCACCAGCTCGCGGACTAGCCGCCGCCGCTCCGCCGCCCTTCGGGGCCAGGCGAAGCCAGTGGTCAGCAGCAGTTGCCCCGGGCCGACCCAGGGCAGCGGGTCGGGGATGTCGACCACGTTGGCCCAACGCACCTCGCGGTCGGTGCCACCCGCCCCGGCCACCACTTCGGCACCTGCCAGTGCGGTCAGTTCCAGGGCGTCGGCGACCTTCACCTCTGCCTTGGCCCCACCCCAGCCGCCGCCATCACATGTGTGCCAGCCGCTCGCCAAGGGTCCGCCCGCTGGGCGGCCGCCCACCGCGAGCGCCCCGGCGGTCCAGTTGGGCGAACTGCCCTTGGACGTAGCGGACCCCGAGCCAGCGCAGGGGCTCGGGCTCCCAAGCGGGGGAGCGGTGGCCCACCAGCGGCAGCCGGGTCAGCTGCGACTCCGCACCACTGATTAAGTCGGCCAGGGTGCGCCCCGCCAGGTTGGCAGTCGCCACCCCGTGGCCGGTGTAACCGTAAGCGTAGGCGATCCCCGCCACCCGGTCGTAGCCGAACTGGGGTATCCAATCCCTGGGCATGCCCAGCACGCCCCCCCAAGCGTGGCTGAAGCCCACCTCCTGGGCAAGATCGGGAAACCACTCCCGGAAGCGAGCGCGCAGGGCGGCGTGGGTGGGAGCGTGGCTCTCGTTGCCGGCGTCGATCCGGGAGCCGTAGCGGTAGGGAGCGCCGCGTCCCCCCACTAAGATCCGGCGGTCCTCGGTGCGCGCCAGGTAGTCGACACTCAGCCGCATCGAGCCCAGACAGAAGCGCTGCCTCCAGCCCACCCGCCCCAGCTGCTCTTGCGTGAGCGGCTCGGTGAGTGTTATCAGGGAGTAGAGCGGCAGCAGGCGCCGGCGGAACCCCGCGAGCCGGGTGAGATATGCCTCCAGCGCCAGCACCACCACCTTGGCCCGCACCCGGCCCCAGGGGGTGATCGCCACCGGATGGCGCCCGGGCCGCACCTCCAGCACCGGCGTCCGCTCGTAGATGGTCGCTCCGCGCCGCTCCACGGCCCGGGCCAGGCCGCGCACCGCCCGCCCTGGGTCGAGGGTGGCCCCAACGGCACCATAGAGGCCCGCCACCACGTCGGTCACCCGTATCCGCTCCCCGACCTGCGCCGGGCTCAGCCACTGGAAGTGCTCGCCCAACCCCGCGCGCTGGTACTCCCGCTGCAGACCCCGGAGGAGTGGCAGCTGGTAGCGGCCGCGAGCTAGCAGCAACTGGCCAGAACACTCGAACCCGGCGGCGATGTCCTCCTCAGCCAGAGCCCGGCCGACTTCCTCGACGGTCTCGCCGAGGGCCGCCTGGAGGTCGCGCACCGCCTGCACGCCGAATTGGGCGGTGAGCACGTCCAGGCTGGCGTTGAGCTCGGGCACGCACCAGCTGCCGTTGCGCCCAGAGGCACCGAAGCCTGCCCGCTCCGCCTCCAGAACCACAACCCGCA
>JBOHUK010000041.1:0-14372 GCA_050734395.1 Candidatus Dormibacteria bacterium
GCGTAGCGCCAGACCAGTTCCGGGATGTACTTGGGCGACCAGCCCGAGAGCTCCAGGTAGCAGTTGCGCCGGATCCACACCACCGAGATCGCCTGCTCCACCCAGGGGAACCCGAAGTGGGCGAGGATGATCCGCAGCCGGGGGAAGTCCAGGGCGACGTCGTCGACGGTGGTGGGGTCCCCGTACTTGAGTCGGCCCCCGGACTGGTTGTGGCCGGTGTGGATCAGGACCGGGATCCCCAGCTCCTCCGCCTTGGCCCAGAGCGGGTAGTGGGCGCGGTCGTTGGCGTAGAAGTGCTGGGTCGGGGGGTGCAGCTTGAGCCCGCGCATGCCCAGCTCGCGCACGGCGTGCTCCAACTCCGCCACCGCCGCCTCGCCCTTGTTGGGGTCGACGCTGGCGAAGCCCAGGAAGCGCTCGGGTCGCTGCGACACCAGCCGGGCCACCAGCTCGTTGGAGACCTTCCAGCCGTGGGTTGTCTCGCAGTCGAAGGCGAGCAGCACCGCTCGCTCCACCTCGGCCAGGTCCATCGCCCGGACCATGTCGTCGACGGTCTGCGGGCGGTTCTGGAAGTTGAAGGTCTTGCGGGCGTGGCCCCAGAACCACTCCGGGGTGACCGCCAGCACCTCTTCGGTGTAGGGGTGGACGTGGAGGTCGATCGACTTCAAAGCGGGTTCACCTCGGCTGCATTTCTTTCAAGTGGTGGCGCTGTAGCCCCCGTCCACGGTGACGACCTCGCCGGTGACGAAGCTCTGCGACTCGATCAGGGAGAGGATCGCCTGGGCCACATCCTCGGGGGTGGCCACCCGGCCCAGCGGGGTGTGCTGGCCGCGGCGGTCCATCAGCCGCTGGTACTGCACGCCCAGGGCCTGCTCCATCCATTCCCCGAGCACCCAGCCCGGGGCGACCGCGTTGACCCTCACCTCGGGAGCCAGGGCCCGGGCCAGGGTGCGGGTGAGGCTCACCACCGCCGCCTTGCTGGCGGCGTAGGGGTGGGGCTGGAGGGTGGGCCGCAGCCCGGCGATGCTGGCCATGTTGACAACGCAACCGTTCGTGCGCCGCAGCAGCGGCGCGCAGGCCCGGGTCACCTGGTAGAGGCCGCGGACGTTGACCGAGAAGACCCGGTCCCAGTCCTCGAGGCTCAGCCCCTCGAGGTCGTCAGGTAGGGTGGCGACCGACGTGCCGGCGTTGTTGACCAGGGCGTCCAGGCGGCCGAACTCCCCCTCCACCTGAGCCACCATCTCCCGCACGGCGGAGTCCGCGGCGACGTCCGCCTGGAGCAGCAGGGTGCGGCGGCCCAGCGCCTGCAGCTCCTGGGCCACCGCCTGCGCCGCCTCCCGGCTCCGGGAGAAGTTGATGGCCACCTCCCAGCCCCGTCCGCCCAAGGCCAGGGCGGTGCTGCGGCCCATCCCCCGCGATGCCCCGGTGACCAGCGCCACGCGCTGCCCGGCATCCGCCACCCCGCTCATCTGGGCTCTCGCAGCAGCCGCCAGAGCCGCTCGGGCGAGTAGGGAGGGTCGGCGTGGGCCACCCCCAGGTCCGCCAGGGCGTCGCAGACCGCGTTCGCCAGCGCGGGCGGCACCCCGATGCAGCCGCTCTCGGCCAGTCCCTTGGTCCCCAGCGGGGTCAGCGGCGAGGGGGTGCTGCGGAAGTCGGTGAGGATGGGGAAGTCGACGTCGGGGGCGGTGGGGATGGTGTAGCTGAGGAAGCTCTCGGTGAGCGGCTCGCCGCCCTCGTCGTGGACCACCTCCTCGAAGAGCGCCGCCGCCACCCCCTGGATGGTCGAGCCCAGGACCTGGCCCTCGGCCAGCAGCGGGTTGACGAGTATGCCGGCGTCGTCCACCACCACCAGCCGCTCCACCCGCAGCTGGCCGGTCTCAGAGTCCAGCTCCACCTCGGCTCCGCAGGCGCTGGAGCCGAAGACCAGCCCGGGGAGCTGGTAGCGGCCCTCGCCCTGGAGCTCGGGGAGCCCGTCGGGGGCGCTCTGGCGAGCGGCTTGGGCCAGGTCCTCCAGACCGACGCTCTGGCGCCGGTCCGGTGAGTGCAGCCGCCCTCCCTCCCAGAGCAGCTGCTCCTCAGGGACATCGAGCAGGTGCGCCGCCCACACCCGGCAGCGGCCGCGGAGCTCCTCCAGCGCCAGCAGCACCGCCGAGCCCCCGACCGAGGTGGAGCGGCTGGCAAAGGTGCCCACCCCCGGCGGGGAGGTGGCGGAGTCGCCCTCCTCGACCACCACCCGCTCCGGGTCCACCCCCAGGTCGTCGGCGGCGATCTGGGCGAAGGTGGTGCGGTGCCCCTGGCCGTGGTCGCTGGAGCCGGGCAGCACCAGCACCCGGCCATCCTCCAGCAGCCGGGCCCGGGCCATCTCGAAGATGCCGTTCCCGGAGGGCTCCACCACCAGCGCCACCCCGAGGCCGCGGCGCAGGGGCGGTTGCGGCGGGGGCAGCTGGCGCCGGGCCGGGTAGTCGAGGAGCGCCAGCGCCCGTTCCAGCAGGGGCCCGAAGTCGCCCGAGTCGTACTCCGTCCCCAGGGGGGTGCGGTGCGGGAACCGGTCTCTGGTGAGCAGGTTGCGCCGGCGCAGCTCGGCCGGGTCCACGCCCAGCTCCCGGGCCGCCATGTCCACCAGCCGCTCCACCACGAAGGCCGCCTCGGGGCGGCCCGCCCCCCGGTAGGGGCCGGTGGGCACCTTGTTGGTGGCGACCCCCAGCAGCTCCACCTCGGCACTGGGGATGTCATAGGCGCCGGTGAAGAGCCCGACCGCGTTGACCCCGACCACGGCGGTGTGCCCGAGCAGGTAGGCGCCGCAATCGCTGCGCAACCGCACCCGGATGCCCTGGAAGTGGCCTTCCCGGTCCAGGGCGAGCTCGGCCTCCGCCTCCATGCCCCGGCCCTGGTACGAGGCCAGGAAGTTCTCCGAGCGGGTTTCCACCCACTTCACCGGCCGCCCCAGGCGCATGGCCAGGATGGCGGCCAGGGCGTGCTCCGCCGCCAGTCCCCCCTTGCTGCCGAAGGCGCCGCCGACGTCCGGGACGATCACCCGGATCCGCTCCGGGTCCCGGGAGAGCACCTCGGCCAGGCCCCGGCGCGGGCGGTGCGGATCCTGCGAGGAGCACCACAGGGTGAGCAGGTCCTCCTGCTCCGAATAGGCCGCCAGGCAGCCTCGGGGCTCGATCGGGGCGGCGGCGAGGCGGGGAATGCTAAAGCGGCCGCGGACCACCAGGTGGTCCTTGGCGAAGGCGCCCTCGAGGTCGCCGCCGGACTGTCCCCAGCGCAGCACCACGTTGTCCGGGGCCGAGTCCTGGACCACCACCTCGGCGCGCAGCGCCTGCTCGAGGTCCGCCACCCCGGGCAGCGCGTCGAGGTCCAGCTGGACCAGCTCGGCACCGTCCTCCGCCAGCCCCCGGCTCTCGGCCGCCACGGCGGCCAGCGCCTCACCGGCGAACCGCACCCGGTCCCGCGCCAGGAGCGGCATGGGCTCGCCGCGCACCTCCACGCCCGGGGGCAGCGGCAGGGTGCGCAGGGGGAGAGGGGCGACGGACGGGGGCAGGTCGGCCGCGGTCAGGACCGCCGCCACCCCGGCCAGCCCCCGGGCCTCCTGGGCGTCGATTCCCCGCACTAGGGCGTGGGGCAGGGGCGAGCGCACCAGCACCAGGTGGAGGCAGCCCTCGGGGTGGAGGTCGTCAAGGTAGGCGCCGCGGCCCGAGACCAGGGGCAGGTCCTCCCGCCGCGCCAGCGGCCGTCCGACCCATTCCCCGCTCACGCCACTCCTCCCGGCAGCCCGGTCCCCCGAACTCGGGAGAGCGGCCCGACCATCACCCTGGGCGCCCCGAAAAAGCTCCCCACGCCGGTGGGTAGGATTCTAAGGCCGCCAGCCGCGGGCTCAGGCGGCGGGTGCGGCCGCCCGCTCGAGGGCGCGGTGGCAGAGCACCGGGGCCAGGTGCAGGCGGTACTCGGAGCTGGCGCGGCTGTCAGAGATGGGGTCCAGCCCCTCAGCCGCGAGCCGACATGCCCGCTCCGCGGGCTCGCCGGCCGCCAGCGACCGCTCCACCCCCAAGGCGCGCAGCGGCGTTGGCCCACCGTTGGTCACCCCCACCCGCCAGCCCGAGTCCAGCTCCTGGACCGCCAGGCCGAGGATGGCCCAGTCGAAGAGCCGGCGGCGGAACTTGAGATAGGCGTGGCGGCCGGAGGCGACCGGGAAGGCGATCTCCCGCACCACCTCGTCCGGCTCCAGGGGGGTCGTGAACAGGTACTGGAAGAAGTCGGCGGCGGCGATGCGGCGGCGGTCGGTGACGATCTCCGCCTCCAGCATCAGGGCCAGGGTGGGGAAGTCGCCGGCGGGGTCCGCATGGGCCATGACGCCGCCGATGGTGCCCCGCGAGCGCACCTGGGGGTCGCCGACCTGGGAGGCCATCTCGGCCAGCAGCGGCAGGTGGCGGTGCACCACCTCGGAGCGGGCCACGGTGGCGTGCCGGGTGAGCGCCCCCACCAGCAGCCGGTCGCCCTCCAGCCGCACGTAGTCGAGGTCGGGGATGCGGGTGATGTCCACCAGGGCCGTGGGCCGGGCGAGGCGCAGGCGCATCAGCGGCACCAGGCTGTGGCCCCCGGCCAGCACCTTGGCCTCGTCACCCAGCTCCCCCAGCCGCGAGACCGCCTCCTCCAGGCTGCCGACCGCCACGTAGTCGAAGCTGGCGGGGATCACCGCCGGCCGGCCCGGAGCTCGGCGGCGGCGGACCCGATCGCCTTGCGGATGTTGACGTAGCCGGTGCAGCGGCAGAGGTTGCCCTCCAGCCCGAGCGAGATCTCCGCGGAGCTGGGCTCGGGGTTGCGGGCCAGCAGGGCGGAGGCGGCCATGATGAAGCCGGGCGTGCAGTAGCCGCACTGCAGGCCGTGCTCCTGCGAGAAGGCCCGCTGCAGCGGGTGGAGACTGCCCTCGGCGCCCAGCCCCTCGATCGTGGTGATGGCGCAGCCCTGCGCCTGCAGCGCCAGCACCGTGCAGCTCTTGGCGGGCTCGCCGTCGATGAGCACGGTGCAGGCGCCGCACTGGCTGGTGTCGCAGCCCACGTGGCTGCCGGTCAGGCCCACCACCTCGCGCAGGTAGTAGATCAGCAGGGTCCGCGGCTCGATCTCGTCGCGGCGAGCGTCGCCGTTGACCGTCAGCTTGAGCTCAGCCACCGCCAGCTCCTCGGCGCCAGCGCCAGATCAGGAGCAGAGCCAGCAGCCCCAGGCCTAGCGGCAGCAATAGCCGCCGGCCCAGGCTGGCGCGCGAGAGGGCCCAGAGGTCGATCGCCTCCACCTCGACGGTGGGAGGAGGACCGGGCGCGGGGGCGGGCTCAGCCTGCTCCGGCGCCTCTGAAGGGGTGGGCTCGGCCGGCCCGGCCTCGGCCATCGCCTGCTCCAGGCGGCTCGCGAACTCTTTGAGCAGGCGCCGGCTGACGTCCTCGATCATCCCCCGCCCAAACTGGGCCACCCGGCCCTGGATGTCGAGCTCGGTGGCGATCTCCACCGCAGTCCCCTGTGCCTGGGGATGGAGCTGGGCCGTAACCGTGGCCCGGGCCCCGCCCTGGCCCTTGGTCTCCCTGCCCGAGGCCCGCAGCACCACCCGGTGCAGGTCCGGGTCTCGCTCCTGGAAGCTGGCGGTCCCCCGGTATTCGGTGGTCACCGGTCCGACGCGCACCTTCACCGATCCCTGGTACTCATCGCCCTCGACCCCCAGCAGCTGGGCCCCGGGGAGGCAGGGGGCGATGCGCTCGACGTCGACGAGCCAGTCCCAGGCCCGCTCCGGCGGCACCGGCAGCCGGAACTCGTTCTTGAGTTGCAGGAAGCTCCTCCTCCAGCGGCGTAGCAGCTTGCCCCGAGGTCCCTCCAGTATCCGGCAGTCGCCGGAGCGCCCGCCGGCAGGCGCCGCGCTCAGCCGCGAGGCTCGACCAGGACCCGGGGCAGCTCCGCCAGGCTGGGCAGGGTCAGATCGGGGAGCGTCGCCGCGCCTAGCAGGTCCGCCTCCGAACTCACTCCGCTCAGGACCAGGACGGCCTGCAGCCCCGCCCGCCGGGCCCCGGCGACATCGGCCTCCAGGTTGTCGCCCACCACCACCACCTTGCGGGCGCCGGGGAGCGCCTCGCGAGCCAGTTCGAAGATCAAGGGCTCGGGCTTGCCCACCAGTCGGGCGCGCACCCCGGACGCCGTCTCCACCGCCGCCAGCATCGCCCCGGTCGCGGGCCAGACCCCGTCAGCGGTCGGGTAGACGGGATCGCGTCCGGTCGCCAGCAGCGGGGCGCCCGCCCGGGCGGCCCGGGTGGCGGAGACCAGCTCCTCGAAGTTGAAGCCCTGGTGACCCGAGACCACGACGGCGGCGACCGGGCCCGGGTCGCCCGAGCGGACCACGGCGAAGCCCGCCCGGCGCAGCTCGCCGCGCAGCGCCCGCGGCCCGGCCACCAGCACTCGGGCCGCGGTGAGCCCCGGCTCGGCCTGGAGGGCGCGGACGGCGGCGGTGCCGGCGGTGAAGACCTGTGAGGGGATGGCGGGCACGCCCAGGGCGGTGAGCAACTGAGCGAGGCGGCGGCGGGAGTTGTGCGTGTCGTTGGTGAGAAAGGCGATCCGAATGCCGCGCTGGCGCATCTCGGCCAGCGCCAAGCGGGCTCCGGGGATCAGGACCCCGCCCCGCCAGACGACGCCGTCGAGATCGACGATGAGGCCGTCGGCCTCGAGCACCGCGGAGGCGGGACGGGGCCGCGGGCGGCGGCCGGGGACTGCCCGCGGCGCCGCCGCGGCGACCATGGTCTGGAGCACCTCCGAGTAGTCGCGCTCGCCCCTGGCGGCCCCCTGGGCGCGGCGCAGCCAGGCACGCGAGGCTGCGACCCCGGGCAGCTCCAGCCCTTGTTCGGCGACGGCCGATTGGACCAGCTCAGCGTCCTTGAGTGCGAGGCGGAGCGAGAAGCGCACCCGGCTCGGCCCCCCCGGCTGGAGCCCCGCGCGGCGCCGCTCCAGCTGGGCCGCCAGCGGCGTCGTGGAGATGACCTGGAAGCAGCTTTCCTGGCTTAATCCCAGAGCCCGGCCCAGGGCCAGCGCCTCTCCCAGGGTGACCAGGCTGCCGAAGAGGGTGGAGTTGGCGACCAGCTTGGCGGCCGCCCCGCTGCCCAGGGATCCGACCGGCCACACCGTTCCCAGTTCGGCGAGCAGGGGCCGCGCCCGCTCCGCGAGCTCATGGGGGCCGCCCACGAAGATCTGCAGCCGTCCCTCCTCGGCCTCGGCGAGGCTGCCCAGGACCGGGGCGTCGAGCAGGGCCACCGCGGCAGGCAGGGCCTGGCGCAGGGCCGCGACCGCCTGGGGCCCCACCGTCGACATCTCCACGACCAGCAGCCCCGCCCCGGCCCCCGCCGCCAGTCCCAAGGGACCCGAGCTGACCTCGGCCAGCGCCCCGGGGTCGCTGACCATGGTGATCACGACCGAACAGACGCCGGCCAGGGCCCGGGGGCTCTCCTGGGGCTCGGCCCCGAGGCGGCTCAGCCGGGCGAGAGGTTGCGGGCTGCGGTTCCAGACCAGCACGCGCTGGCCGCGCTCCAGGAGACGGGCGGCGATCCGCGAACCCATCGCCCCCAAGCCGAGGACTCCCACCCCGGCCCGCTCAGCACTCATCCCCGGGATTGTCCGAGGCCAGAGCCCAGCCGCCGCGGCGGCTAGGCTCCGCGGCGGCTGGCAGGGGGGCCGAAGAGCCGGTCCCCGGCGTCGCCGAGCCCGGGCACGATGAAGCCGTGCCGGTCGAGGCGAGGGTCGACGGCCGCACAGACCACCGGGATCTGCCCGAGCCGGTCCCTCAAGTGGTCCAGCCCCGGTTGGGATGCCACAAGGCAGAGCGCGGCCAGGCCAGCCGGATGGCGGGAGAGGACCAGCGAGCAGGCCGAGACCAGCGAGCCCCCGGTCGCCAGCATGGGATCGCAGACCAGGACCCGGCGGCCGCTCAGGTCGGCGGGCAAGCCGTCCAGGTAGCAGTCGGCCGCCAGGGTGCGCTCGTCACGCCGCATCCCCAGGTGGGCGACCTCGCACTCCGGTGCGACCCGCGCCACCCCGGGGACCATACCCAGCCCTGCCCGCAGCACCGGCACCACCACCAGGCGCTCGGAGACCCGGCGCCCCTGAGCCACCCCGACCGGTGTGGGCACCCGTTGCGGGGAGGTCCCGAGGTCGCGGAGTGCCTCGTAGGCCAGGAAGGTGGTGATCTCCTCCACCAGTTGGCGGAAGCGGTCGTGGCCGGTTGAGCGGTGGCGGAGCTCAGAGAGCCGGTGCGCCACCGTCGGGTGCTCGACCACCTGGGGCCAGGCTGGCATCGCGCCCATCATGGGACCTGGCGGCGGGGGGTGGCGACGTCGGCCGGCTGGACCCCGCCCCGAGATCAGGCTGAGTTCCGGCGGCCGTGAGTTTCCCGTGGCGAGCTTGTCCCCCGTCCGTCACGGCGCTGAGAAGCAGCGCGATCTACGCTCGTGCCGTGTTCGGCACGCTGACGCTGCCCCGACCGCGACCTCAACGCGCCCTGACCGGCCGGCTGCCGGGACCGATGGCCACGGTCTACGGCTGCACTGGGCTGGCGATCTTCGCCTACCTGCTGTCGATCGTGGCTCGTGGCCCCAACTCCGAGGTGCCCTGGCTGGACGGCTGGGCCGTCGCCATCTTCGAGTACGTGATGGGCGCGCTCTGCCTGCTCTCGGTGCGTTCCTGGCATCGCGACCGGCGGATCCCGATCATCCTGGGGACGGCGGTGCTCTTCTGGGCTACCGGGGACGTCGCCCTGACGCTGGAGGGTGCCAACGCCACCGTCCCCGGCCCCGCCGACGCCTTCTACCTGGGCTTCTACCCACTGGCCTACGCCGCCATCTTCCTGACCGTGCGCCGCGATGCCCCGCGGCTGGTGCCGGCTACCTGGATGGACGGCTTGGTGGCCGGTCTCGGGGTGGCCGCCGCCTGCGCCACCTTCGCCTTCACCGGGATCGAGCACGCGGTGGGGGCCAGCGGGACGGCGGTGGCGACCAACCTCGCCTACCCCACCGGCGACCTGCTGCTGCTGATCCTGGTGGTGGGCGGCACCGCCACCATGCATGGGCGCCCCAAGGCGCAATGGGCGATGCTGGCGCTGGCCTTCGTCACCATCGCCGTGGGCGACACCTTCAACCTGCTCTCCACCACCCGGCAGGCCTCGCTGGTGGGCGGGGCGCTCAACGGCATCGCCTGGCCGACGGCGCTGATGCTGATGTCGGCGGCCATGTGGGTCCGCCCCGACGGCACCGACATCATGGCCCAGCCCCGCGCGCCCGGTTTCCTGCTGCCCGGACTGGGCGCGTTGAGCGCGGTGGTGGTGCTCCTGGTGGGCGCGACCGGGCGGGTGGCCGAGGTGGCCATCGCGCTGGCGGTCGCCACCCTGGCCGTGGCCGGGGTGCGCGCCGCCCTCTCCGCTCGCAGCCTGCGCCGGCTGACCGACGAGCGCCATCGGCTCTCGGTCACCGACCACCTCACCGGGCTGGGCAACCGGCGGCGGCTCTTCAACATGCTCGACCAGTACTTCCTGGACCAGGCGGACCCCAGCACCCCGAGGCGGGCGCTGAGCTTCCTCTTCGTCGACCTCAACCACTTCAAGGAGATCAACGACTCCTTCGGCCATGCGGCGGGGGACGAGCTCCTTCGTCAGCTGGGGCCCCGCCTGGAGGAGGTGCTGCGCGACGGCGATGTGCTGGTGCGGCTGGGGGGCGACGAGCTCGGGCTCGTCGTCCTGCACCCTGACGCGGAGACGGTGGCAGCGGTGGCGGAGCGAGTGATCGTCAAGCTCAAGCAGCCCTTCATGCTCAACGACGTCCCAGTGCGGATCGGGGCCAGCATCGGTGCCGCCAGCGCGCCCCAGGACGCCTCGGACAGCGCCGCGCTGGTGCACTGCGCCGACCTGGCCATGTACCGGGCCAAGCTCACCGACTCGACCTTCGAGGTCTACCGGCACCAGCTGGACGGAGAGAGCAACCGGCTGATGCTGCTGGAGGAACTGCGCCACGCGGTCGGGGAGGGTGCGTTCGTCCTCCACTACCAGCCCCAGCTGGAGCTGCGCAGCGGCCGCACCCCCACGGTGGAGGCGCTGATCCGCTGGCCCAACGCGCGCCTGGGGATGGTGCCGCCGCTCGAGTTCCTGCCGCTGGCCGAGGAGGCGGGGCTGATGGCGGAGCTCACCAATTGGGTCCTGGACCAGGCGCTGGCCCAGGCGGCGCGCTGGCGCGAGGAGGGGCACCCACTCATCGTCTCGGTGAACATCTCAGTCTCCAACCTGCTCGACCCGGACTTCGTCTCCACCGTCCGCGAGGCTCTCCGCCGCCATCAAATGCCGGCCTCCTCGCTGATCCTGGAAATCACCGAGACCACCGTCATCCGCGACTTCGAGGCCTGCAAGGTGGTCATGGCCGAGCTGCGCGAGCTGGGCCTGGGGATCTCCATCGACGACTTCGGGGCGGGCTTCACCTCGCTGGCCTACCTGGCCAACCTCTCGGTCACCGAGCTCAAGCTGGACCGCAGCTTCATCACCCGGCTCTCGCCCGACAAGCAGCGCGACCTGGCGGTGGTGGCGGCCACCATCGAGCTGGGCCACGCCCTGCGGCTCAAGGTGGTCGCCGAGGGCATCGAGGACCTGGCCACCCTGGACCTGCTGGCCCAGGTGGGCTGCGACCTCGTCCAGGGCTACTACATCAGCCGCCCGGTTCCCCCCGAGGAGTTGCGGGTGCAGCCCCACTGGGGAGTGGCCGAGCGCCAGTTGGTGGGCCTGCGAGCCTCCTGAGCTCGGTTCTCTGAGCTTGGCTAGAGTGGTGGGGTGAGCGATGCCAGCCCCGGTGCCCCGGCTCGCTTTGACCCCGGGGTGCGGGTGGAGGTCGAGGAGCTCGCCCCGGCGGCGGCCAAGGCCCTGCGCGGACTCGAGGGCGCCTGCCGCCAGACCACGATTGCGCGAGGACTGCTGGAGCTGGTGCGGCTGCGGGTAGCCCAGATCAACGGCTGCGCCTACTGCGTCGACCTGCACCACCGCCAGGCGCTGGAGGCGGGCGAGGACCCACGGCGGCTGGCGGCGCTGGCAGCCTGGTCCGAAGCGCCCTTCTTCACGGCGCGGGAGCGGGCGGCGCTGGAGTTGGCCGAGGCCGAGACCAGGGTCTCCGAGCGCCCGGTCGCCGATTCGGTCCTGGAAGGCGCCCGCCGGCACTTCCCAGAGCGGGAGCTGGCGGAGCTGATCTGGGTCATCGCGGTGATCAACACCTGGACCCGGATCGGGGCCACCGCCCGCCCTTGGCGTCTGCCCTGAGCCCGGCGGCGCCTCTACCAGCTGACTGAGCCGTGCCCGAGCTCCCCGAGCTGGAGGGCCTGACCGACTTCCTGGACCGCCGCCTGCGCTCGCGACAGGTGGCCAGGGCTGAGCTCGCCTCCTTCGCCGCGCTGAAGTCGGTGGGGGAAGGCCCCCAGCAGCTGCTGGGACAGACCTGCCTGGGGGTGAACCGGCGGGGCAAATACCTGTGCCTGCAGTTCTCAGAGACCTGGCTGGTGGCCCACCTGGCCCGCGGCGGCTGGGTCCACTGGTACCAGTCGCTGCCCCAGGCCACGGCCCGACCGGGCCGCTCGCCCATCGCCCTGCGCCTGGGGCTGCTCACCGAGCCGGAAGATGCCGCCCCCGGGCTGGACATCACCGAGGCGGGGACGCAGAAGCGCCTCGCCCTCTGGCTGGTCCCGGATCCCGGGGATCTGCCTCAGATCCGGGCCCTGGGCATCGACCCGCTCGACCCGCGGCTGGACGCCACGTACCTGGGCGGGCTGCTCCAGCGCTTCCCGGGCACGGTCAAGGCGGCATTGACCAGCCAGTCGCTACTGGCCGGGGTGGGCAACGCCTACTCCGACGAGGCCCTGCACCTGGCCCACCTCTCGCCGTTCAAGGCGGCGGCCCGGATGTCGGAAGACGAGGTCTCCCGCCTGCACTCAGCTCTGGTCTCGCTGCTCGGCCCGGCCTCAGAGCGGGCTCGGGGACTGGAACCGGCCCAGCTCAAGGACGGCAAGCGCCAGGCAATGCGGGTCCACGGTCGTACCGGCCAGCCCTGCCCCGAGTGTGGCGACACGGTCCGGGAGGTGGCCTTTGCCACCCGCTCCTTGCAGTACTGCCCCACCTGCCAGACCGGGGGCAAGCCGCTCGCGGATCGTCGGCTTTCGCGCCTGCTGCGCTAGATCCCGCTCAGCCGTTGGCGGCACCCTGAGCGATCAGGGTGCTGCTGGAGGTGAGAGTGATCGTGGTCCCCAGCAGCGGTGCCAGCGGGTGGGCCACGTAGCTCACCTGGACGGTGAAGGAGGTGGGGCTGCTCAGCCCTCCGGTGGCGGTGAGCTTGATCGAAGCGTCGCCCGCGACCGGGGTCTGCGTCAGGACGTTGCTGGCGTCGCTGGCGTAGTGGCAGAGCGGGTTGGGGTTGACCGGGACGATGTTGGCCGCCTTTTGCACGGCCGACTCGATCGTCTGGTTGGTGCCGGTGCCCACCGTCCCCGACTTGGTCAGCCCGGACTCGCACTCATCGCCCGGGGCCTGGGGATTGGTGGTGGAGTCGAGCGATGTCTCGACCAGGGCGGTTCTGGCACCCCCTTGCGCCGCGTCCCCGATCGCCGAGTTCTGGAAGAACAGCCAGCCGGCGGCCACCACCCCGAAGAGGAGGGCGAAGAAGACGGGAGCGACCAAGGCGAACTCGACGACGGCCTGGCCGCGACGGTCCCGGCGGTGAGTCATTGCGGCTACCCCGTCAGGATCGCGGAGCCCTGGACCCCTGCGATGGCCTTCCCGGAGCCAGCGATCGCCAGCTGGGTCTCACCCTGGGTCTGGAACATCCCGACCAGGGCAAGGCCGTCGATGTAGACCTGGCAGCCGCTGCCGCCTGCGCCCGCTTGCCCTGCGCCGCAGGTGAGCCCGGTGCCGTAGGAACCGTACGCGTCAGAGCCACTGCTGTCGGTGGCGATCCCGTAGCCGGCAACCAGGAGGCCGCCCGGGACGTACGGAAGGCTGGCGTTTCCACCCCAGTAGCGCTCGTTGGTGGGATCCTGGCCCTGGAAGTTGGTGGCGTCCACCAGAACCCCGGAGAGGGTGATGTTGGCGCTGTCACCGATCAGGTTGTCCAGTCCGATGTTGGCCTCTTCGGTGTCGCCAGGACTGTAGCCACCGGCCGCCACCCCGGCTTGGTCCAATTGCCAGAAGACGAATTGGTTCCAGTCTCCATCTTGAGGACCACTCAGGTTGACGGTGCCATTACCGCCGATCTGCAGTGAGTCATTGAGGCCCTGGGTGGAGGTCGGGTTCATCTTGAAGCAGATTGAGTTTCCGCACTGCGCGTTGGCGTCAGAGTTGCAGTTGAGGGTCGCCGTGGCGCCGCGCGCGGCGCCACCGTTGACACTGCAGCTGGTGGAGCTTGTTCCCTGCCCGGAGCAGGTCTCGCCTGTGCTGGTGCCGTCGCAGTTGGCGGAGCCGTAGCCGATTGTGGGCTCGCCATCGCCGGTGTTCTGGTAGCCATTGTCCTCGCCCGGCACCCCGGAGGGGCTGCTGGCGATGGTGCCGTTCGGGATCGGGTTTTGGGTGACCAGCAGCACGTTGTTCCCAAACACCGAGGTGCCGGCCACGGGGCGGATAACCAGACCCTGGGCGAAGTAGTAGATCCCGGGATTGGGAGGGGAGGCACCCGTGATGTCATCCGTCTGGCTGCAGTCGTAGAAGACGGCATTGCCGGTGATCACCACGGGACTGGTGTAGACGCCCGGGTAATAGACGGTGGTGCCCGCGGGGTAGGCGGGATAGTCCGCCGTCGCTGTGGTTGGTCCTACCGTGCCTGTCGCTGGGTTGTTCACCTGACCGCCGCAGCCGGCGTCGGTGGGGCCGGGGGGTGCGGGCAGCCCGAGCTCACCGAAGCTCGTCCTTGGGCTCCCACCTTGGGTTAGCGTCCCGTACCACACGTTCGTGTCGTTTGCGCTGCACGACGCGTCGTGCATGCCCGCCAGATCGGCCGAGGGGTCGCTGGCGGGCAGGGATGGCGCCGTGAGAGTGCCCGCTCGGGCGCCCGATGGGGTGCCGAAGCACGAGTCCCAGGGCGCATCAACGATGCTGGAGTACTCCAGCGTACCCCAGTCGTACATGGTTCCTGACTGCTTGCCGTCGAGGATGTCAGGGTGCTGTACGTTACCCCACTTGCCACAGCCATCGGCGATCGACTCGGGGCTGCTGTGAGTTAGGCAGCCGTTGGAGTTGTCAAAGATCGTGCCATCGACTTCGAAGAGGCCGTCGCCCGCCATGAGGATCGTGTGGGCGCCGTTCTCGGCCAGCGCCACGATGCTGGTGGCGGCGGAGCCCTCGGCGG
>JBOHUK010000042.1:0-71940 GCA_050734395.1 Candidatus Dormibacteria bacterium
GGGCTTGACGGTGCCCGCCAGCGCCGACAGCAGGGTCGACTTCCCGGCCCCGTTGGGACCGATCAGGCCGGTCAACCGGCCCGGCTCCAGGCCGATGCTGACCCCGTTCACCGCCAGCACCCCCTCGAAGCTCACCCGGACCTCCTCGGTCGCCAGGATGGGCGTCCCGGCCGACGCCTCGGGGCCCGCCCGGGCGCCTAGGGCGAGCAGCCGGTCGCCGTCTCCATTGAGCGGGGCTGCCAGCCTGGCCTTGGCGAAGATCCGCCGGCGCCGCTCGGGGATGATGCCCTGGGGGCGGAACCAGAGGAAGCCGACGATCAGCAGCCCGATCGCCACCCACTCCAGGGCGGCGACCAGCCCGGGCGAGCCGAAGGCGGGGAGGAAGCGGGTCGCCTCCTCGAAGCCGACCGGCACCAGCACCGCCCCCAGCACGGCCCCCCAGTGGTTGCCCCGCCCGCCGATGATCACGGCGGCGAACAGGACGATGGTCTCGGCGTAGCCCCAGGCGCCCGGGTCCCAGAGGGTGATGAACCCGACCAGCATCCCGCCCGAGAGCCCCGCCACCGCCCCGCCCAGCACCAGGACCGCGGTGCGCATGCTGAGCAGGTCCTTCCCCAGGGCGTCGGCGACCGTGCCGTTGTCACGCATCGCCCGCAGGCTGCGCCCGTAGGGGGACTCGGTGATGCGGTGGAAGAGCCAGAAGACGCCGACGGTCAGCAGCGCCGCCGCCAGGCCGTAGCCCCACTGGTAGCCCTGGCTCTGGGGGTTGAGGACGTTGTGCAGCGGCTGGGGCACGATGGACAACCCGGCGGCGCCGTTGAAGAGGGGCACGAAGTTGGTGACCAGCAGGTTGAACATCACCGCCGTTACCAGGAGCCCGATGGCGGCGACGTGACCGGTGAGCCGCCTGCCCACCAGGACGCTGAAGGGCAGAGCCACCAGCCCGCCCACCACCGCCGCCCCGATCCAGGGGATGGGGAAGGGCAGGCTCAGTCCGCCGATGTAGGTCTGGAAGCCGCCGTTGGCGGTGTCGTGGGGTAGGGAGAGCACGGCCGCGGTGTAGGCCCCGGCCGCCTGGAAGATGATGAAGCCGAAGTTGCTCACCCCGGCATAGCCGAACTGCATGGACAGGCCGAGGCAGGCCATGGCGTCGACCGCCCCGTAGACCAGCAGGTTGGCCAGGTAGAAGAGGGTGGCCTGGCTCATCTGCCTGTCAGCTCCGCTGGGAGAACGCGCATCTCAGCCGATGACCCCGGTGCCGAAGAGTCCCCGGGGGCGGACCGCCAGCACCACGAGAAGGATCACGAAGGCGACCGCGTACTTGTAGTCGGAGGTGATGATCCCGGCGCTGACCTCGGTCGCCACCCCGATCACCAAGGCCCCCAGCATGGCCCCGTAGGGCTGGCCCGGGCCGCCCAGGAAAACCGCCGCCAGGATCATCACCAAGAAGAGGTCGGCGCTGGTGGCGCCGAAGCTGCCGGAGTTGATGGCGAAGACGGTTCCCGCGACCCCGCAGAGCCCGCCGGTGAGCAGGCAGGCGAGGGTCACCACCCGGTCGGTGCGGATGCCGCAGTTGCGGGCCAGGGTGCGGTCGGCGGCGGTCGCCCGCATCGCCTTGCCGAAACGCGTGTAGCGCAGCAGCAGGTGCAAGCCGACCATGGCCCCCACCGCCAGGCTGATGATCACCAGCTGCACCACCGTCAGGGTCAGTCCACCGGCCTGGAGGGTGGCCCCTTGGCTCATGGTGTAGGAGACGTTGTTGGGGCCTTCGAGCGCCTGCACCGTGAACTCGACGATGAGCAGGATGCCCAGCGACACGATGACGACGGCGATGGGGGAGGTGCCGCGGCGCTGGAAGGGCATGTAGATGAAGCGGTTGATAACCAGTGCCAGCACCGCCCCGAAGACCGCGGCGGCCACCATTCCCAACCAGACCGACTGCCCGGTCTGGTTGACGAGGTAGGCGACGTAGGCGCAGGCGATCATCACCGCGGCGAAGGCCAGGTTGAGCACGTCGGTGACGGCGAACTGCACGGTGAAGCCGACGGCGGAGATGGCCAGCACCGCCGCCGTCACCAATCCGAACCCAAGGGATGCGATCAGCAGGCTCATCGGTTAGGGCGATCCCCCAGCAAACGAGCGAACCGGGTGGGGCGGCGTCCGCCCCACCCGGTCAGGGTCGATTGAGTCCGAGGAGTTAGGACACCGCCCGCAGCTGCGCGGTGGTGATGCCACCGTTGACGGTGACGGCGCCACTCGCCTTGTAGCCATCAATCTGCAGGATCCCCGGAGAGTCGTGGTAGGCGTCGAAGTTGGTCGGGCCGCCGGGGCCGACGTAGCGGATCGCCTTGCCCTTGGCGAGCTCCGACTTCCCCTCGGCGAAGCTGTGCACCACTACCGCCCCCTTGACCCCATCGCCGATCTTCAGGATGTCGGCCTTGTAGACGCTGGGGTTGGTGCTCTTGGCCATGATCATGGCCAAGGCGGCCAGGTTCATGCCGTCGAAGAGATGGACGGCACCGGGGCCTGAGAGCAGGGTCTCGAGGCTGCCGGCGTCGTCGCTGGTCACCTGGGACTTGACGGCGTTCATGGCGTCGTCGAAGGGGGTGAACTCAGGCCCGGCGGTGGCGGTGACCAGGTTGTCGGCGACGTAGTGGCTGGCCAGGGTGGAGGCGCCGATGGCGGCGGCCACCGAGGAGAACCACGAGGGGTCAATGGTGGCGGAGGTTCCGATCACCGGGATCATCTTGCCCCCGTCGAGCTGCTTGACCTCGGAGAGGAAGGTGGCCTCGGCGGAGCCCAGGGCTTCGGTGAGGATCACGTCGGGATGGCTGTTCACCACCTCCTCCGCCTCGGTGCGGAAGGTGGTGGCGGTGAGGTCCAGGGTGACGTTGGCGGAGAGCGTCAGGCCGGCCTTGTGGATCGCCTGGATGGCCGGCTGGACGAAGGTCTGGGAGCCGATGTCGTTACCGAAGGCGAGCGCGATCTTCTTGTAATGCTTGTGGAACTTGGCGATCGCCACCATGGCGTAGGACTCCGCCAGGTCGGGCGGGACCAGCCGGAAGAAGTAGGGGTACTTGACGTGGTCGAACTCCGACTGGCCGGTCATGCCGAAGACCACCATCTTCTTGGAGTTGATGATGGGCACGACCGAGGCGGCCTCGTCCGAGGTGCAGCCGATCACCATAACCAGGTTTGAGGTGGTGGCGAACATCTGGTTCGTGGCCGGCACGGCGTCCGCCGGATCGCCTCTGGTGTCGAAGGTCTTGCAGGTGAGCTGGTGACCCAGCACCCCGCCGTCCTTGTTCATGGCGGTGGTCGCCGCCAGACAGGAGGCGTAGTAGTAGCCCCCCAGGGCGGCGTCCGGGCCGGTGAAGGGGGCCAGGTCGGCGATCACCAAAGAACCGCTCGCGGCCGTGGCCGGGGCCAGGAGCGCGCCGGAGCCGGCGGCGATCCCGGCGGCCAGGGTGGCGGCGGCGGCGATGAAGCCGAGCCGCCGGGTGCGCGAGCGCTTGGGCGGCTCGTCCACCCCATGCGCGGTGCCATCACATCTACGGTGCAACCAAATCATGGAGTCCTCCTCTCCTTGAACGGACCGCGGCCTCAGAGGCCCCGGCCAGCGACCTGGCCGGGAACCCACCTGCTCAGGACTTGATCTGGCGGCTCTGCCACCACCCGGTTGCGGATCGTGCCCACCCCTTCGATGGCGACCTCCACCAGGTCGCCGGGGTGCAGCCAGAGCGGCGGCTCATGGCCGAGGCCCACCCCCCCCGGGGTGCCCGTCGCGATCACGTCCCCGGGCGAGAGAGTGGTGAAGGTGGAGAAGAACTCGATCGCGTGGGGGACGTCCACCAGCATCTGCGAGGTGCGAGCCGACTGCCGGACCTCGCCGTTGACCTTGGTGGTAAGCGTGATGTCGGTCACGTCGATCTCGTCGGGAGTCACCAGCTCCGGGCCGAGTGGCATGGTTTGGTCGAAGTTCTTGCCCGGGGTCCACTGGGTGCCGGCGCGCTGCCAGTCGCGGGCCGAGGCGTCGTTGCAGACGACGTAGCCGGCGATCGCGTCCCGGGCTCCCTCGGCGGGGATGTAGCGGCCGCCGCGGCCGATGACCACCCCCAGCTCGCCCTCGTAGTCGAAGCGCTCGCTGAGCGCGGGCAGGACGAGGTCGGAGTAGGGGCCGGTCAGGCTGCTGGTGCCGCGCACGAAGCACTCTGGCCACTTGGGCACCTCGCGGCCGGTCTCCTTGGCGTGCTCGCCGTAGTTGACCCCGAGGCAGAGCACCCGGGGTGCCGCCGGGACGGCCGGGCCGAGGTCCGCGGGGTCGACCTCCCGCCCGGGCTGCGACTCGAGGGCCCGCAGGGCGTCCCAGGCGGCGGCACCCTCGCGGAGCACCAGTTCCAGGCTGGCCAGGCCGGCGGCACCGGTTTCCGCCTCGGCGTCGACGTAGCCGTCGCGCCCCCGCACGTGAAGCCGGAAGCCGCGCTCAGTGCGGACGTTGGCCAGTCTCATCAGTCCCTCCAGGCGGCGCTGTGGGCGCGCCGTCGGGGAGTCCCCTCCCAGCGCATTTGGTGGCACCCTACACCACGGCCCGACTTCGGTCAAGGGGGGGTGCAGACGTTTGCAACTCGGGCTGGAGGCGGGCCGGCGCTCGATACACTCGGCGGGGCCTGCCGGCTCGGGTCGTGGTCCCGGCGGCGGCCGGACTGGGGAGAGAGGCTTGCTGAGTCCACGGACCCTGAACCAGCTGCTCGAGGGGGGTGACCCCCGGGCTCCGGCCCTGGTGGTACCCGAGGGCCCAAGCCTCACCTACTCGCGCCTGGGTGAGCTGGTGGAGGAGGCGGCCTCCCGCCTTCGGGCGCTGGGCCTGCGGCGCGGCCAGCGGGTGGCGATGGCGCTGCCCAATGGGCCCGAGGCGCTGGTGCTCTTCCTCGGGGCCGCTGCCGCCGGCACCGCCTGTCCTCTGAACCCTGCCTACAAGCAGGAGGAGTTCTCGTTCTACTTGGAGGACACCGGGGCGGAGCTACTCCTGCTCCCACCTGGCCAGGGGGAGGCGGCGCGCCGGGCGCTGCCCGCGGGGGGGCGGGTAGTGGAGGTGGCCATCGACGAGCGGGGCCGCCTCGAGATGGAGCCCAGCGGCGGTGGGGCGAGCCCGTTGGAGGCGGTGCATCCCGACGATGTGGCGCTGGTGCTGCACACCAGCGGGACGACCAGCCGTCCCAAGCGCGTGCCCCTGCTGCAACGCAACCTCTGTGCCTCCGTCGACAACATCGGCCGCCACTACCAGCTCTCCGCCGAGGACGTCTCCTTGTGCGTGATGCCGCTGTTCCACGTGCACGGGCTGGTGGCGTCGGCGCTGGCAACCCTGGCCCAGGGAGGCACGGTGGTGGTGCCGCGGGGCTTCAACCCGATGCAGTTCCGCCGCCTGCTTGAGGAACACCGCCCCACCTGGTTCTCCGCCTCGCCGACGCCCCACCGGCTCACCCTGCTGCGCCTGGGTGAGGGGGCACCGGGGCGGGACCGGCTGCGCTTCGTGCGCAGTTGCAGCTCAGCCTTGGCCCCGGAGCAGTTCGCGGCCATGGAGGAGGCCTTTGGGGTGCCGGTGCTGGAGGCCTACGGCATGACCGAGGCCAGCCACCAGATGGCCTCCAACCCGCTCCCGCCTGGGCACCGCCGGCCGGGGACGGTGGGTCAGGGGACCGGGGTCGAGATCTCGACCATGGATGAGGCGGGAAGGCTGCTGGCGCGAGGGGTTTCGGGGGAGGTGGTGATCCGTGGGCCCAACGTGATCGAGGGTTACGAGGGCAACCCGGAGGCGAACCAGACCTCCTTCACCAGTGGCTGGTTCCGCACCGGCGACCTGGGGTCGCTGGATGGTTCGGGGGTGCTCACCCTGGCGGGGCGTCTCAAGGAGCTCATCAACCGCGGCGGGGAGAAGATCGCCCCGGCGGAGATCGACCAAGCCCTGGAGTCGCACCCGGCGGTGGCCGAGGCGGTCGCCTTCGGAGTCGCGCACCCGGTTTGGGGCGAGGAGGTGGCGGCTGCGGTGGTGCTGCGCTCGGAGGTCGGGCGACGCCAGCTGCAGGCGCACTGCCGGGAGCGCCTGGCCGACTTCAAGGTGCCGACCACGCTCTACTTCGTCGACTCCATCCCCAGGACCCCAACCGGCAAGGTGCAGCGGCGCCTGGTGCGGGAGGCGATCGCCCCGGGGTGAGGTGGCTGTGAGGTTCGCCGTGGTCGGCGCCGGGGCCACCGGGGGCCTGCTGGGCGGCCATCTGGCCCGGGCTGGCGAGGAGGTGACCCTGATCGCTCGCGGGCCACACCTGCGCGCGATCAGGGAGCGCGGGCTGCAGGTCGTCGGGCTGGGCTCGGACTTCACCGTCCAGGCCGCGGCCACCGATGACTTGGCAGCGGTGGCGGGGGCGGAGGTGGTCCTGCTCACGGTCAAGGCGCACGCGCTCCCCGCCGTGGTCCCGGAGCTGGCTCCCCATCTCGGGCCGGGGATGACGGTGGTGGGCGCCCAGAACGGGGTTCCGTGGTGGTTCTTCCAGGGCTGGGGCGGTGAGCTGCAGGGGACCGTGCTGGAGGCGGTTGACCCGCAGGGTGGCATCGCGCGCCACCTGCGCCAGGCGCGGGTGGCGGGGGCCGTCGTCTACCCCGCCGCCCGGGTGCTGGAGCCCGGGGTGGTCGAGCACTACGAGGGCTGGCGGGTCGCCCTCGGCGACCCCGCTGGCACCGACCGGGAGGCGCTCCAGCCCCTGGCGGCGGCGCTTACGCGGGCGGGCTTCCGGGCCCCGGTGGTCCGCGGCCTGCGGGCGGAGCTCTGGCTCAAGCTGCTGGGCAACGCCACCCTCAACCCCATCTCCGCGCTCACCGGATGCACGCTGGAGGAGATCACCCAGGACCCGGACGGCGCCCAGCTGGCGCGCTCGATGATGAATGAGGTGGAGCTGGTCGGCCGGCGGCTGGGGGTCGAGCTCCCGGTTGGGGTGGAGCGGCGCCTTGAGGGCGCCGGGTCAGTAGGCGCCCACAAGACCTCGATGCTCCAGGACGTGGAGTCCGGCCGGCCGCTGGAGGTCGAGGCCACCCTGGGAGCGCTGGTCGAGTTGGCCAGCCGCCTGCAACTGCAGGTCCCGCACCTGCTGGGGATGCTGGGGGCGCTGCGGCTGTTGGACCGGCGGCTGCGTCGCCAGGCGGGCTAGGCGGCCGGAGCCATCAAGATGCCCCCAGAATGGCGCATGGCTCGGACCGCACGACCCACTCGTCGGCAGAACTGAGCGGCTCGGGGGCCCCCAGGCCGCCCGCCCGCGGCAGCCTGGCGGCGCTGGCCCAGCTGGCCACTGGGGCCTCTGGGCGCTGGCGGGGGAGCCCGCGCCTGCGGCGGGCTCTGGTCTTCTGCTGGGGGCTGGGTCTGGTGCTCAGCGTGCCGGGCGGGATCAGCGCCGGCATCCTCGGCAGCGACCTGGTCCCGGCCATTGCCTGGGCCGCGGTCTGGTGGCTGGCGACCTCGCTGGTGCTGCTCCTGGCCCTGCCACTGCTGCGCACCTTCCCCGACCAGCACCCGTTGGAGGGCATGGGACTGCCCAACCAGCTGACCGCGGTGCGCGCCTACCTGGCGCTGCCGCTGCTGCTGCTGGCGGTCATGCCTCCGCTCACCGAGGGTCGGGCGCTGTTGCTGGCGGTCGGGGCCCCGATCGCGGTCCTTGACTCAGCCGACGGCTGGATCGCGCGTCACGTCGGGCCGGTGACCGTCCTGGGAAGGGTCCTGGACCCGGTGATGGACACGGTCTTCTTCTCGGTCTGTGCGATCGCGGCGCTTTGGACCAGCCTTCTCCCGGCCTGGCTCGCGGCGCTGATCCTTGCCCGCTACGCGCTGCCCGCCATCGCCTTCCTCATCCTCTACCCCTGGCTGCGCCACCGCCCGGACCTGGTCGCGACCGGATGGGGCAAGACGAGCACCTTCGCCGGGGCGGCCGCGGTGGGGGTGGGCGGCACCCTGGTGATCGCCGGTGGCCCGGCCTCGGCCTTCGACCTGGCGCTGGGGGTGGTGCTCGGCGTCGCCACCCTGGTCCACTTCGCGGCCCTGGTGCGGCGCACTACGGGCGCTGGCGCCTAGCCATGGCCGGAATCGGATGGCCGGAGAGGCCGCTGCGTCATATGTTGGGGCGGTGAACGCCGCCCTCGACCTCCAGACCGCGGCTCCCGAGCAGGCCCGCCAGCTGATCGAGCAGGCGCCCGGGAGGGCAACGCTGGGATGGCTCGGGCAGCGCCTGGGGGTCAGCCCCGGACACCTGCGACGCAGCTTTCGCCAGGCGTTCGGGCTCACCCCCAGCCAGTACGCCCGAGCGGTGCGGCTGGCCCGCGCCCGGAAGCGCCTGGGCCAGGGCTCGGCCGTCACCGAAGCCCTGTACGAGGCGGGCTTCGGGTCCAGCCGGGCCTTCTACGAGATCGCCCCCTCCGTGCTGGGGATGCTCCCCCGCCAGCTCCGGGAGGGCGGCGGGGGGGTGGAGATACGCCACACCTGCCTGCGCACCCCGCTGGGCTGGGTGCTGGTGGCCGCGACCGAGCGCGGGGTGTGCTCGGTCAAGATCGGAGGCCGGCGCGAGCCGCTGGAGGCGGAGCTCCGCTCCGAGTTCCCCGAGGCTCGCCTGCTAGCCGACGACGACGGCCTGGCCGGCCTGGCGGAGGTGGTCTCGGCGCTGGCGGCGGGCCAGAAGGCAAGTCGGGAGCTGCCGCTCGACGTACGCGGCACGGTGTTCCAGTGGCGCGTGTGGCGCGCCATCAGCGCCATCCCCCGGGGCAGCACCAAGACCTACTCGCAGCTGGCGCGCGAGCTGGGCCAACCGGCCGCCGCCAGGGCGGTGGCGGGCGCCTGCGCTCGAAACCGGGTGGCGCTGCTGATCCCCTGCCACCGGGTCGTGCCCCAGAGTGGCGGCGAGGGGGGCTACCACTGGGGCGCGGAGCGCAAGCGCCAGCTGCTGGAGTACGAGTCGGGAGGGGCGAGCTGACGCGCTAGCGGCGCGAGAGCTCGACCACGTACTCGGGGGCTACCACCCAGTGCAGGGTGGCGTGGGCGAGCTGGGTGCCCCGGCCCAGGCTCCCTACCCGGCTCAGCCGCGCGTAGGTGTGGTGGAGCGCCCGCTCCGCCAGGTGCAGGCCACCGCCCAGGACGGCGAAGGGGAGCAGCTGGAAGTCCACGAAGATGCTCATGGCCGCCGCCACCCCGATCGGGACGTGGAACTGCAGGAGCAGGAAGACCAGCACTCCCTCGCGGATGCCGATGCCGTTGGCGGAGATGGGGATGAACGTGACCAGCAGGGCCACCGGCAGGGCGAGCGCGAAGACCTCCCAGGAGATGGTGTGACCCAGAGCCCGGCTGAAGGCCTCCATCGCCAGCAGATTGAGCCCCCAGCCGATCCCGCCCGCCACGATCGAGCAGGCCAGGGCACCGGGGGCGCCCTTGAACTTGGCCAGGGAGCGCACGAAGGGGCCGACCCGGTGCAGCCGCCGCCGCCAGCCCAGCTCCTCGGGAGCCTTGCCCATGAGGCGGGCGAAGAGCCACTCGGCGGCCAGCAGCAGTCCCCAGCCCGCCAGCATCAGGCCACTGAAGGTGGCGAAGCCCACCAGGTCAGGAACGCGGAAGACGGTGTGGAGGACTACCGCCCCCACCAGCCCCCAAATTGCCATCCCCAGGCTGCCGGCCATGCGGCTGCCGACCAGCGAGGCGATCACCGGACCGTGCCCGACCACCTTGCCGACGCGGATGGCGCGGACCGCCTCACTGCCCACCCCGGCGGGGAGCACCTGGTTGACGAACAGGCCCTTCATGTACCAACCGCCCAGGTAGCGCCAGCCCAGGACCTTGCCCGCGCCGCGCACCAGAGTGCCCCACTCGAGGACGCTGGCCACGACCGAGAGCCCGGAGAGGACCAGGGCCAGCAGCGCCCAGGGCCAGCGCAGGTGAGCGAAGGCGGTAAAGGCGGCGCCCAGGTTCACCGAGTGGACGAAGATGGCGAACGCCAGCACCGTGATCGCGATCCTGACGGGGGGCCGGGCCAGGGTCCGGGATGACCAGGCGAAGGCGGTGGCGAGGCGCTGACCCACGGGGCGGGAGCATAGCGCAGCCCCGGACGGAACCGGTCCACCTTGAGCAGATCGTCTCAACCTGTATCTCAGCATGGGTAGGATCCTTGGTCGTGGCCAGTCTCCCGGCACTTCCCGGTCCCCTGCCCGACCCCCCCCCGGTGGGGGTGCTTCCAGGTTACGTCCCCCCGCACCGGCTCAATGGGGTGCAACGGCCGGCACCCCGCTCCGGTATCACCCAGCGCTTGTGGGAGATGGCTCCGGGCCTCACCGTCTGGGTGATCCTGGTGGCGCCGCTCTGCGTAGGCTTCGCCATCACCTTCGCCAACTTCGAGTACCTCTGGGTGCTGGGCGCCTTCGCCGTGATCCTCGACACCTACTGGCTGGTCAAGCTGGTTCACACCTTCAGGTATGTGCTCAAAGGGATACGGCTCCTGGAGGCGGCCCAGCGCGAGGACTGGGGGGTCAGGCTGGCGGAGCTCGGGGTCGGCCCGGACGGCTTCCCGGCTCAGGGCATCACCCACGCCTTCCTCATCCCCACCTACACCGAGAGCTACGAAACCTTGCACGGCACCGTCGCCGCCCTGGCCGCCAGCCAGTACCCCAGGGAGCTCAAGATCTGCGCGATCATCACCCGGGAGACCGATCTCCAGGGCGGCCAGAACGTGGCCCGCCTGCAGGAGAAGTTCGGGGGGAGCTTTCGGGCCTTCTGGCACATCCAGGACCCGCTGCTCCCGGGGATCGTGGTGGGCAAGTCGGCCGCCATGGCCTACGGCGGGCCGGTGCTTCAGCAAGCCTGCGCGCGCCTAGGGCTGGATCCCGACCGGACCATCGTCACCGACCTGGACTCGGACTACCGCGTCCACCCCCAGTACCTCAACTACATCACCTACCAGTACTGCCGGGCCGAGGATCGCGGGACCTCGATCTGGCAGCCGGTGCCGATGTTCCTCAACAACCTCTGGCGGGTGCCGTCGGCGGTGCGCTCGATGGCCACCCTCACGACCCAATGGCAGCTGTACCTCCACCAGCACCCCAAGCGGCTGGTCATGTTCTCCGCCTACTCCATGTCGCTGCGGCTGCTGACCGAGGTGGGGTTCTGGGACGACGACGTCATCCCCGAGGACTCGCGCTTCTTCTGGAAGGCGTTCTTCACCTACGGGAGCCGGCTCCACGTGCGCCCGGCCTTCCTGCCCATGTACGGCGACGCTCCCAGGGCGGCGGACTACGGCACCACTCTGGTGAGCCAGTACAACCAGATCAAGCGCTGGGCTTGGGGGGTGACCGACATCCCGTATGTGGCGGCCCGCATGAGCCGGCACAAGGAGATCCCCCTGCGGGTGCGGCTGGACCGCTTCCGGATGCTGGTGTTCAACCATCTGAGCTGGGCCACCGTCCCCCTGCTGATCCTGATCTCCGGGACCCTGCCCTCGCTCTTCAACTACGACTACGCGCTCTCCAATGCCGGGGCGCTGCTGGAGACCACCGCCAGCATCATCCTGACGACCACTCTGCTGAACATCCTGGCGGTGGCGGTCTTGGACAACCGGCTCCAGCCACGGCCCCCCGGTTGGCCCTGGTGGCGGCGGCGCTTGGCCGACGTCCAGACCCTGGCCTACCCGGTCGTCTTCATGGTGCTCAGCGTCATCCCCGCCCTGGAGGCCCAGACGCGGTTGCTCTTCGGATCCCACCTGGAGTACCGGGTGACCGAGAAGGCCTGAATTCGCCTCCCACTACAATCCCGGCGATGGCGGAGCGGCCGGTGGTCTTCAGCGGGATGCAGCCCACCGGGGAGCTCCACCTCGGCAACCTGCTGGGGGCGCTGCGGCCCTGGGTGCTTGAGCAGGACCTCTACCAGAACTACTTCTGCGTCGTCGACCTCCATGCCCTGGCCTCGGCCCACGACCCCGCCCGGCTCGCCGACAAGAGCCGCGAGCTGGTCGCCCTCTACCTGGCGGCGGGGATCGACCCTGAGCGCTCCACCCTGCTGGTGCAGTCCCACGTCCCCGAGCACGCCGAATTGGCCTGGATCCTGGGCTGCGTCACACCGATGGGCTGGCTCGAGCGCATGACCCAGTTCAAGGACAAGTCCCGCAGCCGGCAGTCGGAGCGGATCGGCTCGGGGCTGTTCAACTACCCGGTCTTGATGGCCGCCGACATCCTGCTCTACCGCACCAACTTCGTCCCGGTGGGGGAGGACCAGCGCCAGCACCTGGAGCTGACCCGCGACATCGCCGAGCGCTTCAACCGCCTGTTCGGCGAGACGCTGGTGCTCCCCGAGCCCCGCATCGGCCACCTGGGCGCCGGGAGCCGTGTGATGGCGCTGGACGATCCCGAGCGCAAGATGAGCAAGAGCGCCGAGGGCGAGGCGGGCCGGGTGGGGTTGCTCGACCCGCCCGCGACGGTGATGCGCAAGTTCCAGCGCGCCAAGACGGACAGCGGATCGGCGGTGGACGCCGCGACCGCCGGGCCCGGGGTGGCCAACCTGCTGGAGATCTACCGGGCGCTCACCGGGGACGCGGCTCGGGAGGCCTTGCAGGGGCTCGGCTATGGCCAGCTCAAGCGGCGGGTGGGGGATGCGGCGGTGGAGGCGCTGCTGCCCATCCAGGAGCGCTTCCACGAGTTGATCCAGGCGCCTGACCTGTTGGACCAGATCCTCAGCGAGGGCGCCGAGCGGGCCCGGACGGTGGCGCGGCGCACCATGGCCCAGGTCCGCCAGCGGGTCGGGCTGCTGCCGACGGCCGGGGACCTCTAGGCCAGTTCGAGCGCAGCCTCGCCCGGGCCGGGCCGTGATCGGGCGCCGCCTATAATCCCCGCCGATGCGGTGGAGTCGTATAGGCGTCTTCATCACCGCCGCCGCACTGCCTGCCTACGTCGTGCGCGGTCACCTCGGAGGCCTGCCGTTCACCGGTCTGGAGGTGGTGCTGGGCCTGACCGTGCTGGCGTTCATCCTGGAGAGCGGGGTGCAGAACCGCCTGCCGCGGGTGGACACGCCCTTCAGCGTGATCGCGGCGGTGCTGCTGGTGGCGATGGTGATCGCGATCGCCGATAGCCCCGATCGCCGGGCGGCGCTGGGGATCGCCAAGGACTACGTGATCGAGCCCTTGCTCCTCTTTTATGTGGCGGTCAACGCGCTCCGCTCCAGCTGGGACTGGGAGCGGCTCGCCTATGGGCTCTACGTTGCCGGGGCGGTCGTGGCGGTCTCCCAGTTCGTGGCCCTGGGCCAGGCGGTGCACGCCCACACCCTGAACCTCAGCACCGTCCCGCCGGTCCCCACCTGGCTGTGGAGCAACAACAACTTCGGGGGCATCCTCCTCGACCCGCTGGTGGCGCTGGCGCTCGGGCTGGCGCTGTTCGGCGGGGTGCGCCACCCCCGGGTGCACTGGGCGGCGCTGTGCCTGCTGGGGCTCGGGGACGTGCTCACCCTGAGCCGGGGCTCGTGGCTGGCGCTGGTGGTGATCGCGGTCGTGGCGGCGGCCCTCCATCCCCGCCGCCGGCTCCTGCTGGCGGGCTGCGTCGTGGCGGTGCTGGTGGCGGTGGCGCTGCCCCCGATCCGCCACCGCATCTCGAACGAGCTCAACCCCAACGACCCGGCCAACTCCCTGGTCACGCGGGCCCACCTCTGGCACGCCACCCTGGACCTGATTGAAGCCCACCCCTTCACCGGCAGCGGCCTGGCCGGCTTCCAACGCGAGATCGGCCCCTACCGCGCTCGGGTCCACGACACCGCCGCCCAGACCCACAACTACCCGGACCAGCTCGAGCTCGACTTCTGGGTGGAGCTCGGCGTGCTCGGCTTCGTCGCCCTGCTCGGTTTCTTCCTGGAGCTGGTGCGCTACCTGCTGCCCGCGCTCCGCGCCGGCCCCCGTGACCACCCCTGGGCGGCAGCGCTGGCGCTCAGCTGGATTGCGATCGTGGTCCATGGGCTACTGGACAGCCCCTACTGGAAGAACGACCTGGCGGCGGAGTGGTGGCTCTTGGCGGCGCTGGTGGTGGTGGCGGTGGTGCCGGCCTCTCGCCATCTGCGTCTGCCCCGGCGCGCGCCTGAGCGAGCCGCCTGAGCCCATGCCTTGAGCCGGGCGCAGCTGGCGGTCCGCAACACCACCATCCTCTTCCTCGCCCGCAGCGCCGCCAAGGTGCTGGTGCTGGGCGCCTTCCTGATCCAGCAGAAGGCGCTGGGGCCTACCCGCTATGGCGAGTTCGGCGTCATCGTGGTCTTCAGCACCCTCTCCAGCATCGTCGGCGACCTGGGGCTGCAGATCGTCTACCTGCGCGAGGGCAGCCGCGACCGCGCCCAGCTCAAGACTTATCTGGGAGCGGTGCTGACGGCCAAGATCCCGCTGTTTTTGCTGAGCCTGCTGGTGCTGGCGGTGATGGCCAAGCTCAAGGGGCCCGTGCTCTTTGCCCTGGTGTGGCCCGCCTTCTGGCTGCAGGTGTTCACGTCGGTGGCCAACGTCCTGCGCAGCACCTTCTACGCCACCGGGGAGATGCGCTACGAGGCCTGGGCCACCGGGTCGGAGGCGCTCATCCTGCTGGTGGGCACAGCGCTGGTGGCCCACGCCGGACTGGGAATCTCCGCCTATCTCTGGGTCTACGGCGCCAGCTACGCAGTCACCTGCGTCTACGCCTACGCGGTCATCGCCCGGCGCTACTTCCTGCCCACTTTGCACTTCGACCTGACGCTCACCCGCCAACTGCTCAAGATCGCTCTGCCCTTCGCTCTGGTGTTCTTCCTCAACACCGTGTACTTCCGCATCGACGTGGTCATCCTGAGCGCTCTGCGCGACTACCGCGAGGTGGGCTACTACCAAGCCGCCTACAAGTTCCTGGACGGCCTCTCGTTCGTTCCCCAGACGATCATGAATGCGGTCTTCCCCACCCTTTCGGTGCTCCACCTGGAGGCGATGCAGTCGCTGCGCCTCGCCTACACCGCCAGCATCCGGCTCCTGGCGGCGCTGGCCATGCCGGTCGCGGTCATCCTGGGCTTCGGCGCCGCCCGGATCCTCGCCATCCTGCACATCTACCCGCAGTCGGCGCTGGCGCTCCAGATCCTGGCGGTGGCCCTGGTGTTCATGTTCGTCAACAACACCTTCGTCTTCGGGCTGGGCGCCATGGACCGGCAGCTGGACAGCGTGCTGCTGGCGGCGATGAGCATCGTGGTCAACGTCGTGCTCAACCTGGTCCTGATCCCCGCCTTCCCCCGCGGGACCGGATATCTTGGCAGCAGCTGGGCCACCGTGATCACCGAGGTCTTCCTGCTCCTGGCCGGATACTGGATGGTGCGCCGCCGCTTGGAGTCCCACCTGCCTTGGGGCCGTGCCCTGCTGCCGATCGCCGTCTCCGGCGCCCTGATGGCGGGTGTCCTTGGGCTCTTCCCGAGCCAGAACATCGTGCTGGTCGGGATCTTCGCGGGCCTGGTCTACCTGGGCGCGCTCCTGGCGACCGGCGGGGTCACCCGCGAGGAGCTCCGCATCGCCCGAGCCAGCCTGGGCCGGCGGCTGCGCCCGGTGGAGCATGAGTAGGGTGGCCGAGACCCGCCCGCTGCTGCGCCCCCTGGAGCTGACCGCCAGCCCGCGGCAGCGCGCCCACCGGCTTCTGCCGATGATCGGGCTGCGGATGGTGGGCGACGCCCTGGCGGCCGCGGCCGGGGCGCTGGTGGGCTACCGCTTCCGCTTCTATGTCTCCGGGGTGCCCATCCCCGGCCACCAGATCCCGAGCTTTCAGGTCTACCTGCTGGCGGTGCCGGTGGTGGCGGGCCTCTGGGTCGTGATCTTCGCCTTCACCGGCCGCTACCGGGTCCGGCGCGGAGAGTCGTTCGTCGACGAGATGCTGCGCTCGGTTGGGTCGGTGGCCCTCTTCGTGATCGTCGCCCTGGCGCTGGAGGACCTCTACCGGGGCTTCCCCTACTCCCGGCTGGTGCTGGCCGACGGCGCCGTGGCGGCGGTGTGCTTCTTTGTGCTCGAGCGGGCGGTGATCCGCGCCGGCTACGCGGCGCTGCTGCGTCGCGGGAGCGGGGCGGTCCGAGTGCTGGTGGTGGGCTCGGGGTCGGTGCCCGACCTTCTGCTCCGCCGGCTGCGGATGTTCCCCGAGTACGGCTATCGGGTGGTCGGCCGGGTGCGGGCCGACGGTGATGAGCCCGGGCAGGTCCTTGCCGTGACCGAGTACCCCGCCTCCACCAGCCTCGGGTCGCTCATCGAGCGGGAGCGGGTGGACACCGTGGTGCTGGCGCTGGTGGGTTCGACCCACGACGACGTGCTGCGCGTCGCCGGCGAGTGCCTTCAGGCTGGCGCGGACGTCAAGATCGTCCCCGACGTCCTGGAGATCATGACCAGCGCCGCCTCCCCGGAGCAGGTGGCGGGCATCCCGCTCGTGGGCATCCGGCCCAACCGCCTGGTCGGGGCGAACCTGGTCCTGAAGCGCGCGCTCGACATCCTCATCGTGGTGGTGCTGGCGGTCCCCGCCCTGCTGGTCGTGGGCCTGTGCGCTCTGGCGGTATCGCTGGGCTCCCCAGGGTCCCCCTTCTACTGCCAGGAGCGGCTGGGGCGGGACGGCGCCGTGTTCAAGATCTGGAAGCTGCGCTCCATGCTGGCCGGTGCCGACCGCGGCGACGCAGCCGCGCAGACGATTCGCGGCGATGCCCGCCGCACCCCGGTGGGCAGGTTCCTGCGCAGATTTAGCCTGGACGAGCTCCCTCAGCTCTGGAACGTCTTCCTCGGGGAGATGAGCCTGGTGGGACCGCGTCCTCTCAGCGTCCACGAGAGCCAGGTGCGTGAATACGAGCTCACGGTTCCCCGGTATCAGGAGCGGCTCTCGGTGCCGCCGGGGTGCACCGGCTGGGCCCAGGTCAACGACCTGCGCCAGGCCAGTAGCATCGACGAGCGAGTGTTCTACGACCTCTATTACATCGAGAACTGGTCGCTGGCCCTGGACTTCAAGATCCTGCTGCTCACCCCCTGGCGGTTGCTCTTCCACCGCCACGCCTACTGACGGGCCGAGTCCCAAGCGCGTTTCCGGCGCCCGCCGGGCCCGGGGTGGTCCGAAGCGGGCTGATAGCCTTTGACGCCGTGAAGGGCCTGGTGCTCAGCGGTGGCAAGGGCACCCGGCTGCGGCCCATCACCCACACCGGGGCCAAGCAGCTCGTTCCCATCGCCAACAAGCCGATCCTCTTCTACGGGTTGGAGGCGCTGGTGGGAGCGGGCATCACCGAGATCGGGATCATCGTCGGCGACACCGCGGCCGAGGTGCGCCAGGCGGTGGGGGATGGTTCCGGGCTGGGGGCGAGGGTGACTTACATCCCCCAGGAGGAGCCTTTGGGCCTGGCCCACGCTGTCAAGGTCGCCCTTCCCTTCCTGGGCGATTCCGACTTCGCCATGTACCTCGGTGACAACTTCCTCACCGGCGGGGTGCGCCAGGTGGTGGAGCAGTTCCAGCGGGAGCGGCCCGACGCCCTCATCCTCCTCAAGCCGATGCCGCATCCCGAGCGCTTCGGGGTGGCCGAGCTCGACGGCGAGCGGGTGGTGCGGCTCGTGGAGAAGCCGGTCGTGCCGCGTTCCGATCTGGTGCTGGTGGGCATCTACCTGTTCCGCAGCAGCATCCATGCGGCGGTGGACTCGATCGAGCCCTCCGCCCGGGGCGAGCTGGAGATCACCGATGCCATCCAGTGGATGGTCGACCACGGCGGCCGGGTGACGGCCCGCCTGGTCGAGGGGCGCTGGATCGACACCGGCAAGATGGACGACCTCCTGGAGTGCAACCGCGTGGTGCTGGAGATGCTGGCGGAGACCCGCGAGGGTCGCTCCAGCGAGGACTCCCGGTTGCTGGGCAAAGTGATCCTGGAAGAGGGGAGTGAGGTGATCGGGTCCACCATCCGGGGACCGGTGATCGTCGGCGCGCGCACCCGGGTGGTGGACTCCTTCATCGGTCCCTTCACCGCGCTGTACCACGACGTCGTCGTCGAGGGCAGTGAGATCGAGCACTCGATCGTCCTCGAGAACACCGTGATCCGGGGCGCGGCCAAGATCGAGGACTCGCTCATCGGCCGCGATGTGGTGATCGAGAAGAGCGACACCCGGCCCCGGGCGCACAAGCTGGTGCTGGGTGACCACTCCCGGGTTAGCCTGGCCTGAGGGGACGAGGGCTAAGGAGAGGCTGATGGCCTGGCTGGAGATTCCGGAAGGGGTGGAGCGGGTGCTGGCGGCGGGCGCCGCGGTGCCCCTGCGCCAGCGCCTCGGCCCGATCGAGGGGGTGATGGTCAAGTCGTTCACCGTGCACAGCGACGCCCGCGGCTACTTCCTGGAGCAGCTCAAGCGCGGCGACCGCGACGACGAGGGCCGCCCTTTTTTGCCCGAGCAACCCTTCGCCCAGATGTCGCGCTCGCTGGCCTACGCCCGGGGCGGTAACCCGCCGGAGCTGATCAAGGCCTTCCACTGGCACCAACGGCAGTGGGACTACTGGGACGTGGTCCGGGGCAACGCCCGGGTCGTGCTGGTGGACCTGCGCGAGGGCTCGGCGAGCGCCGGCCGCGTCCAGGTGGTGCTGGCGGGTGAGAACGCCCCCAAGATGATCGCGATCCCACCCCTGGTGGCCCATGGCTACCAGGTCCTCGACCTGCAAGACGTGCTGCTCTGCTACTACGTCAGCGAGCCCTACGACCCCGAGCAACCAGACGAGGGGCGCATCCCCTGGGACGACCCCCGGATCGGCTTCGACTGGCGGGTGGAGAACATCTGAGGTGGCGGAGCCGGTCTTGGGCCCCGACGACCTGGCGGGCCTGCCGGAGCGGATCCTGGTGGCGGGCGGCGCCGGGTTCATCGGCTCCGCCTTCGTGCGCCTGCTGCTCGCCCGCGCCGACCCTCCTTGGGTGACGGTGCTGGACAAGCTCACCTACGCCGGCAGTCTCGCCAACCTCAAGGAGGTCGAGGTCCACCCCCGGTTTAGATTCCAGCGCGGCGACATCTGCGACCGCGACCTCGTGGACGGGCTGGCGAAGGAGGCGGACTGCATCGTCAACTTCGCCGCCGAGACCCATGTCGACCGGTCGATCCTGGACCCCGAGGCCTTCATCCGCACCGATGTGCTGGGCACCCACCAGCTGCTGGAGGCGGCCCGCGCCCACTCGCACCAGCGCTACCTGCAGGTGTCCACCGACGAGGTCTACGGTGACGTCGCCGAGCCCCAACGCTCGCTCGAGTCGGACCCGCTGCGGCCGCGCTCCCCGTATTCCGCGAGCAAGGCGGCGGGCGACATGCTCTGCCTCGCCTACCTCTCCACCTACGGGCTGCCCATCCAGCTGACCCGGGGCTCCAACACCTACGGCCCGCACCAGTTCCCCGAGAAGATCGTGCCGCTGTTCATCACCCAGGCCCTCCAGGGGCTGCCGCTGCCGGTCTATGGCGACGGCAGCGCCGTCCGCGACTACCTCTACGTGGACGACCACGCCCTCGGGGTCGCGACCGTCCTCGCCCGCGGGGAGGCGGGGGGGATCTACAACCTGGGGCAGTCCGCGGAGCTGGTGAACGGCCTGGAGGTGGCCAGCTCGGTGCTGGCGCTGACCGGTGCCGACCGGGCCCTGATCCAGCCGGTGGTCGACCGCCCCGGTCACGACCGCCGCTACGCCCTCGACTGCGGTCGTGCCCGCCAACTGGGCTGGTCCCCGCGCTCGGACTTCCGGTCCGGGCTGCAGCGCACCGTCGACTGGTACCGGACCAATCGGGAGTGGTGGGAGCCGATCAAGGGAGGCGAGTTCCAGGACTTCTACCGGCGCAACTACCGGCCGCTGGCCAGCAGCCGCTCCTGAGCGGGCAGCCGTGAGGGTGCTGGTGCTGGGCGCGGGCGGCCAGCTGGGCCAGGAGCTCTGTCGGCAGCTCGCGCTGCTCGGCCATGAGGCGGTGGGGCTCAAGCGTGCGGACCTGGACATCACCGAGCCGCAGGCGGTCGAGGAGCAGCTGGGGCAGGTGGGGCCGGAGCGGGTCGTGAACTGCGCCGCCTACACCCGGGTCGACGACGCCGAGGCCAATCCCGAGCTGGCCTTCGCCGTCAACCGCGACGGTGCGGGGCATGTGGCCAGGGCGTGTGCCCAGCTGGGGGTTCCGCTCTGCCACATCAGCACCGACTTCGTCTTCAGCCAGGACCCGCCCGCCGAGCCCCGGCCCTGGTCGGAGACGGACACGCCCCAGCCGCTGGGGGTCTACGCCCAGAGCAAGCGCGCCGGTGAGCTGGTCTGCCAGGAGCAGCACCGAGAGCTGTTCCTGGTCCGCACCGCGTGGCTGTTCGGCGGCACCGGTCCCAACTTTCCCCTGGCCATCTGTCGCGCCGCCGCCGAAGGTCGCAGCCTGCGGGTGGTCGAGGACCAGACCGGCACCCCCACCTGGACCGGCACGCTGGCGCCTGCCCTGATCGAGCTCCTGCAGACGCAGAGCTACGGCCTCTACCACCTGACCGCCTCCGGCGCCACCACCTGGCTGGAGTTTGCCCGGGCCACTCTCGCCGAGGTGGGGATCGAGGGGCAGGTGCAGCCCACCACCACCTCGGCCTGGGCGGCGCCCGCTCCCCGGCCCCGCTACTCGGTGCTGGAGAACCGCCGCTGGCAGGAGCTGGGCCGGGCCCCGCTGGAGGGCTGGCGCGATGGACTGCGCCGGTACATCAGCGCCGAGCGGGGTGGCGCGCTGGCGGGGCTGAGCCCCTCCCGGACCGCCTAGGTGGCCCCCGGGCCGCCGGGCCCGACGGTGTCCGTCCTCATCTGCACGTTCCAGTCGAGCGGGGAGGTGGAGGCGGCCCTGCGCTCCTGCCTGGACCAGGGGTTGCCACAGGAGCGGCTGGTGGTGGTGGACAACCACTCCGACGACGGCTCGGCGGACCTGGTCGCGCAAGAGTTCCCCTCGGTCCGCTTGATCCGGCTCGAGCGCAACCTGGGCTTCGCCCGTGCCAACAACCTGGCGGCGCGGCAGGCGGCGCCCGGGGACTTGCTGCTGCTCAACCCGGACGCCAGGCTGGGGGAGGGGGCGCTGGCCACGATGAGGGCGGCTTTGGCCGCGGATCCCCGCCGGGGCGCGATCTCGCCGCGCATCGACCGGCCGGACGGCAGCCTCGACCGCGCCTGCCACCGCAGCTTCCCCACTCTGCTCAGCGCCTTCTGGCGGCTCGGGGGGCTGAGCCGTCTGCGACCCAGCAGCTCCCACTTCGCCGCCTACAACCTGGGGCACCTGCCCCCGGACCTGTCCACCGAAATCGACAGCGGCACGGGCGCCTGCATGCTGCTGCGCCGCGAGGCCTGGGAGCGGCTGGGCGGGTTCGATGAAGGGTTCTTCATGTACGGTGAGGATCTGGACCTCTGCTGGCGGCTGCGCCATCAGCTGGGGCTCTGCGTCTGGTACGAGGCGCAGGCCCGGGTGCTGCACCTCAAGGGTCAGAGTTCGCAGCAGCGAGCGCTGCGGATGCTGGTGGCGTTCCACCGCTCGATGTGGCGGTTCTACCGGCTGCACTACCTGCAGGGCGCCCGTGCCCTGTGGGCGCCGCTGGTGGCGCTAGGGGTGCTGGCGCGCCTCGTCATCCTGCTGGCGCTCAACCGGCTCCGGCGCCACCCCAAGGTGAGTCCGTGAGCCTCGATGCCTCCATCGCTGTGATCCTGATCAATTGGAACGGGATCCAGGACGCGGCTCCGGCCCTTGCCTCGGTGCGGGCTCAGACCCGGGCCGCGCAGGAGGTGGTGGTGGTGGACAACGGGTCTGTCGACGGCTCGCGGGAGTGGTTCCAGCAGCAGCCGGGCGTGCAGGTTCTGGCCAATTCGCGCAATCTGGGCTTCGCCGCCGCCGTCAACCGCGGGCTCGCCGCCAGCAGCTCTGCCTACGTTTGCCTCTGCAACCTGGATGTCCGCCTCGACGCCGGTTTCCTCGAGGCGGCGCTGGCCCGGGCGGAGTCCGATCCCCGGATCGGGACTGTCGCCGGCCGGCTGCGCCACCCGCCGGAGGGTGGGCTCACCACGCTCGACTCGACCGGTCACGTCCTGCACCGCAGCGGCTGGGTGGCCAACCGCGACTCGGGGCACCCGGACCGCGGCCAGCGCCGCCACCCCGAGGAGGTCTTCGGCGCCTCGGCGGCGGCCGTCCTCTACCGGCGGCGGATGCTCCAGGACGTGGCACTCGACGGCCAGGTGCTGGCCGAGGACCTCTTCGCCTACCTTGAGGACGTGGACCTCGACTTCCGGGCGCGCTGGGCGGGCTGGCGCTGCTGGTACGAGCCGGAGGCCGGGGCGAGCCACCGCCGCGGCGGCAGCGGCCTGCACCGCACCTCCGCCATCGAGCGCCACGTGGTCGCCAACCGGATCACCGTCTACATCCGCAACGCTCCCCCGGAGTGGCTGCGCGGGCCGGCTCTGGGGTCGGCGTTGGCGCTCTTCACCCTGCGCGCGGCGCGGGCCCTGCTCCGGCACCCCGCCGCGGCGCTGGGGGTGATGGACGCAGTGCTGCGCCTGCCCCGCAGCCGCCGGGAGCGGGCCCGGATCGTGGGGCAGCACCGGTTGGCTGATGGAGAGTTGGCTCGCTGGGCCAGGCCCACCCCCTGGGCCCGGCTGCTCCGCGTCAGCCGCCGGGAGGCCTGAGTCTGGCCATGGCCGCCGAGGAGCGCAGCTACACCGTGGACCAGGCCCAGGACCTGCTTCCCGCTCTCACCGAGGTCCTGGTCGCGCTGCGGCGCGAACTCGGCCTGGCCACCGCCGAAGCGGGCCTCGAGCAGGCCCGTTCCGGAGCTGGCCACAACGGCGGCGGCGAGGCGGCCTCGGCGATGCTGGCGGCGGGCCGCCGGGTCGAGCGCCAGATGGCCTTCCTGCAGGAGCATGGCATCCTGCTTCGTGATCTCGAAAGCGGCCTCGTAGACTTTCCCGCGGAGCGGGGCCGAAACCCTATCTACCTCTGCTGGCGACTCGGGGAATCCGAGATCGGATTCTGGCACCCGCGTGATCGCGGGTTCGCGGACCGGCGCTCCCTCTGAACTTGGCTCGCTCGGGCCTGTAGTACCATGCCCCGGTGCCGGAGGCCCTCTCATCTTCTGAAGTGGACCTGCGCGCTCACATCCGAGACGTTCCCGACTATCCCCAGCCCGGGATCCTGTTCCGCGACATCACCCCGCTGCTGGCCAGCGGGCCCGCCTTCCGGAAGGCCTGCCGGGACCTGACCCACCTCTTCGCCGAGGAGGAGGTGGGGGCTGTCGCCAGCATCGAGTCCCGGGGTTTCACCTTCGGGGCGGTGATCGCCTACGAGTTGGGGGTGGGCGTGGTGCCGGTGCGCAAGGCCGGGCGGCTGCCGGCGGAGCGGATCAGCGCCGAGTACGAGCTGGAATACGGCCGGGCGGTGCTCGAGCTCCACAGGGACGCCTTCCCCGCCGGCACCCGGGTGCTGGTGGTCGACGACCTGCTGGCGACCGGGGGAACGGCGCTCGCCACCCTGCAGCTGGTGGAGGCGCTGGGCGGGGTGACGGTGGGGCTGGGGTTCGTCATCGAGCTGACCGCGCTCGGCGGCCGCGGGCGGCTCCAGGGCCACCGGGTGGAGGCGCTGCTGGCGCTCTGATGGAGGTCCTCTGAAGATGGTGGGTGCGGGAGTGGCAGCCGACTACGACGTCAGCGACCTCAAGCTGGCCGAGGCGGGGCGGCAGCGGGTGGACTGGGCGGCCCGGGAGATGCCGGTCCTGGCCCAGGTCAAAGAGCGCTTCGAGCGCGACCAGCCCTTGCGCGATTTGCGCCTGGGCGCCTGCCTGCACGTCACCGCCGAGACCGCCAACCTGATCCTGACCCTGGCCGCCGGCGGCGCCACGGTGGCGCTCTGCGCCAGCAACCCGCTCTCCACCCAGGACTCGGTGGCGGCCGCGCTGGTCGAGCGCGGGATCGCCGTCTTCGCCCGCCGCGGCGAGGACCATGACTCGTACTACAGCCACATCGAGTCGGTCCTGGCCAGCGACCCCCAGATCACCATGGACGACGGGGCGGACCTGGTGAGCCTGCTGCATCAGCGGCCCAAGGAGCAGGCGGCCGGGGTGTTGGGGAGCCTGGAGGAGACCACGACCGGCGTGATCCGGCTGCGGGCCATGGCGGAGGCGGGGGTGCTGCGCTTCCCGGTGATCGCCGTCAACGAGGCCCAGACCAAGCACCTGTTCGACAACCGCTACGGGACGGGCCAGTCCACGATCGATGGGCTGATCCGGGCGACCAACCTGCTGCTGGCCGGGCGCACCCTCGTCGTCTGCGGCTACGGCTGGTGCGGCCGGGGGCTGGCGGCGCGGGCGCGGGGCATGGGGGCACAGGTGATCGTCACCGAGGTGGAGCCGGTGCGCGCGCTGGAGGCGGTGATGGAGGGCTACCGGGTGATGACCCTGGAGCAGGCGGCGCCGATCGCCGACGTGATCATCACCGTGACCGGAGACTGCAACGTGGTGGACCGCCGCCACTTCGAGTTGCTCAAGGACGGGTGCGTGGTCGCCAACAGCGGGCACTTCAACTCGGAGATCAACCTGGCGGCCCTGGACACGCTGACGACCAGGGTGAGCGAGGCGCGTCCCGGGGTCGCAGAGCACCAGCTCCAGGACGGCCGCCGGGTGTACCTGCTGGCCGAGGGTCGGCTGCTCAACCTGGCGGCCGCCGAGGGGCACCCCTCCTCGGTGATGGACATGTCCTTCTCCAACCAGGCGCTGGCGACCGCCTACCTGGCCCGGCGGGCCGGGGAGCTGGAGCCCAAGGTCTACGACGTCCCTGCGGAAATCGACGAGGAGGTGGCCCGGCTCAAGCTGCAGTCGCTGGGGGTGGAGATCGACCAGCTCACCGACGAGCAGCGCCGCTACCTCACCTCCTGGGAGCAGGGAACCGACTGAGGGCCGGGGTGGCCCTAAGATGGCCGCAACCTCGGACAGGAGAAGGCCCTCCCCCGCCGGGACGGGTGGCTTCCGGTGAGGCAGGAGGAGAGGCAGATGACACAGGGTCCCACCAGGCGGTTGTTCACCTCCGAGTCGGTGACCGAGGGCCATCCCGACAAGATGGCCGACCAGATCTCCGACGCCATCCTGGACGCGATCCTGGCCAAGGACCCGCTGGCCCGGGTGGCCTGTGAGACCGCCCTCACCACCGGCACCGCCATCCTCCTGGGCGAGATCTCCACCGAGTGCTACGTGGACATGCCCCGGGTGGTGCGCCAGACCATCCGCGAGATCGGCTACGTGCGGGCCAAGTACGGCTTCGACTACGAGACCTGTGGCGTCCTGATCTGCATCGAGGGCCAGTCGCCGGACATCGCCCAGGGGGTGGACCAGGGGGGCGCCGGCGACCAGGGGATGATGTTCGGCTTCGCCTGCGACGAGACCCCGGAGCTGATGCCCGCGCCGATCCAGTACGCCCACGGCGTCGCCCGCCGACTGGCGGAGATGCGCAAGAACGGGACCCTGCGCTGGGCCCGCCCGGACGGCAAGACCCAGGGGACAGTCGAGTACGACGAGCAGGGCGAGCCCTGCCACATCAACACCGTGGTGGTCTCAGCCCAGCACTCCGAGGATGTCAGCCAGGAGCAGGTGGAGCGGGACATCCGCCACCACGTGCTGGCGGGGGCGCTCCCCGAGCACCTCTTCGACGAGGCCACCCGGGTGCTGGTCAACCCCACCGGGCGGTTCGTGATCGGCGGGCCCCAGGGCGACGCCGGGCTCACCGGCCGCAAGATCATCGTCGACAGTTACGGCGGGCTGGGCCGCCACGGGGGCGGCGCCTTCTCGGGCAAGGATCCGACCAAGGTGGACCGCTCCGCCGCCTACGGCGCCCGTTACGTGGCCAAGAACGTGGTCGCCGCCGGGCTGGCCCGGCGCGCCGAGATCCAGGTGGCCTACGCCATCGGGGTGGCCAAGCCGGTCTCGGTGGCGGTCGACACCTTCGGCAGCGAGCGGGTGCCGCGGGCCACGATCGAGGCCCTGATCGAGGAGTACTTCGACCTCTCGCCGGCGGGGATCATCAAGGAGCTCAACCTGCGCGCCCCTCTCTACCGGCAGGTCGCGGCCTACGGCCACTTCGGGCGCTCGGACCTGGACCTGCCCTGGGAGCGGACCCCGTACGCCCACGACCTGGCCCGGGACGCCGGCCTGGCGCCCCCGCAGCTGCAGGCGCTGAGCGGAGGCAGCGCCTGAGCGCCACTGGCGAGAGGGCCGGGGCTAGCCCGCCGACCGCGCTGGTCACGGTGATCCTGGCCGGCGGCTCCGGCACCCGGCTCTGGCCCCGCTCCCGCGAGGGCACCCCCAAGCACCTGCTCCCGATCGCCCCCGACGGCCGCTCGCTGCTCCGCCACGCCTACGAGCGGGCCCGGCGCCTGGGCGGCCCGGTCCTGGTCGTGAGCGCCGCCGGCCAGGGTCCGCGCATCGCCGAGGAGCTCCCCGAGCTGCCATCGGAGTGGCTGCTGCTGGAGCCCGAGCCGCGGGGCACCGGGCCGGCCCTGGCCTGGGCCGCGCTGCGGGCCTTGGAGCTGCGCGAGGACGCCGTGATGGTGTCCCTCCACGCCGACCACTACCTCCCTGACTGGGAGGCGACCACCCGCGCCCTGCGCTCGGCGGCGCTCTGGGCGGAGAACGCGGGGCTCCTGATCTCCATCGGCCTGAAGCCGAGCTGGGCGGCGCCTGGGTTCGGCTACGTCGAGGCCGGGGAGGCGCTGCCCACCCCGGCAGACCTGGGAGGGGATGTGCTGCCGCTGCACCGGGCGATCGGCTTCGTGGAGAAGCCGGGAGCGGAGCGGGCCTTGGAGATGGTCCAGTCGGGCAGCTTCCTCTGGAACACAGGGCTGTTCTCCTGGCCGGCCCAGCTGCTGCTGGAGGAGATGCAGGTGCACGCCCCCGAGGTGTTGGGGGCGGTGCGGCGGGCGCACGCGGCCGGTGCCGCCTTCGAGAAGCGCTGGCTCGAGGTGCCGCCCGGGGTGGTGGAGCGGCTGGTCTTGGAGCGCAGCGCCCACCTGGGCGTGCTGCCGGTCGACCTTCCCTGGAGCGACCTGGGCTCCTTCCTCGACCTCCACCAGGCGGCGCTGAGCGCCGGCCAGGCCGACGAGCAGGGCAACGTGGCGCGGGGGGACGTGCTGGTCCTGGATGGGGCGGGCAACTACGCCGACTCGGGCTCCGGGCGGCTGGTGGTGCTGGCCGGGGTGGAGAACCTGGCGGTCGTGGAGACGGCCGACGCGGTGCTGGTCTGCCCCCTGCCGCGGGTTCAGGAGGTGGCCCAGGTGGTGGCCCGCCTGCGGCAGCTGGGGCGTAGCGAGCTGCTCTGAGTCGCTGGCCTCTGCCCGGGACCCGGTGGAGGAGTGGCTGAGCCGGTCGGAGCTGGCGCCGCTCCTACAATGACCCCTGCCCGGGAGGGGACGGCACCGGGGCACGGGAGTTGGGCAGTGGCCAAAAGCGAGATCAGCTTCGGCACCGACGGCTGGCGAGCGGTGGTGGCCGACGACTTCACCTACGCCAACGTCCGGGCCGTGAGCCAGGCGGTGGCCCAGTACCTGGCCCATGAGCCCGCCGGCCGAGAGGTGGTGGTGGGCCACGACGCCCGCTTCTGCGCCGAGCTCTTCGCCCGCGAGGTGGCGCGCGTGCTGGCGGCCAACTCCCGCCGGGTGCTGCTCAGCGACCGTCCCAGCCCGACCCAGGCATCAGCCTGGCTGGTGGTGGACCGCCACGCTCTGGGAGGGGTGGTGGTCACGGCCAGCCACAACCCCGCCGAGTTCAACGGCCTCAAGTACAAGCCCGACTACGGCGGGTCCGCCTCGCCGGAGGTCACAGCGCGGCTGGAGGAGGAGGTGGCCGTGGCCCTGGAGCGCGGCGTGCGGACCATGGGCATCGAGGAGGCCGTCTCCCAGGGGCTGGTGGAGCTGGTGGACCCCAGGCCCGCCTACCGCGCCCAGATCGGCCGGATGCTGGACCTGGAGGCGATCAAGGGGGCGGGGCTGCACATCCTCCACGACGCCATGTACGGGTCCGGCGCCGGCTACGTCAGCGACCTGCTGCAGGGCGGCAGCACCCGGGTCACAGAGCTCCACTCCGAACGCAACCCGGGGTTCGGTGGGATGCACCCCGAGCCCATACCCCCGCACGTCGACGAGGCCGCTCGGCGCCTGCGCCAGGGCGGTTTCGACCTCGGCATCGCCAACGACGGCGACGCCGACCGCGTGGGGATCTTCGACGAACGCGGCGAGTTCGTGGACCAGCTGGAGGTGGCGACCCTCCTGCTCTGGCACCTCTGCCAGAACCGGGGGCTGCGGGGCCCGGTGGTGCGCTCGATCACCATGACCGGACGCCTGGACCAGCTCGGGCAGCACTTCGGCTGCCCGGTCGAAGAGCTGCCGGTGGGCTTCAAGTACCTGGGGCCCCGGATGCGCGAGCTGGATGCGCTGTTCGCCGCCGAGGAGTCGGGGGGCTTCGGCTTCCGGGGCCACATTCCCGAGCGGGACGGGATTCTGAGCGGGCTCTTCTTCGCCGAGATGCTGGTCACGACCAAGGAGCCGCTCAGCCGGATCCGCGCCCGGGTGGCGGAGCTGGTCGGGCCCCACGCCTACGCGCGCCGCGACCGGCGCTTCCGCCGCGAGGACTACCCCGAGGTGCGCGAGCGGCTCATCCATCGGATCAAGGCGCGCCCCCTGACCGAGGTGGGCGGCACCGCGGTGAGCCGGACCCGCAGCGACGATGGCTTCAAGTTCTGGCTGGACGACGGCTCCTGGGTGCTGGTGCGGATGTCGGGGACCGAGCCGGTGATGAGGGTGTACTGCGAGTCGGCCAGCTCCGAGGAGGTCAACCACCTGCTTGACGAGTTTGAAAAGGAGCTGGAGCTGGAGCCAATGGGGTCATCGCCGGTCCATGCCTGACGCCGCCGGGCGCGAGCCGCCGCGGAGGGTGGACAAGCCCTGGGGCCATGAGCTCTGGTTCGCCGCCTGCGAGCGCTACGCCGGCAAGGTGATCCACATCAACGCCGGGCACGAGCTCAGCCTGCAGTACCACGTGCGCAAGGACGAGACCATCTACGTCCTGTCGGGGGTGATGGAGCTGGAGCTCGACGACGCCGCGGGCCAGCTCCAGGTGCACCGCCTGGAGCCGGGCGAGTGCCAGCGCATCGAGACCGGGCGGCGCCACCGCATGCGCGCGCTGAGCGAGGTGGAGCTCTGCGAGGTCTCGACCCCGGAGTTGGACGACGTGGTCCGGCTGGAGGACCGCTACGGGCGGGTGCCCCCAAAGGGGACATAGCCGATGGGAAGGTTTCCCCAAGTTCCACAGCCCAACGTGGAAAACCCCTCGGAAAACCGCTCTCGGGGCGGGTCATGAGTTGGCGCCCCGGCGGGGCGGCCTCGCTCCGCCTCGAGGCCGAGGGGGGCCTGGAGAGCCGGGAGCGGCAGCTCGACCCGCACCTGCACACCTCGCCGCCGCGCCTGCTGCCCTTCGCGCTGGCGGGGGCGGGCATCTGCGCGCTCTCCGGCCTGGGTGTGCTCCCCTGGCCGGCGGTGCTCGCCCTGGACCTGGGCTCAGCCACCTGCTACGGGCTGGCGCTCCGGGCCTCGCTGCCGCGCTGGCCGGATGGCCCCCAGGGGCGCTTGGCCCTCCTCAACGGGATGGCGCCGGCGCTGCTGCCGCTGGCGGGGCTGGTCTCGGCGGACCTGGCCCTGCCCCAGCGCCCCGGGTTGCCGTGGGTCGTGCTGCTGCCCCTCTGGTTGCTGGTGCTGCTGGGGTTGGCGCCGTTTCTGGCGGTGGGCCAGGAGCATGGCTACGCGCGGCGCTGGGAGAGCACCCTGCTGGCGGTGTTGGCGATCTCGGTGCCGGTGCCGATCTTCGCTTTGGTGATGGCGCCCACGGTGGCGGGGCCGCTGCGGGGGCTGGGGGTGCTGGCGGTGCTGCTGGTGCCCACCTGGCAGCTGGCCAGCCTGGTGCGCCCCTGGCGCCAGGCCTGGCGCCGGGCGGCCCTGGTGGCGGTGCTGGTGGGGGCGGCGGCCGGCGCCTCCGCCTGGCTGCAGGTGCCGGCGGCGCTGCTGCCGGCGGCCATGCTGCTGGGCTGGTACGGGCTGGCCGGCGTGGTCAGCCAGCGCGACGGCCAGTACAGCTCGAGCTTCGCCGCCTTCGTGGTGGCGGCCGCGGTGCTGCTGGCGGTCACGGGCCCGGTCTGAGGGGCCGACGGTGTACCGTGCCACGCAAGGAATGTGGCGACTGATTCGCGGGACCTGGTGGGATGCCGACGGGCTTCCGCCGCCCCGGGGGCGTGCCCGCACCTGACCGGCCCCGGGCGGCAGCACGGCTGCCCGCCCACTCCATTCCAGCCAGCGGCCGCGGCCGCGGAGGGTCTCCATGTCCAGCAGTGCTCTGCCCCAGCCGGAGGGAACTCCGGGCTCCGGCTCGGCCTCGGCCGAGTGGCGGGGGCGCGACCGGCGCCACGTGGCCACGGTCTGGTCCCGCTACACCGACCTGGTCATCCGTGAGGCCTCCGGCTCCTACCTGACCGACGTCGAGGGCCGCCGCTACCTCGACTTCGCCTGCGGCATCGCCGTCACCAGCCTGGGCCACCGCCACCCGGCGGTGGTGGAGGCGGTGCACCGCCAGGTGGACCGCTACTGGCACACCAGCGTGGTCGCGCAGCACGTGGCCATGACGCAAGCCTGCGAGCGGGTGGCGGCGATCTGCCCCGAGGGCCTGGAGTCGGTGTTCCTGGCCAACTCCGGGGCGGAGGTCGTCGAGGGGGCGATCAAGCTGGCTCGCCGCTCCACCGGCCGTGCCGGCATCGTCTGCTTCCGGGGCGCCTTCCATGGGCGCACCCTGGGGGCGGTCAGCGTCACCTCCAGCAAGGCCAACTACCGGCTCGGCTACGGCCCCCTGCTCCCGTCGGTCTACATCACCCCCTACCCCTACTGCTTCCGCCTCTGCGACCACGCCCCCGAGGATCCCTGCCCCATCGCCCGCGGCGACGAGCTGGAGCGCCTGCTGCAGACCGTGGCCCCACCCCAGGAGGTGGCGGCCGTGCTGGTGGAGCCGGTCCAGGGGGAGGGGGGCTACGTGGTGCCGCCCGCCGGGTTCCTGCGCCGCCTGCGGGAGATCTGCGACCAGCATGGGATCCTGCTGATCTGCGACGAGGTCCAGACCGGGGTGGGGCGCACCGGCCGCTGGCTGGCCGCGGACCACGAGGGGGTGGTGCCGGACATCGTCACCCTCGCCAAGTCCTTGGGCAGCGGTCTGCCGATTGGGGCGATCGTGGCCAGCTCGGAGCTGATGGGCGGGTGGCGCCCGGGCAGCCACGGCAGCACCTTCGGCGGCAACGCTGTCTCCTGCGCCGCGGTGGTGGCAACCCTGGAGGTGATCGAAAAGGAGGGACTGCTGGCGCGGGCCGCCGAGATCGGGGAGCGGGTGGTGGCGCGGGCGCGGAGCTGGGGAGGACAGGGCCGGGGCCCCGCCGATGTGCGCCACCTGGGGGCCATGGTGGGGCTGGAGTTCTGCCATCCTGGGGGCAGCCCCGACCCGGAGCGGGTGAGCGCCATCAAGCACCGCGCGCTGGAGGCGGGGCTGGTGGTGCTCTCGTGCGGTCTCGACGACAACGTGATCCGGCTGATCCCGCCGCTCACCGTCAGCGACGAGGATCTGGAGCGGGGCTTGGAGATTCTGGAGGAGTCGACCTTGGAAGCTGGGAGCGGAAGTTGAGCGCGGTGCAGGCGGCCCCCCGGGTCTACGGCCACCTGATCGAGGGGGAGTGGGGGGGCTCCGAGGACGGCCAGGTCTTCGAGTCGGTCAACCCCGCCCGGCGCAGCGAGGTTTTGGGCCGGTTCGCTCGGGGCGGCGCAGCGGAGATCGACCGGGCGGTGCGGGCGGCGCGGTCGGCCCAGCCGCTTTGGGCCGCCACGCCGATGCCCGAGCGCGCCGAGGTGCTGGGGCGGGCGGGGCGGCTGCTCGAGGAGCGCAAGCCCGAGCTCGGCGAGCTCATGACCCGTGAGATGGGCAAGGTCCTGACCGAGGCCAAGGGCGATGTCCAAGAGGGCATCGACATGACCAAGTACATGGCGGGCCAGGGCCGCAACCCGGTGGGGGAGGTGGTGCCCAGCGAGCTGCGCCGCAAGCGCGCCTTCGCCGAGCGGGTGCCGATCGGGGTGGTGGGCTGCATCACCCCGTGGAACTTCCCGCTGGCCATCCCCTGCTGGAAGCTGATGCCGGCCCTGCTGGCGGGCAACGCCGTCGTCTTCAAGCCCGCCGAGGACACCCCCCTGGTGGCGATCCGGCTCGCCGAGATCCTGCTTGAGGCGGGCCTGCCCAAGGGGGTGCTCAACCTGGTGACCGGGCTGGGCGAGGAGGCGGGCGCGGCGCTGGTCGAGCACCCCGAGGTGCGGGCCATCTCCTTCACCGGGTCGGTCGCCGTGGGCCAGCGGATCGCTGCCCGCTGCGGGGAGCTGGGCAAGCGGGTCTCGCTGGAGCTGGGCGGCAAGAACGCCATGCTGGTGATGGCCGACGCGGACCTGGAGCTGGCGGTGGAGGGCGCCCTCTGGGGCGCCTTCGGCACCAGCGGGCAGCGCTGCACCGCCACCTCGCGTCTGATCGTGGACCGTCCCGTGAGGGAGGAGTTCACCGAGCGGCTCCTGGAGCGGGTGCGGGCACTGCGGCTGGGCGACGGCCTCGACCCCGCGACCGACGTCGGCCCGGTCATCAACGAGACCCAGCTGCGGCGCATCCACGGCTACACCGAGGTCGGGGTGTCCGAGTCGGCGAAGCTGCTCGCCGGGGGGGAGATCGCCACCCAGGGCGGCCTCGGCGAGGGCAACTTCTACTTGCCCACGCTGTTCACCGACGTGCGCCCGGAGATGCGCATCGCCCAGGAGGAGATCTTCGGCCCGACCACGGCGATCCTGGCTGCCGCCGGGCTGGAGGAGGCGGTGGGCATCGCCAACGGCACCCGGTACGGGCTTTCGGTCTCCATCTACACCAGAGACATCGGCCAGGCGTTTCAGGCTGTCGACGGCCTGGAGTCGGGGATCGTCTACGTCAACGCCCCCACCATCGGCGCCGAGATCCAGCTGCCCTTCGGTGGCACCAAGTGGACCGGCAACGGCCACCGGGAGGCGGGCACCACCGCGCTCGACGAGTTCACCGAATGGAAGACCGTCTACATCGACTATTCGGGGCACCTGCAGCGGGCCCAGATCGACATCCCCGGCAGCTGAGCCCGCCCGCCATGCCCGACTTCGACCTGAGCCCGGGGCACCTGCAGTTCACTCAGGCGGTGTCGGAGTTCGCCCGGGGTGAGCTGGCCCCCCAGATCCCGGACCGGGACCGGCGGGCGGATCCCGACCCCGAGCTCTTCGCCAAGCTCGCCAGCATCGGTCTGCCCGGGGTCTGGGCTCCCCAGCGCTACGGGGGGGCGGGGCTGGACTGGACCTCGCTGGGGCTGGCCTGTGAGGAGCTGGAGTACGTAGACGCCAGCTGCCGCACCGCGCTCTCGGTGCACGCCGGCCTGTGCATGACCGGCATCTACCAGTGGGGCACGGAGGAGCAGCGCAAGCGACTGCTGCGGCCGCTGGCCGAGGGTCGCCACCAGGGCTGCTTCGCCCTCACCGAGCCGGACGCCGGCAGCGACGTGCGCTCGCTGCGCACCCGGGCCGAGCGCCAGGGCGACTCATACCTGATCCGGGGCCAGAAGGCCTGGATCTCGATGGGCGACTCGGCCGAGGTGATCCTGGTCTTCGCCACGGTGGACCAAGAGCGCCCGGAGCGGGGCCTGACGGCCTTCGCTCTGGAGCGCCAGCTGGCGGGGCCGGGGCTGCGCACCGAGCCCATTCACCAGAAGTACGGCTTGCGGGCCTCCGACACCGCCATGGTCTACCTGGATGGGGCCCTGGTCCCGGAGCGCAACCGGATCGGGGAGGAGGGCGAGGGGTTCAAGGTGGCGATGAGCTGCCTGGACAGCGGGCGCTACTGCGTCGCCAGCGGCGCCGCCGGCACCATCCGTGCCTGCCTGGAGCTCAGCGTCGCCTACGCTCGCCAGCGCCGGGTCCAGGGGGAGGAGATCGGGCGCCTGCAGCTGGTGCAGCAGATGGTCGCCGGGATGTCCCGTGACTACGAGATCGCCCGCCTCCTCTGGCTGCGGGCCGGCTGGCTCAAGGACCGCGGCCGGCGCAGCTCTAGGGAGTCGGCGCTCGCCAAGTGGGTGAACTCGGAGCGCGCCAACCGCTGCGCCGACGACGCCCTGCAGGTCCATGGCGCGACCGGCTTCAGCGAGGAGTGCCCGGCGGCACGCTATTTGCGCAACAGCCGCGCCACCCTGATCTACGAGGGCACCAGGGAGGTGCAGGTGCAGCTGGCGGCCGAGTACGCGCTCGGCTACCGGCAGGACCGACCCGCCCGGCGCCCGCTCCCGGCGCTGCCCGACGAGGGCGAGCCCGCTCCGCCGGGGCCGGGCTGAGGGGTGGCGGCGGCCCCTCACCCGCTGCCCGAGGTGCTGGCGGCGGGCTGGAGCGAGCACCGCCTGGAGCGTCCCCAGGGCGGGCTGCGCTACGTCGAGGCCGGGGAGGGGCCCTGGCTTCTGCTCTGCCACGGTTTCATCGGCTCGGCGGAGAACTTCGAGAGCTGGGTACCGCGGCTGGCGCTGAGGCGCCGCCTGCTCATTCCCGACCTGCCCGGTTTCGGCGGCTCGGCGCCGCTGCCCGGGGCCCACAGCAGCCGCGCCCTGGCCCTGGAGGTGCTGGCGCTGCTCGACCAGCTCCAGGTGGGGGAGATAGACCTGGGCGGGCTCTGCCTGGGCGCCTCGGTGGCGCTGGAGGTTCTGGCCCAGCGGCCCCGGGCGGTGCGCCGCCTGCTGCTGCACACGCCGCTTCTGGACCCGGGCAGCCTGCGCCGGGGTTTCCGCGCCCAGGTGGCGCTGGCCACCCTTCCCGGCGCCTTTGACGCCATCTCCTGGGCCGCCCGTCGCCGCCGGCTGGCCGACCTCTACCGGCGCCTGGTGGTTGAGGGCTCCGGCGTCGTGGACCGGCGTGCCGCCGAGGTCAACTTTGAGAACCAGCTGCGCGCCTTCCCGAGGGCGGCTCGGGAGTGGCTGCGGCTCGCCGTCCGCCAGGACTACCGCGACCTGGTGCGCAACTGGCGGGGACCGGTCGGGATCCTGGCGGCGGCCGAAGACCGCATCCTCGACCTGCCCCGGCTGCGTCGGTTCTGCCGGGCCCGGGCGGGCACCGAGCTCGAGGTCATGGAGGAGTCAGGCCACGGCTGGGACCCTGAGCTGATCAGCGGCCAGCTGGAGATCCTGGAGCGCTATCTGGAGCTACCCGCCGCCGCCGAGGCCGGGTGAGCGCCCCGGGTCCCACCCTCTTCCTGGCGGTGCGGGCGCCGGCGTCCGTGGGCGCCCGTTTGGCCCCTCTGCTCCAGTCCCTGGGTGCGCTCCACCCCGCCTTGCGGGCGGTGGACCCGGGCGGGCCTCACCTCACCCTACGCTTCCTCGGGCACTGCCCTGAGGAGCAGCTGCGCCTGGCGGAGCGCCGGGCGCAGGAGGTGGCGAAGCGCTTCCAACCCTTTGCCGTTGAGCTTGGCGCGTGGGGGTGCTTCCCCGAGCGCGGGCAGCCGCGGGTGGTCTGGCTGGGACCCGCCCGGGGGCGAGAGGAGCTGGGCCGGCTGGCCCAGGGGCTGGCCCTAGAAGGGGAGCGGAGCACCCCCTTCCGGCCCCACCTCACCCTGGCCCGGCTGCGCGGGCTCCTGCCCGGCCCAGAGCGCCTCCGCCTGCAGGACCTGGTGCAGGCCTGGCTCAGCGAGGTGCCGCCGGTCCACTTCCGGGCGACTGCGCTCTGCCTGATGGAGAGCCAGACCCAGGCTGGTGGGAGCAACCGCTACCTCACCCGGCGCCACTGGCCTCTGTTGGGAGACGGCTGAGGGCCGCTCACCACTCGAAGGGACGGCCATACCACTGGTGGAGCTCCGGGTAGCGGCCCTCCTGAAGCAGCCGGCGCGCCCGCGCCAGGCAGGCCTCCACCTCCTTGGGGTGGAGCAGCGCTCCCAGCTCCTGGCGCAGCCGGGCTAGTCGCGGGCGGCTGCGCAGCAGGGCGCGGATGTCGCGCAGCCACTCCTCGGGGACCGGGGAGCCCCCCAACTCCAGCAGCGCGGTGCGCAGCTTGAACTCCACGTGGAAGGTGACCCCGTGGTCGATCCCCCGCAACCGCCCGCTGGGGTCCAGGAGCAGGTGGGCCTGCTTGCGGTCGGCGTTGTTGAGCAGCACGTCCAGCGCCGCCAGCCCCTGGATGCTGTGGCGGATCCGCTCCTGGTCCAGCTCCAGGTCCGGCCCCGGGTCGGGGATGAACTCCTGCATCGAGCCCGGCCCCAGGGGAGCCTGGCGGCGCAGGACGGTGGCCGGGGTGAACCCCCAGCCCAGGGCCTGGTCCAGGCGCGCCGCCGCCACCTCGCGCCGGTGCAGGGTGCCGAGCGGGAAGTCCCACAGCGGGCGCTCGCCGCGGGCTGGCTTATAGACGGCGCGCAGCTCGCCCGAGGGGCTGGTGAGCCGGGCCAGGAACACGGCGTTGCTGCCCCAGGGCAGCCGCTCGAGGTGGTCCACCGGGGCGGCGTGCAGCTGCGCCTCCAGGTCGTCCCGGTCCGCGGGGCCGATCATCTCGGGGTGAGCCTACGCGGCGCCCGTTATCCTGGCTGACCGGCTGCCCGCCGCGCCCGCTCGGGCCCGCCTCCACAGGAGCGTCACCCCCTGGTCCACTCGCTCGAACACTTCCTCAGCACCTTCGGCTACGCCGCCCTCTTCCTGCTCACCGTGGCCCAGTGCACCGGGATCCCGGTCTCCAGCGAGATCGTCATCCCCTTTGCCGGGCTGCTGGCCGGCAGCGGCACCCTGAGCCTGCCCCTGGTGATCCTGGTCACGGTGGCGGGGGAGCTGGTGGGGGCGATGATCGCCTACGGGATCGGCTCCTGGGTGGGCCGGCCGGCAGTGTTGGCGCTCGGGGCCCGCTTCCACTTCCGCGAGAGCCACCTGCTGGCGGCAGAGCGCTGGATCGAGCACCGCGGGGTGATGGCCGTCGCCATCGGGCGCTGCGTGCCGATCATCCGCAGCTACACCAGTTTCCCCGCCGGCTTTGCCCACATGCGGCTTTCCCGCTTCATCCCGGCGACTCTGGTCGGGGCCCTGGTCTGGGACTCGGCGCTGGCGCTGGCCGGCTATGAGCTAGGGCGGCACTTCTCGGCGATCTCCTCGGTGCTCCAGCCCATCGGCTACGTGGCGTTGGTGGTGCTGGCGCTGGCGATCGTCTACGGCGTGTATCGCTGGAACCAGCGCGGGCAGCGGGTCAACCCCGGCAGCTCCGACCCCGACTGACTCTCGGCGGAGGCCCACCGAGCCCAGGGGCGCAGGTCACTCGGGGTCAGGTCAGGTCCGCTCCCCAAGTCTCGGGATTGGCAGGGCCCGCACCCGCCCCCGGCTACTCGAGACCCTCTGCCAGCTCCTGGTAGGCGGGCGCGAGCTCACTCCAGCGGGCTTCGGCATCGCCCAGCTCGCGCCCCGCCAGGTAGGAGGCCAGGTTCTCGGCGTGGATCTGCCAGCCGGCCCCGTAGGCGTAGAGCGGTTCCCGGGGCAGACCACGGACCTCTAGCACCAACACGGTCTGGCCCGAGTCGGGGGCCAGCGTCAGGTCCAGGGTCTCGTCGAAGGGTTCGGCGCCCTGGCCCTTGCGCCAGGACTCGTCCGTCTCCCTAGACGTCACGAGCAGGTGGCTCGGGGGCTCGCAGACCTCAACCCGTCCGGTCCCCTCCCAGTCATCCGATGCCAGGTACAGGTGGAAGCTGCCTCCCTGGCGCAGGTCCCCATCGAGCTGGCCGTGCCACCGGCTCAGGCGGCTGGGATCGGTGATCGCCGACCACACCTCGTCGATGGCTGAGTCGTAGCGGTGTTCGAGGTGGACGACACCCTTGCCGTCCACGGTGTGAAGGGTGCCGAGGATCTGGGGTCCTCTGGGGTGGTCAGCGGTCATATGCCCCTCCTGATGCGGCGCCGCGATCCGCAAGCGCTGTTGGTGGCGAACGAGTCTCTCAACGATTATCCCGCCGCTTCCGATGGGAGAGGAGGGACTCGGAACGATCCCGGCTCGGAGTGCCGACGCGCGCTCCAGTTGCCGGAGCTCCGATCAAGGCCACGCGGTTCGCGTGACCTCAGCGAGATCGGGCGAGCGCCCGCCCCTCGCTGGCGCGTCGATGCGTGAGAGGCTGCGCAGCGTGCTTGCCGTCGAAATGTGCTTCGCCGTGGTTTGGGGGCTCTTCTGGCTGTACTGGCTGGTTGCTGCCTTCTCGATGAAACGTGGCCATGTCCCATGGGCTCGCGAACTGGGCATCAGGGTCGTGATCCTGATCATCGCGCTCATCTTGCTCCGCTTCAGGGTCCTCAGCGGTCATGCCCTGAACACGGATCCCTGGCGTGCCGGCGCTGGCCTCGCTCTGCTCGCGGTGGGAATGTCGTGCGCTGTCTGGGCCCGCGTGCAGATCGGGCGCAATTGGGGCACTCCGATGACCCAGAAGGTAGACCCGGAGCTCGTGACCATGGGCCCCTACCATTGGGTCCGCCACCCGATCTACTCGGGGGTCCTGGTCGCCAGCATCGGCACCGCCGTGGCGCTGAGCTGGTTTTGGCTGGTGGCCGTGGGCCTGGCTGCGGTCTACTTTCTCTACGGCGCAATGGTCGAGGAGCGCTACCTCACACAGCGCTTCCCCGAGGCCTATCCGAGGTACAAGCGCTCAACCAAGATGCTGGTGCCCTTCATCATCTGAGGTACGTGCTGCAGGGTGGGCTTCGGCTCCGGCGTGGTGATGACGCGCCGGGGCCATCTCGCAGCCGGCTCGCGCCTGGCGGCCCGGCCCGACCGCGGCCGGGTTCTGAAAAAGCACAGGGTGGCTCGAAGGCCAGGTGCCGTCGCGGGCTTCTCCCTGTCGCCTCGCCCTGCCGCGAGGCTGGGCTCCCGCTCAGGACACGACCGGTGAGCGCTCGACCTCGAGTTTGGTTCGGTCGGGGGTAATCTCGGGGGGGCGCCGGTGCGGTCGCGCCGCCAGGAAGTAGATGGCGCCGACCACGCAGATGACCACGACCACCAGCAGCGTGAGCCAGTCGAAGTTGAATAGCTCCCCCTTGGGACTGGTGATTCCAGTGGGGGTGAGGATGTTGGCCAGCATCAGGATGCCGTAGACGGCGGCACCAATGAGCACGGGCCAGGACCATAGCCCGAGCCGGAAAGAACCCTGCGCCTTCCAGCCCCGGAGCCGACCGACGATCGCCGCCAGGACCACCATCAGGAAGGACAGGTAGATGCCGGAGACCCCGAAGGACACCAGGGCGGTCAGAGCGGTGACGTTGGCGGGGTAGGTGATGAAGCCGATCACGATCGGCTTGGACGGGCTGAAGTGCACCAGCAGGGTGAAGAGCAGGGGCAGCACCGCGGCGAGGACGACGGCGTTAACCGGGGTCTTAAAGCGCGGGGAGATGTAGCGCAGGACGTGGCTTCCTGGGACCGCCCGGTCCCGAGCGTAGGAGAACGCCAACCGCGCCCCCGCCCCCTGGACTGCGGTGCCGCAGCTGAAGAAGGCGAAGCAGACCAAGAACAGGATGAAGTCCTGAATCCCGGCCACGTGCACGTTGGCGCTGAGGATGTAAGGCACACCCCCGCTCAGTGAGGTGGCGGCGGTGAAGCTCTTGCCCCCGGAGGGGATGGCGAGGAGCAGAGCCCCCACCAGGATGAAGCTGGTGAGCCCGCCGATTAGCAGGGAGGAGACGATCGCCCGGGGCACCTGCCGACTCGCCGACTTGACCTCCTCCGCCACATCGCCCGCCGACTCGAAGCCGTAGAAGATGTAGACGTGGGCCAGGATCGCGACCAGGGCCGCGCCCAACCACCAGTTGCCGCCAAAGCTGACCCCTAGTGGATTGTGGGCCAGGTGCTCAGTGCCCTGGGTGCTGAACAGGAAGCCGATCCCGTGGTGGAAGCCCACGGCCGCCAGCAGAATGGCGATCCCAAAGGTCCCCAGGATCTCCACGTAGACCCCGATCTTGGAGATACTGCCCAGGAGGCGAACCCCGGCGACGTTAAAGAGCGTCTGGACAGCCAGCAACACCAGGGTGAAGAGCAGGATGGTGTTGGGGTCGGCGGCGTTGATGTTGGCGCCGAAGAGGTTGTGCAGTAGTGGGCTGGCGTAGATGACGAAGCCGGTGTCGACCGAGGCAACCGTGATGATCAGCGCCCAACCGTAGATCCAACCCACCCACCAGCCGTAGCCGCGTCCGATCAGATTCTTGCTCCAGTGGAAGAGCGCCCCCGCGATCGGGTAGTGGCTGCCCAGCTCGGCGAACACCAAGGACACCAGAAGCTGCCCTAGGACCACGATCGGCATCAGCCACAGGTAGCGCGGCCCGGCCGAGCCGGCACCGAGGGTGAACAGCGAGTAGATGCCCACCATCGGGGAGAGGTAGCAGAAGGCAACGCCGAAGTTCTCAAAAAGGGAGAGGACCCGGCTCAACTCCTGGCGGTAGCCCAGTGCCGCCAGGCGATCGGAGTCAGCGTCTCCGACACTGCCCCTTGCCGGATTCAACTCGCCCCTGTCAGGCATCGGCAGGCCTCCACCAACCGGCGCTGCTCCAGCCCACTGCACTCAGCGCCTGGGCAGATCGCGCCGCTCCGGCAGGTTGATGCGCTCTAGCGCTGCAACCTAAGCGCGGGGAGAGACGCCGTCTACGTCCGCCCTAGACAAGGTTTGGCGGCCGTGCTGTGCGGTCTTGACAAGCCGGTACCCAAGAACCCCGGCGCAGCGAGCCGGACGATGAAATCTCGCGCTCGGCTTCCGCATGAACAGGCGCGACCCCAACTGCCGAGCCTCCTACTCCACCGGCCGGCAGAACTCCCCTCACCGCGTTCCACGCCCGCCTCAAGGCCCGGCCCGAGGGACCTGGGACCAGGCACGGAGATGGCCGAGCACTTGGAGTTCACCGTGGCCACCGGGGTTCAGGTCTACTTCTGCCACCCGCGGAGCCCTTGGCAGCGCGGGACAACGAGAACGCCAACGGCCTGCTGCGCCCGTACTTCCCCAAGGGCACCGACCTGTCATTGCTCTCCCAGGCCGACCTTGACGCCGTGGCCCAGCAGCTCAATGGACGCCCGCGACAAACCCTCGGCTGGATGACACGTGAGACACGACAGATGGCGCGCCCAGAGGGATTTGAACCCCCGCAAACCCAGATCCGTAGTCTGGTGCTCTATCCGGGCTGAGCTATGGGCGCGTGGCGGGAACGAGATTGTAAGCCGTGCCGCGAGTGGCTCACCCGGGAAGAGAAGCCACCCCCTGTTCCAGGGCTCTGGTTGCGGCAATCCGACAGCCGAGCTGGTCCAGGACCGCGTCGAGCTCTTCGCGAAGCTCAGCCTCCAGGGAGAGGGGCCGGTTGTCCAGCTCGCGCAGCAGGGCTGACAGTTGTAGCGCCTTCTGCTCGATCTTGGCCACCGTCTCCCGAGCGTCCAGATCGCGGCTGATGGGGGTTCCCGTCAGTTCCAAGATGCCGCCCTCCAAAGGGGGTCACCGGGCCCCGAACCGAACTCGCCCGCGGCTCTCCCGGGCTCCCCGCCATGCTACCTCGGGGAGCGGCCTCGGGCGCCCCAGTCACGGGGTCGGCGACGGCGGGGGCGGGGTGGTCGCGCCGGCGCTCGGGGTCGCGCTGGCGCTCGGGCTGGGCAGGGGCGAGGTCGTGGCGCTCGCCGAGGGGCTGGGGCTCACCGCCGGTGAAGGGCTGGCGGACGGCGACGGAGTGCCCGAGGGGGTCGAGTCCACGGCCGGTCCCTTGGCGACGAAGGGGGCGGGGGCAGTGGGGCTGGAGGTGGCGAAGGCCACGATCAGGCCTCCCGCGGCCAGCAGCGCCAGCGCCACCGGCAGCCGGGCCGCATGGGAGTGGGCCTCGACCGGCTCGCTGAGGTTCTGGGCCGAGCGCAAATAGATCTGTCGCAGCGGGGTGATCCGGATGCCCTCGGTGGCCAGGCTGGCCCAAGGGGCGCTCAGATAGACGGCTGCCTGGAAGAGCAGCAGCAGCGCCAAGAGCGTGGCGGTGATGCTGAAGGCCCGCGCCTCCATAGCCACCGCCGCCGCCACCGCCGCCACCGCCAGGGCGGTCTCGGGCCGGGCGGAGCGCAGCGCCTGACGGACATTGCCCAGGCCCGAGCGGCGCTTCGGGGTGCGCAGGAAGATGGCCTTGGAGGTCAGCAGCCCGCGCAGGTCCGCCAGGGCCACGGTCCAGCTCAGCGCGAACCACACCCGCAGGGCCCGCAGGGCGTCGCCCCAGGAGAGGCCGCCGCTGCGGCGCATCGCCCAACTGGCCCGCAGCAGACCGAAGCCCAGGAAGACCAGGGGGATCACCAGCACCGCCCCGGTGATCTCCCGGACCGGCAGCCGGTGGTGGGCGGCGGTGGCGGCGGCGGTGGCCAGCAGCAGCAGCGTGAAGGCGGCCATCAGGAGGTCCGAGAACCACTGCACCGCTCCCAGCAGGTAGTGCCAGCGCTGCGCTCGGGTCAGGCGCAGCTGGTGGGGGGTGAAGGGGAGCAGCTCACGCCAGTGCTGACGCAGGATCTGGATGCCCCCGAGCGCCCAGCGGAAGCGCTGCTTCTTGAGGCCGTCGAAGGTGAGCGGCATCAGCCCCTCGCCCCAGGCGACGTGGTGGTAGACGCCGCGATAGCCGCGCCCAAGCATGCGCAGGCTGGCCTCGGCGTCCTCGGTGATGCAGTCCTCGTTCCAGCCGCCGATCTCATCCAACACCGAGCGCCGGATCAGCCCCATCGTGCCGCAGAAGATGATCGCGTCCCGGTGGGCACGGGCCGGCATGGTGATGTCGAAGAAGTAGCGGTAGCTGTGGAACAGGCCCCGCAGGTACGAGTCGTCGTGCCAGTCCCGGTAGTGCTGGGGAGTCTGCACGAAGCCGACCGAGGGGTCGATGAAGTAGGGGATGGTCTGCCGTAGCCATCCGGGGCGGACCAGGTAGTCGGCGTCGACGATGCCCACCACCTCCACCTCCTCCGGGAGGCGTCGCGTCGCCTCGTTCAGCGCCCCCGCCTTGAACCCAGGCCAGGGGCTGAGGTGGATGAAGGCGAAGCGCTTACCGAGCTCCTGGCAGAGCGCCTCCAGCGGACGCCAGACCGCCTCGTCGGTGGTGTTGTTGTCGACCACCTGCACCAGGAATCGCGGGTAATCCAGCCGGCCGAGCGCGCGCAGGGTCTCCGCCACCAGCTCCACCGGCTCGTTGTAGGTCGGCACCTGGAGGACGACCAGCGGCCAGGGGCGCTCGTCCGGCCACGCCGGCGGTCTGGCGGGCGGCTCGACGGGCCGCCCCAGCACGTCGACGATCTCGAACAGGTAGGACAGTGCCAGGCCCAGGGCGGCGATCTCGCCCAAGATGAGGACGACCGAGCCCACCAGGACCGCGACCTCGAGGCGCGGGACGACGGCTTGGGCGGCGGTCTGCTGGGCGGAGTAGCTGACGTAGGCGGCGGCGGCGAGCGCGGCGCTGAGCCACAGGACCCTGCCCAACCAGGTCCACCCCCGTAGCCACAGGAAGCTCAGCCCTCCCAGCATGAGCAGGCCCAAGCCAGCGCCCACGGCCAAGGGCAACTGGCCGGTCAGCCAGAAGGTGGCCCAGCCCCCGGTGGCCAGCGCCACCGCGGTCGGGATCAGGCTCAGCCCCCGGCGTGCCCGGATCAGGCGGGGCAGGACCGCCAGGGCGGTGCAGGCCCCCGACGAGCAGGCCAGGTCAACTAGGACGGAGAGCAGCCCGGCATGGGGGTTCATAGGGGGGCGCCCGGCCGGCGCGGCTGCGGCCCCGGACCCACGATCGGGCCCGGGGCCGGGTGGGCACCGTCAGGCGAGATCAGGCGCGACGCGCTCGCGCAGATGTGGGATGCGAGAACAGGTGGATCAGCCGCATCAGCACCCAGGCCGCCAGCGTGTAGATCACGATCGCCAGGAGCGCACCCCAGAACGTCGTGTGGTCGACCGCGGGCACGTTGCGGTTGGCGAAGATGGGCGCGAAGGGGCTGGCCAGCGAGTCTCCAACCCGCTCCACCACGTTGACGAAGCCTGCGCTGCTCAGCGCGATCGCCCGGAACAAGAAGTCCAGCCCCAGGAAGGCGTCGACCACTGCCACGCAGAGCCAGATCAGCTCTCCGAGCCGCAGGCCGCCCCGGGCGGTCGGCCGCCGCGAGACCGCCGCTCCCGCCGTGGGACCGGACTGGAGGCCCGCCAGCTGTGGCGCCGTCGTCACCAACCCGGGTGAGGTCTGCTCCTTGGTGGCGAAGGCCGAGGTGTCGGTGGCCGCGCCGGTGACCACCGGTGCCGCCAGGCCCGGCTGTGGCGGTAGGTAGGTAGGCTCAGCCGGCGCGGCCGTGGCCGTCCTGCTCGGGCCCGCATAGCGCGCTTCGCGGTCCGCCTGCGTCCCGGAGCTGCCGCCCGTCTCTGTCTGGCGTTCCGAGTCGTCTTCTTGCCACGGGAAATGCCTGCCCAAGGCAACTCCTCCTGCTGGCCACGGCCGTCGTGGCTGGGGGCTGGAAGCCCGAACCTGCGGCACTGTCCCCTGGGGAAAACAACGCCTGCCGTGGGAGTGGGTTTCACCGCCCGCCGCGACCGGCCGAAGGCTCTCGAACTTGGCTATACTCGCCTGCGCGCCGCGGCTGGCCCGCGACCGGTCGGCGCGGATGGCGAAATGGTAGACGCGCGGGGCTTAGAACCCCGTGGGGCAACCCGTCCGAGTTCGACCCTCGGTCCGCGCACGAGGTTCTTGGGGAGCAGGATGAGTCCCAACTCCGCCGGAGCTCCCGAACTTGAGCTCTCGGTCGAGCGCCAGCCGGGGTCCTCGGCCCAGGTGACCGTCACCGCTCCCGCCGACGAGACCGAGCGAGCCCTGACGCTGGCCCTGCGGCACCTCGGCCAGCGCTATCGGTTCCCGGGGTTCCGCCCCGGTCGCGCCCCCGCCGCGGTGGTGGAGCGGGCGGTCGGCTGGGAGGCGCTGCGCCAGCATGCCCTCGACGACCTGCTGCCGGTGGTGTGGGCGCGAGCGGTCGGCCAGGCCGGGTTGCAGCCGGTCTCCTCCCCCCAGGTGAGCGAGGTGGTGCTGGAGCGGGGTCAGCCCTTTCACTTCGTCGCCAGCGTCACACTCCGTCCTGAGGTCACCCTCGGTGACTACCGAGGGATCCAGGTCGCGCTGGCGCCCCGCGCGATCACCGAGGAGCAGGTCGACCAGGCGCTGGAGGACGTGCGCCAGCGCTACGCGCAGCTGAGCGATGCCAGCGACCGCGAGGCCCGCTTCGGGGATGTCCTGGAGGCGGACCTGACCATGACCCATGGGGGAGAGGCGGTGGGAGCCCCCAACCAGCGCCAGACTCTGGAGCTGGAGCCGGAGGCGCTGCTGCCGGGAATGGCGGACCAGCTGCAGGGAGCCCGGGTGGGGGAGGAGGTGGAGATCTCCGTGACCCTGCCCCAGGAGTACGGTCGGGAGGAGCTCCGCGGCGAGTTGGTCACGATCACGGCGGCGCTGAAGCAGATCCAGGCCAAAGAGCTACCGCCCCTTGACGACAACCTGGCCGCCATCGCCGGCCACGGGGAGAACCTCCTGGAGCTGCGCCAGTACGCGCGCGAGCAGCTCCAGGAGGTGGCGGAGCTGGAGGCCACCAGGGAGCAGGAGGCGCAGGTCACCGAGCGGCTGCTGGCCCTGGCCCGGGTCGAGGTACCCGAGGAGATGGTGCAGGCAGAGATCGACCGTCAGCTGCGGGAGCTGGAGCTACGCCTGGGCGGGGCTGGGGTCGCAGTCGCCCCATGGCTGGAGTCCCAGGGAAAGACCCCAGAGCAATTTCGCGGTGAGCAGCGCCAGCCGGCGGTTGAGCGGGTGCGCCTGGAGCTGCTGCTCGATGAGCTGGCCAGCCAGGAGAAGATCGAGGTGGGCGACCAGGAGCTGGACCAGAGCCTGCGCCGGATCTTCTCCGGGCCGAAGTCCGGCGAGACCAGACGCCGGGCCCGGGAGCCGCTCCGGCGGGAGATGCGCCGGGAGCGGGCGGGGCGCTGGCTGGCGGCCCATGCCCGTGGCGAGGCGGGTCCCGAGCAAGAGCAGGGGTAACTTCGCCGCCCCTGGGTATACTCGGCACCGGGGCGGCCGGGCTGCTCAGCGGGCTTTCTAAGGGAGATGGGCATGGCACTCGTGCCGATGGTGATCGAGACCACCAATCGGGGTGAGCGGGCTTTCGACATCTACTCCCGGTTGCTCAAGGACCGGATCATCTTCATTGGCACCGCCATCGACGACCAGATCGCCAATCTGGTGATGGCGCAGATGCTCTACCTGGAGAGCGAGGACCCGGACCGGGACATCAACCTCTACATCAACAGCCCGGGGGGCTCGGTGTCGGCCGGGCTCGCCATCTACGACACCATGCAGTACGTCAAACCCCGGGTGAGCACCTTCTGCATGGGGCTGGCCGCCTCCTTCGCCTGCCTGCTGCTGGCGGGAGGGGAGAGGGGGCTGCGCTTCAGCCTTCCCAACACCCGGATCATGATGCACCAGCCCTCGGGGGGCTTCCAGGGTCAGGCGGCCGACATCCAGATCCAGGCCCAGGAGATCCTGCGCCTGCGCCGGATCCTCGACCAGATCCTGGCGCAGCACACCGGCAAGCCGGTGGAACAGATCACCAGGGACTCGGACCGGGACTTCTACATGTCCCCCGAGGAGGCGCTGGAGTACGGGCTGATCGACCACATCATCACCGGCCAGCGGCCGGCCGCCGCGGAGGCCTCGACCTCGAGGAATGGCTCATCGCCCCCAGAGGTGGCTGAAAAGCCGGCCGCCCAAGTGGAGAAGGCCGCCCCGGCCCGGTGAGGGCGGGCCGCTAGCGCCAGGGCAGAGGATGAGAGAGTCAGGCCCAGGTCGCGGCCGACCCCGGGGGATGCTCCGGCTGCGGCGGCTCGGGGCACCGGCGGAGCAGCGCTGCGCCTTCTGCGGCGCCTCGGCCCAGACCGTGGCCCTGGTGGCGGGGCGGCAGTCCGCCCAGGCGGTGATCTGCGCCACCTGCGTGCGTCGGGCGGCGCTGCAGTTGGGGGGCCCCGGCCCCGGAGACGCGGCGTGACCGAGCGCGAGAGCCGCAGCCGCCAGACCCGCTGCTCTTTCTGCAACAAGAGCCAGGAGCAGGTTCGCAAGCTGATCGCCGGCCCCGGCGTCTACATCTGCGACCAGTGCATCGAGCTCTGCCAGGAGGTGCTGGAGGAGGACTCGCGCTCCACCACCACCAAGCGCTCCCGCACCAGCGTCGTCCCCAACCCCGAGGCGATCTGGAACTCGCTCAACCAGTACGTGGTGGGCCAGGACCCGGCCAAGCGGGTCTTGGCGGTCGCGGTCTACAACCACTACAAGCGCATCAACCAGGCCCGGGAGGCGGGCGAGGTCGAGCTGCAGAAGTCGAACGTGCTGCTGGTCGGCCCGACCGGCTGCGGCAAGACCTATCTCGCCCAGACGCTCGCCCGCATCCTGGACGTGCCCTTCTCGATCGCCGACGCCACCTCGCTGACCGAGGCCGGCTACGTGGGCGAGGACGTGGAGAACATCCTGCTGCGCCTGATCCAGGCGGCCGACTTTGACATCGCCCGGGCGGAGCGGGGGATCATCTACATCGACGAGATCGACAAGATCTCGCGCAAGTCCGACAACCCCTCGATCACCCGCGACGTCTCCGGGGAGGGGGTGCAGCAGGCCTTGCTCAAGATCCTGGAGGGAACCGTCGCCAACGTCCCGCCCCAGGGTGGGCGCAAGCACCCCCACCAGGACTTCATCCAGATCAACACCGCCAACGTGCTCTTCGTCTGCGGCGGTGCCTTCGACGGCCTGGAGCGGATCATCGAGCGCCGGGTGGGACGGCGCTCGATCGGCTTCGGCAGCGAGCACCCCGCGTCCCGCAGCAAGGAGAGCACCAAGATCCTGCACGAGCTCCAGGCGCAGGACCTGCTCCGCTACGGCCTGATCCCGGAGTTCGTCGGCCGGCTGCCGATCATGGTCACCCTGGACGCCCTGGACGAGGACGACGTGACTCGGATCCTCACCGAGCCCAAGAACGCCTTTGTCAAGCAGTACCAGAAATTTTTCGCCCTCGACGACGTCGAGCTGGTCTTCGAGGAGGCGGCGCTGCGAGCCATCGCCCGCAAGGCGCTGGCGCTCGGTACCGGCGCCCGCGGCCTCAAGAGCATCCTGGAATCTGTCCTGCTCAACAGCATGTTCCAGGTGCCCTCCCACCCCGAGATCAAGCGCTGCGTGATCAGCGAACGCACCATCCTCGAGGCGACTGAGCCGGAGCTGTTCCGCGATGAGGAGCCGCAGGCGGCGTCGGCCTAGCCCAGCTATCCTGCGGAGCGGGGGGCCACCCCCAGGCGGGCGAGGCCAGCGGCCGGGCTCGCCGCCCACCTTCGTACTTCCACGGATGGGCGCTCGGTTGTCACCCGGGGGCAGCCGGACGGTCTTATGAGGCGCGGCTCCGACCCTCGGCGGCCCGGTTGGGTCGAGGCTGGCGGCACTTCCCGGTAGACTTGGCCCGCGAGCGGCCGCGGGCCGGAATACCAACTCTGTCAGGGGCACGCATGCCAATCGCCACCAACCTCGGTTACCCCCGCATCGGGCGCGACCGCGAGCTGAAGCGCAGCCTGGAGTCGCACTGGTCGGGACGGCTGGATGCCGCCGGACTGCTCGAGGCGGCTCGCCAAATCCGTCGCGACCGTTGGCGGGCGCAGCGCGAGGCGGGCCTCGACCACATCCCCAGCAACGACTTCTCGCTCTACGACCACGTCCTCGACACCGCCCTGCTGGTCGGGGCCATCCCCGAGCGCTTCGGCTGGGCGGGCGGGACCCCTGACCTGGAGCTGATGTTCGCCATGGCGCGGGGCCGGGAGGGCGAGCGCGAGGTCGCGCCCCTCGACATGACCAAATGGTTCGACACCAACTACCACTACCTGGTCCCCGAGCTGGGGCCTGATCAGGCCTTCACCCTGGTCGGCCGCAAGCCGGTCGAGGAGTTCGAGGAAGCACTGGAGCAGGGCATCCGCACCCGCCCGGTGCTTGTCGGGCCGGTGACGTTCCTGCGCCTCAGCCGGCCGGTCACGCCCGGCTTCTCCACGCTCGACCTCCTGGACCGGTTGCTGCCCGTCTACCAGGAGCTTCTCTCCGAGCTGGCCCGGGCCGGGGCGGAGTGGGTTCAGATCGACGAGCCCTGCCTCAGTCAAGACCTGCCGGTCGAGGCGCTCGAGGCCCTGCGCCACGCCTACCACCGGTTGGCAGAGCCAGCCCCGGGTGTGCGTCTGCTCTTGGCCTCCTACTTCGCCAGCCTTGGCGCCAACCTGGAAGTCGCGGCGTCGCTGCCGGTGGACGCCCTGCACCTGGACCTGGTGCGCGGGCCTGATGACCTCGACCGGGCGCTGGAGCTGCTGCCCGACGAGATGTCGCTGTCGCTGGGGGTGGTCGACGGCCACAACGTCTGGCGCACCGACCCCGACCCGGCCCTGGCCCGGTTGCGGCGGGCGGCAACTCAACTGGGCCCGGAGCGGGTCATGGTCGCCCCCGCCTGCTCACTGCTGCACGTCCCGGTCAGCCTCCAGGGGGAGGTGCGACTCGACCCCGAGGTGCGCTCCTGGCTGGCCTTCGCCGAGGAGAAGTGCGCCGAGATCGAACTGCTCGCGCGGGCGCTGAGCGACGCGGACGCTGCCGAGCCCGAGCTGGCCGCCCTGCGCCAGGCCCACCTCGATAGGCGGAGTTCGCGGCGGGTCACGTCGCCTGCGGTGCGGCGGCGCCTGGAGCAAGTGGACTCGGAGCAGCTGCTGCGGCCCGGCGACGGGCCCTCTAGGCGGCTGATCTGGCGGCGGGCGCACGAGATCTCGCTGCTCCCAACCACCTCGGTGGGCTCCTTCCCCCAGGTCCCGGAGCTGCGGCAGGCGCGTGCCCGCCTGCGGCGTGGCGAGATCCAGCAGCGGGACTACGACCAGCTCATCGAAAAGGAGATCCGGCGGGTGGTCTCCTTCCAAGAGGAGGTGGGGCTGGACGTGCTGGTCCACGGCGAGCCCGAGCGCAACGACATGGTCGAGTACTTCGCGGAGCACCTGGACGGGTTCGCCTGCACCACCCAGGGCTGGGTGCAGTCCTACGGCTCGCGCTGCGCCAAGCCCCCCGTGATCTTCGGCGACGTCTCCCGGCCGGAGCCGATCACGGTGCGCTGGGCCACGTATGCGCAGAGCTTGACCAGCCGGCCCGTCAAGGGCATGCTGACCGGTCCGGTGACCATCCTGCAGTGGTCTTTCGTGCGCGACGACCTGGACCGCAGCCGGGTGTGCGCCCAGATTGCCTTGGCCTTGCGCGACGAGGTCTCAGACCTCGAGCGCGCGGGCATCAGCGTGATCCAGATCGACGAGCCGGCGCTGCGCGAGGGACTGCCCATGCACCGCAGCGAGCAGCCCGCCTACCTGCGCTGGGCGGTGGACGCCTTCCGGCTGATGGCGGCGGGCGCCGGTGCCGAGACCCAGGTGCACACCCACATGTGCTACTCCGAGTTCGGAGACATCATGGACGCCATCTCGGAGCTCGACGCCGACGTTCTCTACATCGAGGCGGCCCGATCGGGCATGAGCATGCTTGAGTTCCTGGAGGGGCACGGGTACGCCAACGAGGTCGGGCCGGGGGTCTACGACATCCACTCGCCGGTGGTGCCCGCCCGGGCGGAGATGGCGGCGCGCCTGCGCCAGGCGGTGGCGGCGCTGCCGCCGCAGCGGCTCTGGGTGAACCCCGACTGCGGCCTCAAGACCCGGGGCTGGGCGGAGATCGAGCCGGCCCTGCGCAACATGGTCGAGGCCGCCCGGGAGGTGGCCGAGGAGCAGGCCTCGATCACGGTCCACCCCTCCTAGGCCTTTAGGGGCCGCGGTGGAGACCGCCTACCGTCCGGCGGCTGCGGAGGCCTACTGGCGGCGCCGCTGGGAGGAGCTGCACTTGGGAGCGGCCGATCCGCGCTCCCCCAAGCCGCCCTTCTCGGTCGCCTGCCCGCCGCCCAACATCACCGGGGTCTTGCACATGGGGCACGCACTCAACCTGGTGGTGCAGGACAGCCTCTGTCGCTACCAGCGGATGCGCGGCTACGAGGTGTGCTGGCTGCCCGGCACCGACCATGCCGCGATCGCCACCCAGAACGTGATCGAGCGCCAGCTCGCGGCGGAGGGGACCAGCAAGGAAGAGCTGGGCCGACCCGCCTTCCAGCTCCGGGTCGACGAGTGGTACCTCACCTACCAGGGCCGGATCCTCGAGCAGATGCGCGGGCTCGGGGCCAGCTGCGACTTCGCCAGGGAGCGCTTCACCATGGACCCGGAGTACGTGCGAGTGATCCGGACCGTCTTCGGGGAGCTGTTCCGCCAGGGACTCATTTACCGTGGACCCCGCATCGTCAACTGGTGCCCCCGTTGCCGCAGCGCCATCTCCGACGAGGAGGTCGACTACCAGGAGGACGAGGGCACCTTCTACGTGGTGCGCTACCCGCTGGTGGAGGGGGCGGGGGCGATCGAGGTCGCCACCACCCGGCCCGAGACCATCCTGGCCGACGTGGCGGTGGCGGTGGCGCCCCAGGACCCGCGCTATCGCGAGCTGGTGGGCCGGCGCGTCCGCGAGCCGCTGACGGGCAGGGAGATCCCGGTGATCGAGGATCAGGCCGTTGACCCTGCGCTTGGCACCGGGGCACTCAAGGTCACCCCCGGTCACTCCGCCGACGACTACGAGGTCGGGCAGCGCCATGGCTTGGAGATCCTCACTGTGATCTCCCTGGAGGGGCGGATGGTGGCACCCGGGGTCCCGGAGTTGGACTCGCTACCCGTCGCCGAGGCTCGACCGGCCGCCGCCCAGCTGCTGAGCCAGCGGGGGCTGCTGGTGCGTGAGGAGCCGATCCGCCATCAGGTCGGGCACTGCGACCGCTGCGGCACCGTGATCGAGCCCTTGGTCACGCCGCAGTGGTGGCTGCGGATGGAGGAGCTCGCCCGTCCGGCGGCCGCGGCGGTGGAGCAGGGACAGCTGCGCCTCCACCCGCCCCAGTACCGCGTCCAGTACCTGGCGTGGATCGAGGGCCTCCACGACTGGTGCATCAGCCGTCAGCTCTGGCTCGGCCACTCGATCCCGGTCAGCCGCTGCGCCAACGGGCACACCTTCGCCTGGGTCGACCCCCCGACCGTGTGCCCCGAGTGTCAAAACCAGGAGCTGAGCCACGACCCGGACGTGCTCGACACCTGGTTCTCCAGCGCGCTCTGGCCGTTCGCGATCCTGGGCTGGCCCGACTCCAATGCGGCGCTGGAGCGCTTCTACCCGACTGCGATTCTCAGCACCGCTCGCGACATCCTGGCCCTATGGGTCGCCCGGATGGTGATCATGGGGCTGCGCTTCACGGGCGAGGTCCCGTTCCGTGACGTGCTCTTTCACGCGACCATCCTCGGTAGCGACGGGGCGCGCATGGCCAAATCGCGGGGCAATGTGGTGGACCCGCTGGAGCTCGCGCAGCAGCATGGCGCCGACGCCCTGCGCGCCTGGGGGGCGAGCGTGGCCATGGGCACCCAGGACTGCCGCTTCGACGAGACCAAGATCGAGGGGTTCGCGCGCTTCGCCAACAAGCTCTGGAACATGGTCCGGCTGCTGCAGCGCGCCCAGCCTGAGGGCCCAGAGGCGAAGATCCCCGAGCTCGCCGCCCCCGCGGCCGCGGAGTTGGAGCTGGCCGACCGCTGGGTGCTCTCCCGGCTGCAGGAGGTGACGGCCAAGGCGACCGCGGCATTCGAGGAGTTCGACCTGGGGGCGGTCATCAACGGGCTGTACGAGTTCACCTGGCATGAGGTCGCCGACTGGTATTTGGAGCTCGCCAAGCCGCGGCTGGAGGGAGGCTCAGCGGCGGCACTGTGGACCACGCGCCAGGTGCTTTGGCAGTTGCTGCAGCTGATCCACCCGGTCATGCCCTTCGTCACCGACAGCCTCGCCGAGCAGTTCAAGGACGCCCCGGCGACCCTGGACTTTGGCACCTGGCCTGAGCCCGACCCCACCCGGCGGGACCAGGCCGCGGAGGCGGCGATGTCGGGTTGCCGCGAGCTCATCTCCGGGCTGCGCCAGTGGCTGCAGTCGCTGGGCATCCAGAGTGGCCGGGGCGGCGACGGGGTCGCCTTCTTCGTCGAGCGTGCCGGTCCCGAGCTGGTTGCTCCCGAAGCCCGCGGGTACGTGAGCGCCCTGGCCGGGATCCGCTGGGCGGAGGTCACCGCTCCTGGAGTCCCGCTGGTCCTGGGGCGGACCAGCCTGCGGCTGGTGGCGGACGACATCGCCTCGGACCGCTGGCGGCAGGCGGTGGGGCGCCGGCTCGAGGAGGTTGAGGCCCAGCTCCAGAGGCTGGAGGGCCGCCTGGCGAGTGCCTTTGTCACCCAGGCGCCGGCCCCGGTGGTGGCCAGCGCGCGCGAGCGCCTCAGGGAGCTCCAGCAGCGCCGCGACCTGCTTCGCGGCGTGCTCGACAGCTGAGGTAGCTCCGTGCTCCCCGTCAGCGAGCTGCCCCCGCTGGCCCTGGTTATCCCGGCGGTGGCCTGCCTCGCCTGCACGGCCATCGGCCGCCCCTGGCCTCGGCATCCCGGGCGCTGGGCACGCTGGGTCATGCGCTTCGGCCTGCTGCTCGCGCTCGCCTGCGTCGTCGCCCTGCTCAGCTCCCTGCGGCCCGCTGGAGTCCTGGACCTGACCCTGTGGCGTCTGGGGCCGACCTTGCCCATCACCCTGCAGGTGGAGGTGGGGGGCGCCACGATGGGCGTGCTGGTGCTCGCCGCCGCCCTGGTGGTGAGCTTCGCCGCCCGGGAGGCGCGGCCGCTGGCGTCAGCCGCGCTGGGGCTGGCCGCCCTGGGCGGGATGCTGGTCGCCTTCGCCGGCGACCTGATGGCGCTGTTCATCGGCCTGCAGCTCTCGGCGCTGGGCGGGATCACCCTCAGCTACGCCCGCCACCCGCGCGCGCCGAGCCGGCGGGTGCTGGCGGCGGCCTTGGTCGATCAGGCCCTGGCGCTGGTCTGGCTCGGCGCCGTGATGGTGGTGCTGCGGGGGTCGGGAACCTTGCGCCTGTCCGCAGTGCCCCCCTCCGAGATCACCCCCCTGATCGCGGGACTGCTCATCCTGCCGGGGGTGGTGCGGCTTGGCAGCTGCGGGCTGCTCAGCGGCCGGGCAGGTTCGGGGCACCTGGGGCGAGCCCGCTTGCTGGACGTGGCGGACTGGTATACGGTCGTTGCCCTGCCCACCGGGCTGATGCTGCTGCTCCGCATCCAAGAGCTGGCGGGCGGGGCCTGGCCGGAGACCTGGTTTGGCACCTCCTTGGACCTGCTCGGCCTGGTGCTCGGCGTCGTGGCGGTCGGCTGGGTGCTGTACTCGAGGGACCCAGCTCCCGAGCTGCGGGCGCTACCCCTCGCCTGCCTGGCCCTGGTGCTGGCCGGCTTTGGCCAGAACTCGGCAACCGGGACCTTGCTCGCTCTGGCAGGCGCGCTCTTCCTGGAGCTGGCGGTGGCCTTCCTACCCCGGACCGCCCACGGCTTTCAGCTGTCCCCCAAGGCGCCCTACGCGATGAGGTCACTGGCACGCCTGCAGGCGGGAGTGGGCCGGCTGGCGCTGCTGCTGCCTTTCTCGCTCGGGGTGGGGGTGGGGGTGCTGGGGATGGGGCTCGCCCTGGGTGCGGGGGTGGAGAGCGGCCTGGCCCCGGCCGCCGCCTACCTGGCTGGCCTGGCCGCCCTGGCGCTCTTGATACCCCGGGCGTGGGCGCAGGCCGGGCGCTGGGCGGGCAGCCCCGCCCTGCTGGTGCCGGCCTTGGGCCTGCTGGCGTCCGCTTTGGTCCCGGGGTGGGCGGTGATGGTCGGGGCGGCCGCGCTTCCCGCGGTGGGTAGCGGGGCCTCCGCCCTGAGCGCCCCCGATCCCCTGAGCCTGGCCGGGATGGGAACGATCTGGCCGGGGGGGTATCTGGCGCTGCTGGCGCTCATCCTCGCCGTGGCGGTGGCGGGGCTTCGCCTGGCTGCGGACCGCCCGCTCCCAACCCTTTTCCGCACCGCTCCCCGGGGCTCGCCGGCCAACCCGCCACCCTGGGTCCGGGAGTTGGTGCGGTGGCGGCCGCCGGCGCGCCTGCTCCCTGAGACAGCGAGCTGGTCCCGGCAGCTCCTCGGACTTGCCGACCGCGAGCTGGCCGAGCGGCCGGTCTGGCTCTGGGTGGGCGCAGCCGGGTTCGCCGCCTGGGCGGTGACCGAGCTCATCCGGCTGTGATCGCCGCCGAGGCGCTGACGGCGGTGGGCTTTGCCGTCGGGGCGGTGGCCCTGTTCGCCAGCGGATTGCTGGGGGCGTCGCTCAGCGCGCTCTGTCTGGGCCTGGGGATGGGCGCCGTGGCCTCGCTGGCCGCGGGCGCTACGGGATTCATCACCCTCAGCTGTGTGGGCGCAGCCGGCGCCCTCGCTATATGGGTGGCGGAGAGGTTCCCGCGGATCCAGCCCGCGCCGCGGCTCCTTGGGCCCTCGCCCGCCACGGGCAAGCCGCGCGTGTTCGGGGAACGTGGCTTGCGGGCCCTCCTAGGAGGTGTGGGCCTCTTCACCGCCCGGCTGCTCTCCGGGCACCTGGCGGCGGGCACGGTGACCACCCAGGGTCCGGCGTTCGCCTGCCTGTTCGTGTTCGAGGTTGGCCTGATCTGGATCGGAACCGGGCGCGGCCCCCGGGACCTGGGCGTGGGCGGGCTCTGCGCCGGGATGGCTGCCGCGGCCTTCATCTGGCTCAGCCAGCCCGCCACCTCCCCGGGGCTGGCGCTGGTGGTGGCGGGGGTGCCCGCCGCCATCCTGCTGGCCCTGGCCCACGCCACCCCCTGGGAGAGCCAGGCATGAGCCCCGGGCTGGCAGCTGCCCTCCTGGGATCCCTGGCACTGGCGCCGCTCGGGACTTGGCTGGGAAGGCGGCTGCGCTGGCTGCCGGTCCTGCTCCAGGTGCTGGCCGCGGTGGCCGTGATCTTCACGGCACTGCACTCGCTGCCGCTGCGGCCGGTGGCGGCCGGGCTCACCGCCACCGGGCTGGGCCGGCTGCTCCTCAGCCGCCTGACCGCGGCCATCCTGGTGGGGGGGTGGGCGGCGGCGCTGCTGGAGCTGGGTGCCACCCGCCGCCGCAATCCCCGCCCCGGAGGAATCGCCCTCCAGCTGCTGGTGGGGGTGGCCTGCTCCGCCGCCCTGGCCCTCACCGGCCTGATCCCGCTGGCGGTCCTGCTGGCCTCGGTGCTGGTGGCGGTGTGGGTGCGGTGGCAGCACCTGGGCGGCCCCAGCCTCCCGGTGCGCAGCCTGGCGAGGCAGGCGGCGGTCGTGCTGTGTGCGCTGCTGGCGGCCGCGGCAGTGCTTCCCGCCGAGCGCGTGGGCGCGGCCCCGGCGGTGCTGGTGGGGGTCCTGCTGGTGGGCGGCTTCGGCGGCGTGGCCGGGCTGCTGCCGCTGTCGAGCTGGGTGGGGGCCGTCTCCCGGGTGGGCCCGGCGGAGGGTTCGCTGTGGCGCATCTGGCTGGTGCCACTGGGGGTGATCAGCCTGGCCCGGGTCTTGGCGACGGAGCCCGAGCACCTGACCCAGGTGCTGCAGATCCTGCTGATCGCTCTGGGTATGGCCACCACCATCTTCTGGGGCGCGGCGGCTCTGGTGGCTCCCGCGGGCAACCGCTATCAGCGCGTGCTGGCGGCGGATGTCGGCTTCATGTGCGCGGGGGTCGCCGCCGGGGACGCTCTGGGTCTGGCGGGGGCGGTGCTGCTGGTGGTGGTGCACTGGCTGGCGGGATCCACGCTGGCGGAGGCCCCGGTGGGACGTGCCCAGCTGCTCGCCTGGCTGGGGGTCTCGGGCGTGCCGCCCTTCGGCGGCTTCAGCGCCCGCCTGCTGATCCTGGTGGGAGCCAGCTTCATGGGGCCGCTGGTACTGGGCGGCACGGTGCTGGCCTTTGGCCTGCAGCTGGCGGCGGGTGGCGCCGGCATCGGCGAGGCGCTGCGGCGCAGCACGGTGCGCGGGCCGGCGCTCAGCGAGGCCCTGGGGCTGGCGGCGGCCGTGGCCACCCTGGCGCTGGGCATCTTCGCCCAGCCGGTGCTGCGGCTGGCCTTCGGGATCCGGCTGTGAACCACCTGCTCTTCGCCTTTGCCCTCTGCGCGGCCCTCGGCGTCTACCCCGGCGGGCTGGCCCTGGCCCTGGCCGGCGTGGCCTGGGGCGCGGGGCGTACGGTCACCGGCGCTGGCCGGGGCTGGACGGTGGCGGGCGGGCCGGGCCCCATCCTGCTGGCCGTGGGCCTGGGCGGGCTGGTGCTGGCGCCTCTGCCCTGGCCCGGCGACCCCGTGGCCCCGGTCAGCATCTCCTGGGCAGCCGGTCAGGACCTGGGCGGCATCGGCGTGAGCCTGGCGGGGTTGCTGGCGCTGCTGCTGTTGGCGTCCGGGGAGCGGGGCCGGGTCCTGGCCTGGGGCGGTGGCTGGACGCTGGGGGCGCTGCTGGTCGCCCTCAGCCTCGGCACCTCAACCTGGGGACCGGTCCTGTCCTCGGGCGGTCTGGGGGCCGAGGTGGCCCGGGTGCTGTTGGGGCTGGGTCTGCTGGGCGCCATGGCCGGCTGCCGCGGGCGCCCAGGCCGCCTGTCGCCTTACACGCCCGCGGCCTGGGCGGCCGGGGCGGGCCTCGCCCTCCTGCTCTGCTTACCCCAGCTGGTGGGCTTGCCCTTTGGGGTGGCGGTGGGGGCCTGGTGGGGGTTGAGCGGGCTGCTCGGGCTGGCCCAGGCGGTGGGGGCTCACGGGTGGGGAGATTGGCCTCGGCCGGGAGGCCGAGTTCGGGCCACTGGTAGACTCAATGTTCTGTGATGGCCTGGTGGGTTCCTCCGGGCGCTCCTCCACCTCCGGGCCGGGCTCAGTTGACACGTGGCTGAGCTGATCCTGGCCTCGGGTTCCGAGCGTCGCCGCGAACTGCTGCAACGCCTCGGCCTGCGCTTCTCCACCGTCTGCACCAACGCTGACGAGTCGCTGCTGCCCGGGGTCTGCGCCGATCTGGCGGTCCAGCTGGTGGCGAGGGTGAAGGCCCATGCCGCCCTGGCCCTGATCTCCCCCAAGGACGGCTTCTTGCTCGCTGCCGACACCCTGGTGGTGGGTCCCGACGGCCCGCTCGGCAAGCCGCACACGGTGGAGCGGGCGAGGCAGATGCTGCGCACGTTGCGCGGCAGCGCGCATGTCGTCCTCACCGGGATCTGCGCTCTGGGCTGCAACTCGGGCAAGGAGATGACCGGGCTCGCCCGCTCCAAGGTGCGGATGCGCGAGTTCAGCGATGCTGAGATGGAGCAGTACCTGGCGGGGGGCGAGCCCCTGGACCGGGCCGGCTCCTACGCGGTGCAGGGCCTGGGCGGCTCGCTCGTGGATGCCATCGCCGGACGCACCGACACCGTGATCGGGCTGGACTGCCAGCTGGCGATGCACCTGCTCAGTCAGGTGGGCTACCCCGACCCGCTGCCCACCGCTCCCGACCGGTCGGTGGCCCTGGGACGGGCCGCCGCCACCCGCCGCCCCCTGGCCAGCGCCAACCGGGGCGGAGGCCCGCACTGACCTCGGGCTCTCACCAGCCCCTAGCGGCGGCGGTGGTGGTTGCCCTGGGGCTGTTGGCGGCGGGTCTGAGCGGCTGTGGCAGCAACCGTCTGGGCGGCCTGGTGGTGCGGACCAGCGTCACCTCCTACGGGCAGTCCAGCCCCACCTCGGCCGTGGCCCAAGGCACCGAGGTGGCGCTGCGGATCTCGGTCACCAACGTGGGCCAGGCCACGGTCGCGGGGGTGACCCTGCGCGCCAACGTCCCCTCGGGCTTCACCTACGTCGGCACCTCGGGCAGCAGCACCAACGGCAACGCGGTGCGCTCCGCGGACGTCAACCCTGCGGCGCGCGACGCCACGCTCACCTGGGGGGCGTGGACCATCGGCCCCCGGGGCAGCGGCCACGCCTCCCAGGTCTTGATCACGGCCGAGCTCCGCGCCACCGGCACCCCGGCGTCGACCAACTTCACCCCCGACGTGCTGGCGACCGGCTTCGCCAACGCCCTGAGCGGCGTGCCCCTGGACCTGAGCATCACCCCGGCCCCGGCGATCGGGATGCAGCTCCATGTCAGCCCCAGCGCGGTGGCCGCGGGGGAGCAGGTCGTCTACCGGATCGTGGTCACCAACACCGGCAGCGGCGCCGCCTCGCAGACTTCGGTCGGGGTGACCCTGCCCAACGGCTTCGACTACCTCTCCACCGAGTCGATCTCCGGCGACGCCGGCACGGGCGGCGCCACCTACCCCACCCAAGACAGCGAGCTGCCGATCTGGACCGGCTTCGACATCCCCGGCCAGGGCTCTGGGGGTCCGGGAGTGCTCGCGGTGGCGTTCGTGGCCGTGGTCGAGAACACGGTCGCTAGGGGAACCTATGACTGCTCGGCCAGCGTAGTGGTCGGTACCGGCTCCCTCACCGCGCTCCAGCAGCTGCAGAACTACTCCTCGCTGGCGCCGGTACAGGTGACCGGTCCCTCCTGATCTGAGCCACATGGGGCTCTGCTAAACTCCCGACCGCGGGTGGCGGACGAGCCTGGCCTCGTCCCTCCGCGCCGCCCGGTCGCCGGGCCGGCGAGCCTGATGCAGGAGTCAGCATGTACGCCATCGTCCAGGTGGGTGGGCGCCAGTACCGGGCCGCCCACGGCGAGCGCCTGCTGGTGGACCGCCTCCCGGTGGAGGTCGGCGCCAGGATGCAACTCGCGGACGTACGCATGCTGGTGGCTGAGGAGGGCGACGGCGACACCGCCACCATGGTCGGCCGGCCGACGGTGGAGGGGGTGTCGGTGGCGGCGCGGGCCGTAGCTCACCGGCGCGGCCCCAAGCTGCTGGTCTTCAAGTACAAGGCCAAGAAGCGCTACCGCCGCCGCCAGGGGTTTCGCGCCGAGCTGACCGAGTTGCGGATCGAGGAGGTGCGCCTGGGGGCGTACACCGAGGAGGTCGCCCCGGAGGCGGCGCCCGAACGCCCCCGCCGTCGTCCCCGGGCCGCCGCTGCCGCGCCTGCCCAGGCTGAGGTCGCCGAAGTGGAGGCGGTGCCGGCCGAGGCGCCCGCCAAGCCGGCCGAGCCCAAGGCGGCGCCGAGCCGGCGCCGCGCCCGGGCTGAGGCACCCGCAGCGGTGGAGCGGCCCACCCGCCGCACGGCTCCGGCCTCTCGCCTGCCAGGCACGGCACCGCCCAGACGCCGCCCGTCGCGCGCCGCCAAGCCCGACAGCGAGGAGGGCCAGGATGGCGCATAAGAAAGGTGGCGGCAGCAGCCGCAACGGCCGGGACAGCCAGGCCCAGCGCCTGGGCGTCAAGGTCTATGGGGGACAGACCGTCAGCGCGGGCGCGGTGCTGGTGCGCCAGCGGGGCACCCGCATCCTGGCCGGGCCCGGGGTGGGGGTGGGGCGCGACCACACGCTCTTCGCTCTCGCCGATGGGGTCGTGGCCTACCGTGCCTTCCGCACCGACCGCACCCGGGCATCGGTGACCTCCAGCAGCCAGGAGGCCTGACCCGGCCCGGGAGCAACGCCCATGTTCCTCGACGAGGTCGAGCTGACCGTGGTATCCGGGAGGGGAGGGGCCGGTTCACCGAGCCTGCGCCGGGAGAAGTTCGTACCCCGCGGCGGCCCGGACGGCGGCGATGGGGGGCGGGGTGGCGACGTGCTGCTGGCCGCGGACCCGGGCACCGCGTCGCTGCAGGCCTTCTCCCGGCAGCGTCCCCACCGGGCTCAGGACGGGGCTAACGGCGAGGCCGCCCGCCGCCACGGCGCCGACGGTGCCTCTTTGCGCCTGGCGGTGCCGGTCGGGACCGTGGTCCTCGATGCCGGCAGCGGGCGGCTGATCGCTGACCTGGACCGACCCGGAGAGGAGGTGGTGCTGGCGCGGGGAGGCGCGGGGGGCAGGGGCAACGTTCACTTCGCCACCCCCACCCACCAGGCCCCGCGCCGACATGAGCCGGGTGGCGAGCGGGTGGAGCGCCGGGTGCGGCTGGAGCTGCGCCTGATCGCCGACCTGGGGCTGGTGGGCCTGCCCAATGCCGGCAAGTCCACCCTGCTCGGGCGCCTGACCGGCGCCCGGCCCAAGGTCGGGGCGTACCCCTTCACCACGCTCAGCCCCAACTTGGGGGTGGCCGAGCTGGAGGGTGGTCGCACCGTGACCGTGGCCGACCTGCCCGGGCTGATCGAGGGCGCCCACCTGGGCGCGGGCCTGGGACTGGGCTTCCTGCGCCACGCCACCCGCACCCGCGCGCTGATCCAGGTCATCGACCTGAGCGAGGGCCCCGAGGCGGCGCTGGCCGCCTTCGCGCAGGTGGATGCCGAGCTCCGGGCCTACGACCACGACCTGGCGCGCCGACCGCGGCTGCTGGCCCTCAACAAGGCGGACCTCGTGGCCGATCCCCAGCAGGAGGCGCGCCGGGTGGGGGAGCTCCTGCCCCCCAGGTGGCGCAAGGCCACCTGTCTGATCTCAGCCGAGAGCGGCTCAGGGTGCGCTGAGCTGCTGGCGGCCGCCGCCGCTCGGCTGGGGGCGGCACCGGCCTCCCGGGGCGGGGGGACGTTCCGTCTCTACGAGGGGCCGGCCGGGGTGAGTCGCCAGTTCGCGGTGAGCCGGGAAGGCGGCGCCTTCCGGGTCAGGGGGGAGGCGGTCGAGGGGCTGGTCAGGGGCGGCGCGCTTGACGACGACCACGACCTGGTGCGGGTGCAGCGCCGCCTGCGCCGGCTCGGGGTGGAGGCCGCCCTGAGTGGCGCCGGGGCCGGCTCCGGCGACGAGGTCCTGATCGGGGAGACCAGCTTCACGTTCTTCCCTGAAGGTGAGCAGGGAGAGGGCAACGATGGCGGCTGAGCCCCCCCGGCCGTCGGCGCTGGTGCTCTTCGGCGGCACCTTCGACCCGGTGCACCAGGGCCACCTCCAGGTGGTCGCCGAGCTGCGGCGGGAGACCGGCCAGCCGGTGGCGGTGCTCCCGAGTGGCGTTCCCGGCCACCGCCCCGTCCCGGCAGCCCCGGCGCAGGACCGGGCGGAGATGGTGAGCCTGGCGCTCCGTCACCTGGGCGACCCTGGGGCCAGCCTATCCCTGCTGGAGGTGGAGAGCCCTGGTCCTTCCTACACCGTGGAGACGGTGGGCAAGCTGCGCCGGCGTCAGCCCGGGCAGGAGGTGGTGCTCGCCCTGGGGGCCGACGCCGCTGCCGCCCTGCCCACCTGGCGGCGCCCCGAGGAGCTGCTCCCCCAGGTGCGCCTGCTGGTCTTCGACCGCCGGGGGGTGCGCTCCCCGGCGGCAGAGGTCCTGGCCCGCCTCCAGCGCCTGGGCCTGCCCCTGACGGGCGCCCGCGCCGTCTCCCTGGACATCCCCGACGTGGACGCGACCGAGGTCCGCCGCCGGCTCGCCCAGGGTGATCCCTGCTCGGGTCTGGTGCTGCCGGAGGTGCTCGGCTACATCCGCGACCGGGGCCTGTACGGCTTTCCCCGCGACTCGCCGGTCACTTCCTGAGGCGGTGGCATAATCCTGCCCGCATGACGCCGCTGCAGCTGAGCCGGGTGATCGCCGACGCGGCGCTCGCTCGCAAGGCGCGGGCGGTGGTGCGCATCGACCTGCGGGGGCGGACCACGCTGGCCGACTACTTCGTCATTTGCGAGGGCGACACCGACCGCCAGGTGCGGGCGATCGCCGAGCACATGGCCGAGCAGACCGGGCGCCAGGGCATCCACCCCTTGTCCCGGGCCGGGCTGGAGGAGGGGTCGTGGGCATGCCTGGACTTCGACTCCGTGATCGCGCACGTCTTTCTGCCCGGCGAGCGCGCCTACTACGACCTGGAGGGTCTCTGGGGGCCGGCCCGGCGGGTGCGCCCCCGGGCGGCCGCGGCCGTCCCGGCGTGACCGGGGCCGGCTTCCGCCTGGGGTGCTTCGTCCCCCAGGGCTGGCGCGGCGACCTGGCGCCGGAGCAGTCCGTCGAGCAGGCCTGGCAGGCGGCCGTCGACGTCGCCCTGCGGGCCGAGCGCAGCGGTTACGCGTCGATCTGGGTCTACGAGCACCTTAGCCCGCTGCGCCGCGAGCCGCCCGACCCGATCTTCGACCCCCTGCTGCTGCTGGCCACCCTGGGCTGGGCCACCTCGCGGGTGCGGCTCGGGCCGATGTGCCTGGCGGTGCCCTTGCACCATCCCGCCCGGCTGGCCCACCAGCTGGCCTGCCTGGACGTGCTCAGCCAGGGTCGCCTGGAGGTGGGCCTGGGCGCCGGCTCCGACCCGGACGAGGCCCGCGCCTTCGGCATCTCGCTGCCACCGCTGCGGGAGCGCATCTTCGCCTGCGGCGAGGCGGCCGAGCTGCTGCGTGCCTGCTGGACCCACGAGCACACCAGCTTCGAGGGCCGCTATTCGGTGGTCGAGGACGCCCTGATCTACCCCAAGCCGGTGCAGCGCCCGGGTCCGCCGATCTGGATAGCGGGCGCCGGGGAGCGGCTCACCCTCTGGCAGGTGGCCCGCCACGCCGACGGCTGCAGCCTCTTCGGGCCGCCCGCCAGGCTGGCCCACAAGCTGGAGGTCTTGGCGGAGCACTGCCGGGCGGCGGGGCGGCGCCCGGGCAGCGTCCGGGTCTCGGTCGTGCTCGACTGCCTGGTGGGGGAGACCGAGCCGGAGGCGGACCGGCTGGTGGAGCGGCACAACCGCCGCGGCGAGAGCCCCCAGGGCTACCGTGCCCGGCGGCTGGTGGGTACCGCCGCCGCCTGCGCCCAGCAGCTCCAGGAGTATTTGGACCTGGGGGTGGACGAGGTGATCTGCCATTTCCCGGACGCCACCAGCAGCGACTCCCTGGAGCGGCTGGCGGCGGCGGTGCTGGCGTCGCCCCGGGTAGAGGCCGCCCCCGTCTGAGCCGCCGGCTTGGTCTGGACGCCTTCCGATCTGAGCCGATAGCATGGTTGGGCGCACCCTGTAGTTGGCGTGCGCGCTCACCCGGACCGAGGAGGACTGCATGCACCGCAAGCTCGACATCCTGGCCGAGAAGGGCTACGTCGTGCTCCGCGACTACGACGGCCCCGCCATTCCCACCGAGGAGTGGCAGCGCCTCGACTACGTGGATTGGAAGAGCGGCGGCGACACCAACTTCGCGCCCCTGGCCTCGGCCAACGGTGACATGGAGTGCCACGGGTTCTGGGAGCACGGCAAGCCCGACAAGTTCGGGGTCTGGACTGCCAACCGGGAGATCGCTCCCAGCCTGGTGGACTATGTGGACCGGATCGGCGGCAACTTCGGCCGCGTGCGGGTGATCAAGCTCAACCCCAGCGACGAGGAGTTCGCCCTGCGCCAGCTGCACCCCGACGACAACAACCGGCTCAACCCCGAGGGCACGGGCTGGGTGGTGCGGGCCTGGCTGGAGCTGGCCGACAGCCCCGGCAAGACCACCTTCATCCTGCGCGAGACCAAGGACGACCCCTCAACCGAGACCAGGATCGCCCTCCACCCCGGGATGCAGCTGGTGATCGACACAGAGCGGCTCTTCCACGTGGTCCATCACCCCGGCCCTGAGCCGCGCTTCTCTCTGATCACCTCCTGGGAGTCCGACGACACCCTGGACAACTGGATCCAGAGCCAGCTGCCTGACTGAGCCGACTCGGGCTCAGCAGGTGCCGTTCCAGCCGCTCTTGTAGGCTCCCGGGCAGTTGACGTTCTGGTGGGCTAGGGTGATGGTGCTGGGCAGGTAGTACTCGGCGTTTTGGCCCTGCCCCACCTGGTAGAGGTCGGCGGGCTTGGTGTACCAGAGCGGCGGCTGACCCTGCAGAGCCGCCTTCATGTAGTCCTGCCAGAGCGGGGCGGCCCCGGTGATCCCCGAGGCCACGTCCGAGAGCACCTTGTTGTCGGGGTTGCCCACCCAGGTGGCGGTGAGCATCTGCGGCGTCCAGCCGAAGGTCCAGTTGTCGCCGATCCCCTCTTGGTCGATGCCGCCATTGGCGGAGATGCCGTTGGAGGTGCCGGTCTTGGCCGACACCTGCCGGCCGGTCAGGGTCAGGCCGCTGTTGGCGCCGAACTCCTCGATGCGGTTGTTGTTGTTGGAGAGGATGGCGTTCATGATGTAGGCCACGTCCGAGGGGATCACCTGCACCGAGTTGTCGGCCACGTTGTACTGGTAGAGGGTGCGCTGGCCGCTCGTGACCTTAAGGATGGTGGTGGGCTGGTGCAGCACCCCGCCGCTGGCCAGGACCGAGGCCCCCGTCGCCATCTGCACCATCGTCACCCCGTAGCCGAGTCCACCCAGGGTGAGCGCCGCCCCATAGGTGTTGGCGGGATCGAGCAGGTCGCTGACCCCCATGCGCTCGGCGGTGTTGACCACGTTCTGCAGCCCGCTGATCAGCTCCACCTTCACCGCCGCGACGTTGATCGAGTTGCCCAGGCAGGACTGCACCTCACAGATCCCGTGAAAGCGGTGGTCGTAGTTGGCGGGTGAGTAGTTGCCGGGTTGGATGTCGATCGGGGCGTCCAGGACCGGGGTGGTCATGGTGAACTTGCCGGACGCGATCGCCGCCGTGTAGGTGAACATCTTGAAGGACGACCCCGGCTGACGCGGTTCGTCGGTCATGTTGATCTGGCCCCACTGGCCAGCGGGGTTGGTCGTGCCCACCATGGCCAGGACCTCGCCGTTGCGGGGGTCGAGGGAGAGCAGCGAGGCGTCGCCGATGTTGAAGTCGCGAAGCATGTAGGCGTCGTAGCTCGGGTTCTGGATCACGCCCTCCGCCAGGGATTGGTCCCCGGGGTTGAGCGAGGTGTAGATCTGCCAGCCCCCGGGGTTGAGGTAGGCGTCGCCGAAGCGGGCCTGGAGCTGACTCTCCGCGAAGGAGACGAAGTTGGGGTCCACGTCTACCTCGCTGTCCTCCCAGGGGTAGAAGGTGAGCGGCTCTTTGTAGGCGGCCTGGGCTCGGGCCTCGGTGAGGTAGCCGTTGCGCACCATCGCCTGGAGCACCACCTGCTGGCGGTCCTTGGCTAAGTTGGCCGATCCCTTGGCGGTGAGGTACAGGAGGGGGTTGTAGGCGGTCGGGGCATCGGGGATCCCGGCCAGGATGCTGGCCTGGGCCAGATCGAGCTTGTCGGCCGGGACGTGGAAGTAGAGCTCGGCGGCGCTGCCGATCCCGATCGCCTGGTTGCCGTAGTTGATCCGGTTGACGTACATCTGCAGGATCTGGTTGGGCTTGAAGAGCTTGGCGATCTCGTAGCCCAAGAGCAGCTCGCGGACCTTGCGGGTGATGGTCTTCTCCGGGGTCAGGAAGGCGTTCTTGGCCAGCTGCTCGGTGATGGTGCTGGCCCCCTGGACCGCCTGGTGCGAGAGCACGTCCTTGACCCCTGACTCCAGGATCCGGGGCAGGTCGGCGGCTCCGGTGTCCTGGTAGAAGTGGCGGTCCTCGACGGCGATGGTGGCCTTGATCAGCCAGGGGCTGACCTGCTTGAGGGAGACGCTGACGTGGTGCACCCCGGGCTCGTGCAGCACCGCCAGCAGCGAGCCGTCGCTGGCCAGCAGCTCGCTGTCCTGGGGCGGGCCCAAGTAGGGGAGGGAGGCCACGCTGGGCAGTCCCACCTGGAATGCGGCCAGCACGATCATCGCCGCCCCGGCCACGGCGGAGCCCGCCAGCACCACCACCAAGATGGCGACCGCCAGCTGGCGCATCCAGGAGTGGCGGCGCCAGAAGCCGGTGCGACCCGGGCGGCGCAGGGCGCCCCTACGCCGCAGCGCGGCCTGCCGGGACGCCCGCTCACGCGGGCTGAGTGAGATGTCCTGCATCAGATCCTGGTGACAGGTGGCCGCCGACCGCCCCCGGGGCGATTATGGCAGCCCGTTGCAACTGACTCCGGCCAGATCGATCCGGAAGATCGCGTTACGGCGGCGTGGCGAGGGCCTCACGACCTTGCAAATACGCGATGGCGCCGGGATCAGTTACGCGGACTCAATGGCAGACTCGATCTCAGCGTCCAGTCCGGGCAGGTCCCGATCCAGGAAGTTGAGTTCACTGCCGATGTCCGCAGCCCCGCTCGCCGCCCAGCCCCAGCGCACTCCGATCGGCTTCCCCCCGGTGCCGCGCAGCCCCAAGGAGGCGGGCCTGCCCTCGGGCTTCATCGCCGACCTGGTGCTCAAGGTCATGTACTACAACGGGGTCATGCTGGGCCGCGACGCCGCCCGGCACGTCTGCCTGCCCTGGGGCATCGTCAGCGAGTCGCTCAAGTTCCTCGCCGATGAGGGCTACGTCTCCACGACCGGGATCAGAGGCGCCGTCGGCGGCACCGACTTCGCCGAGGGCCTCCAGTACGCCATCACCCGCTCTGGCCGGGAGAAGGCCAAGGAGCTGATCGAGGTCAACCAGTACTCGGGACCGGCGCCGGTGCCGTTGGAGGTCTACGTCGCCGTCGCCCGTCACCAGGGGCGCAACTCCACGCCGGTCACCCACCAGCTGCTGCGCTCGGCTCTGGACCACCTGGTGCTGCCGCCCAGCGTGCTCAACCGCCTCGGGCCCGCCCTGGGCTCGCGCCAGTCGATCTTCCTCTACGGCCCCCCCGGCAACGGCAAGAGCACCATCGCCGAGGCCTGCGCCTCACTGCTGGGCGACGCCGTCTTCGTGCCTCACGCGCTCTATGTCAAGGGCGAGGTGATCCGGGTCTTCGACCCCATGCATCACCGCCCGGTCACGGTCGACCTCCCTCCCCACGACCACCGCTGGGCGCTTTGCAACCGGCCGGTGGTGCGGGCCGGGGGCGAGCTCACCGGCAGGGAGCTGGAGCTGAGCTTCGACCCCCGGATGGGCTTCTACGAGGCCTCGCTGCAGCTCAAGGCCAACGGCGGCCTCTTCCTGGTCGACGACTTCGGCCGCCAGCAACTGAGCCCCCAGGACATGCTCAACCGGCTGATCGTGCCGCTCGAGGCCGGCTTCGACTACCTCAACATCTCCCGCGCCGGGACCACGGTGATGGTGCCCTTCACCGAGATCCTCATCCTCTCCACCAACCTCAAGCCCAGGGACCTGATCGACGAGGCCTTCCTGCGCCGCATCCGCTACAAGGTGGAGGTCCCCAACCCCTCGGTGATCGAGTACGGGCGGATCTTCCGCCGGGTGTGCGAGGGGATGGGCCTGGAGTACGACCCGGCGGCCGTCAACTACCTGATCGACGAGCACTACCACAAGTCGGGCCGGCCCCTGCACGGCTGCGAGCCCCGCGACATCCTCGACCACCTGGTTCACGCCGCCCGCTACTTCGGGGTCGAGCCCCGGCTCACCCCTGAGCTGCTCGACCATGCCGTCTCCGCCTACTTTGCCAACCTCGATGACGACGAGGAGCCCGCGCCCCTCAGCTGAGCCGCCCGGGAGAAGGCGGGGGCCCGCTCAGGTCTCAGGTCTCAGGTCCAGGTAACCCGCCCCCGCTCGCGCCAGGCCACGAGAGGCGCCGCGTCCCCGCGGACCTCCAGGGCGTCGGCGGCCAGCCGGTTCCAGAGCAGCAGGTAGAGCTGCGAGGCGGTGGCCCGCAGCGAGCAGTCGCACTCACCGCTCGCGCCCCGCTCTGCCTGAAGGCGCTCCGGCCCGAGCCGCAGGGTCCAGCGCCAGGGCCCGTCGGCCGCCTCCAGCCTCAGCAATTGGGCCGTCGCACCCGGGAACCTGAACCGCCGCCCAAAGCCGAACAGGAGCTCCTCGACGCCGTCGGCGGCCAGCGGGGGCGCGAAGGCGGCGACCTCGCCCAGGGCCGCGGCGGCATCGGCGCGGTGGATCTCGGTCTCGTGAGCCTGGCGCCGGGCCCAGAAGCTCAGCGGGGAGGGAGCCGGCAGGAATGCCCAGCAGCTCAGTGAGGGCGGCGCCTGGCGCAGGGCTTGGACCAGCTGCGCCGATCCCTCCTGGAACCAGCCCAGCAGGAGGGGGTCCGGGGGCGGGCTGGCCATCAGCAGCGCCTCCTCCTCCTTGCCCATCGCCCGCTCCCGCGCCTCCGCCACGTGGGCGAGCGCCCAGCGGTGCACGAAGCCCTGGTGGCGCACCAGGTCGCGCACCTGCCAGCTCGGGCAGGTGGGTACCTCCAGGTCCCATCCCGCCCTCTCGACGTCGCGTGCCAATTCCAAGCTCTGCAGCTCGATCGAGCCGATCCAACTCGCCAGGTCCACCTCGGGGTCAGGCACGAGCATCGGTCCCGAGCTCGCGCCACTCCTGCTCGCGGATGGCGTAGATCCATTCGTCGGTCCACTCCCCCTTGACCCACTCGTTCTCCACCATCACCGCCTCCCGGGTCATCCCCAGGCGCTCCATGAGTCGGGCCGAGCGCAGGTTGCGCCCATCGCAGCGTCCGAGGATCCGGTGCAGGCGCAGGGTCTCGAATCCGAGCCGCAGCAGCTCGGTCGCCGCCTCCTGGGCCAGCCCCTGGCCCTGGAAGTCGGGATGGAAGACGAACCCGATCTCTCCCTGGCGGTGGTCCACGCTGCGCAGGAAGAAGTTGACAGTGCCGATGAGCTGGTTCTGGCTCAGCTCCTCGACCGCCAGGACCAAAGCGTCCGCGTCGCGCGCCAAGTTGGGGATCGCCAGCGACCCCTCCAGCCAGCGTCGTACCTGGTCGCGGTTGCGCGGCTCCCAGTAGAGGTAGCGGACCACATCAGGGCGGCTGTGGATGTCGGAGAGAGGATCGAGGTCGTCCGCCTGCAGCTGGCGCAGGCGGAGGCGCTCGGTCTGGATGGGCAGCTTCAGATCGGCCAACCCGCCCCCCGGCGGCGGCCATCTCTGTGCGGGCGCGCGTCAACTCGGTCCTTGCTCCGGTCGGGAGGCGACGCCGCTGACACGCCGCTCAGTATCAGCCCGCGGCTAAGCGGTTGGAGCTGCCCCCAGACGAGATTGGTGGCCGTTACCGCTCGTAGTGTTTGCCAGTTTCCAGGGCACGGCCGGGCGAGGGCAGATCCGGTTGGGCGGCCCGAGGTACGGGGAGCACGGAAAACACCGGCAAGGGGTGGCTAGAGCCGTCACCGGGAACGGTGGCCCGTTCTTCTGTGGAAGGCACGGTCGAGCCAGCTAGTGCGCCACGCGGTAGCGGAGGTAGAGGACTCCGGAGCTGAAGGTCTGGTTCTCGACCAGTTGGAGACCCACCTGGCGCTCGTCCTGGGGGAAGAACGCCGTGCCACCGCCCACCAACACCGGGTAGACCCGGGCCCGGTACTCGTCGATCAGATCCAAAGCCGCCAGCTCGGCGGCGAGAGTCGCGCCGCCGATCGCGATGGCGCCCTCCCCCGGCTGCGCTCGCAACCGCTCGATCTCCTCCGCCAGGCCGCCTCGGGCCAGCCGGGCATTGCCCGCTACTGCCCGAAGCGTGGTCGAGAACACCACCTTTGGGAGGGCCCTCCAGAGCGCGGCCCACTCAAGCTCGGAGTCGTCGAGCGGCGGGTCGTGGTCGGAGGCCTCCCAGTACAGCATCGTCTCGTACAGCCGGCGTCCCAACAGGTGGACGCCGACAGCTCGGATCTCGTCGATACAGAAGCGGAATACCTCCTCGTCGGGCCTACTCCACCCGAACCCTCCGTCCGGCCCGACGATGTAGCCGTCAAGCGAGACACCCATCGAATAGGTCACAGCCCGCATCGACAGCTCCTCCTCGGCCATCCGTTCGTCAGCACAACGATGCACTGGTCCGGTTTCACCGGACACGGGGATCCGCTCCCTGGCTGCGAGCGAGGTCGGCTTCGTCGGTTTGGTGGAGCGAAGGGTGTCTGGTTTCACCACATAGTGCCCGGGGTTGAGCCGGAATGTCTCAAGACATAGTGCCCACGTACCGAAGTCGGAGGGTGGGCAATGGGCGTGGAACGCTACGTGGTGGAGGCGGTCGTCCGAGAAGGGCGGAGTCACCGGGAAGTCGCCCGGAGCGCCGGGGTCTCCAAGGCCTGGGTGACCAAGCTGGTCTCCCGCTACCGAACGGGCGGCTATGAGGCCCTCGAGCCCCGTTCTCGGCGGCCCCGGACCTGCACCCACGCCGCCGCGCCGGAGATCCAGGCAGCCATCATCGAGCTCCGCCAGGATCTCGACGCCGCCGGCCATGACTGCGGACCTCACACCATCGCCTACCACCTCGGCCTGAACCGGCCCGACGTTCCGTCGGTGGCGACGATCTGGCGCATCCTCAAGCGCCATGGCCTAATCACTCCCCAGTCCCAGAAGCGCCCCAAGTCGTCGCTGATCCGCTTCGAGGCCGACCTGCCCAACCAGATGTGGCAGGGCGATACCACCCATTGGCATCTGGCCGATGGCACCGACGTCGAGATCCTCAATTACCTCGACGACCACTCCCGGATGCTCATGGCCTGCGATGCCTTCAAGACCACCAAAGCCCTCGACGTCGTGCAGACGTTCTACCAGGCAGCCGAACCCTACGGCTTTCCCGCCGCCCTGCTCACCGACAACGGCGCCATCTTCAGCGGCAAGTCCCGTGGCGGCAAGGTCCTGCTCGAGACCGAGCTGGAGCGGCTGGGGATCGTCTTCAAGCACTCCACCCCGTACCACCCCCAGACCTGCGGCAAGGTGGAGCGCTTCCACCAAACTCTGAAGCGCTTTCTGGCCAAACAGCCCCCAGCGCCGACTCGGGCCGTGCTGCAGCTCCAGCTGGACACATTCCGCAGCTACTACAACCACCATCGTCCACACCGCGCCCTCCAAGGCCAGACACCACTGTTCGCCTTCAACGCACGCCTTAGGGCCCACCCCACAGCAGCCGCCTCACCCACCCACTTCAGGGTCCGCCATGACCGCGTCGACCACCACGGTCGGGTCACCTTGCGCTACCTCAGCCGCCTCCACCACATCGGGCTGGGTGCCGCCTACCGCGGCCTCTCAGTCCACCTCCT
>JBOHUK010000043.1:0-40466 GCA_050734395.1 Candidatus Dormibacteria bacterium
CGTCGGCCGCGGGGGCGGCCCGCCGCCTCCTCGGAGATCGGGCGGACCCGGGGCTGCGGGCGGCGGCAGAGCTTCCCGCGTCCCCGATCGTCAACATCCACCTCTTCACCGACCGGCCCTTCCTGCCGGGGCCGGTCGTGGCGGTACCACGCAGCCCGCTGCAGTGGATCTTCGACCGCTCCGCCCTGGGCGATCCACAGCAGGAACTGCTCGGCGAGCCAGTATTCCACAGCGCCGTCTCCATCTCGGCGGCAGACCGGCAGGTGGGGGTTCCCGAGGCCGACCTCTTGAAGAGCACCTGGGATCTCTGTCAGCGGCTCTTCCCGGCCGCAGTCAGGGCCCGGCTCCGGCACGGCAGGGTGACCCGGGAGGCCCGAGCCACCTTCGCCGCCGGGCCCGGGACGGCGCGGGCCCGCCCCGGGGCCAAGACGGGCACATCGGGGGTGGTGCTGGCGGGCAATTGGACCGACACCGGTTGGCCCGCCACCATGGAGGGGGCGGTTCGCAGCGCCGCCACCGCCGTCAGAGCTCTCACCACGAATTGCTGAGGCGCCGGGTGAGCACGCCACCGCCGTGGCCAGGCGTGCTCGGTTTCCCTCCAGCCTCGCCCTGGAGCCGCCTGCTAGTGCCGGCGGCCCTCGAGCGATGGCGGCAAGCCTGGATCTGCTTCACGGACCACCGGTGTCGGCAGCCCTACGGGGGCTGGACCGTGTCCTGGGGCGGCGACTACCGCCGGTCCTCGATATACCGGTCAACTTCTGCCGGGCTCATCTGGGAGAATGCCCGTCCCCCGGACCCAATCACGTGCACATGGTCAGAGAAGGTGACGGTGCCCTGGATTGGTTGGCCGCAGTAGTGGCCAACGGTGTTGTCGAATCTCACGTCCAGCCGCCATCCATGATTGACGCAGTCCCATGAGTACCCGCCTACTGTTCCAATCCCCCAGGGGATTTTGGGTCGGGGCTTCTCACTGACGACGAGCGCCTCGACTCTCGAACCGATCCGGGGTAACGGCTCTCGCGGAGCGGGGAGCACGCGGCGCCGTATCACCAAGTGGGCAGCCTCGTCGAGGAATGTGAACAAGCTGGCGCGCCACCATCGCGGCATAGCCTGCCACTCATCGTCCACAAAATCGACCATAAAACCACACAGTTCTGGCCGGTGGTGGCCGAGCAGGCGAGCTAGTGAATCACTGTCCTTCACGACCAGAACTCCGCCCCGACCCCAAGGCAGATCGGCGTCTCCGCACTGCTCAGCCACGGGTTGCCCTTGCACGCGCCGGCTCCAAGCAAATGCCTATTAAGTGCCGTGGCGAGACCGTCAGCATCGCGGCTCACCGAGACCCATAGCAGCAGTCGCCAAGGCCGACCTTAAACAACCGCGGCCCTTGCCGACCACGTCGGCGCACATCTCAAGCGCCCAGTTCGCTGTGCGTATATGCCTCGCTCCTGCCACTACCACCGAGTAGGACCAGGTCTTCCCCCGGGGGCACCTTGCGCGAGTGCGAGGTTGCCGGGACAGCCTGACCGAGAGATCTGCGGCTGTCCGCTCTTGACCTGTAGCAGAGGCTATCAGGTCGGGGACGTGGCCCACGGCGCCAGCAGCGCGCTCGGCGGCCACTCATCATGGCGGCGGCATGCGCAGTCACGCCGCGAGGAACAGGCTCACGGAGAACGCGTGGAGTATGGAGCAGGTAAGTGCGTAGCTCGGCAATCGGCGACGGCGCCGACGCCGACGCCAGTTCCGCTTCCGGCAAGGGGATGGTCCGTACGTTAACAACCCATATCGCCAGTGGCACCCATCCACCACACTCCGGAGTTGGCCGCGCCATCGCCGATGGCTGGGCTGGGAACCGCGGGGAGAGTACTCAACATCGGGTGCGGGCTCGGCATCGAGGTGGCGCAGCCAACTGGCCACTACCCAAGGCCACTATTGGTGCCACCCCTGAGTTGGGCAGATCAGAGGCTGCCGCCGGTCTCCGGATCGAAGAAGTGGAGGTGTGCCGGGAGAACACTGAAGCTGAGTCCCTCCCCGACCGAGAGTGAGCTCCCGGCCGGGATCCGCGCTACCCCCCAGGTCTCCGGCTCTACTCCAGGACCCTGGCCGGGCGCGGCCACCGCCGGGGCATCCAAGCTGAAGTGCACCAGAGTCTCAGGCCCCAGGGCCTCCAGCAGCTCGACCCCGGCACGGAGGACGGCACCATCCCCGACCGAACCGAGAGCTAGGTGCTCGGGACGGATCCCCAGCACCACCGAGCGGCCGCCGTACGTGCTGAGCCCGGGATGTCCAGCGTGGACCGGATCCGAGAGCGCTAGTTGCTGGGAGCCAATGCTCACCGATCTCCTGTCGTCGGAGATTGTGGCCCGGTAAAGGTTCATCGCAGGCGAGCCGATAAAGTTAGCCACGAAGGCGTTGACGGGGCGCTCGTAGAGCACCTGGGGGATGGCGCACTGCTGGAGCACCCCGTCCAGCAGGACCGCCACCCTGTCGCCCATGGTCATCGCCTCGGTCTGGTCGTGGGTGACGTAGATGGTGGCGACCCCCAGGCGGCGCTGGAGGCGGGAGACCTCGGCTCGCATCTGCACCCTGAGGCGGGCGTCAAGATTGCTGAGTGGCTCGTCCATGAGGAAGACCCTCGGCTCGCGGATGATCGCCCGCCCCATGGCGACTCGCTGGCGCTGGCCTCCCGAGAGCTGTCCAGGGCGCCGGTCCAGCCACTCGCGCAAGCCCAGGAGGCGGGCCACCGAGTCAACCTTGCCGGCGATCTCCTGCTTGGGCCGGTGCCGGACCCGCAAGCTGAAGCCGATGTTCTCGGCCACGGTCAGATGGGGATAGAGCGCGTAGTTCTGGAAGACCATGGCGATGTCGCGATCCTTGGGTGACAGATCGTTGACCACCCGGCCTCCGATCCGGATCTCCCCCTTTGATATCTCTTCCAGGCCGGCGACCATCCGCAGCAGGGTGGTCTTGCCGCACCCAGACGGGCCGACCAGGACCATCAGCTCGCCTTCGTCGATGCTCAGGGTGAGCTCGCGGATCGCCTCGGCCCCGTGGCGATAGGTCTTGCTCACCCGGTCCAGCTCCACGGTCGCCATTAGATCGTCTCCACTCGCGAGGGCCGCAGGGCCGCAAACAGCGCAGGTGGCCCCGTGGCGATGGGTGCGATGCAACGGTCAGCCAACATCGAGCACCGCCGGCCGCTGCTGGGCAAAACCGCCCAGGTCCGGCTCCGTGGGCCAGTCGCCGGGTGGGGTGAGGCACGCCAGGCCGTCGCGACCCACGAGGTAGGTGTCCTCCACCTTGGCGCCACCTCTCAGGCTCGGGTTCCAGGCAACCGCCTGGCCGCTCTCGATGGGCACGTCCCACCAGGGGCTCCCGCGCTCGCCCGGGGCGAGTTCGAACTCGCGGCCAGCGTATCCGATAGGTCCCCCCTGGTAGTGCTCCGCCCAGGCACCGTTGTGCCCCGCGGCGGCGTAGGCGCGCTCGAGGACCTCGGCCGCGCGCCCATAGGTGGCGCCGGCCCTGCTCGCCTGGAGCACGGCGTCCTCCACGGAGCGGACCAGCCGCAGCCGTGACTTGAGCTCGGCGTCGAGCGGCCCCGCGCTGGCGAGCCGGGTGGCTGCAGCGTGCAGCCCGCCCCGCCGGGCAACGATCACGGCCATCGCCAGCTCCCGGACCGGGACCCCAGACGCCATCGGGTGACGGAAGGCTCTGACGCGCTCGTCTCCGGAGACGATCACGGTCACTGGCTCGACGCCCTTGCTCTCGAGACTGCCCACCAGCCTTGCCTGGATCGAGCGGTCGACCTCGCCCGGCACCCAGTCGCGAAGGGCCGACTCAAGGGAATCGGCGGTGTCCGCTCCGAGCTGGCGCAGCTCCTCTTGGGCCGCCGCCGTGTGGGTGAGCCGCATCCGGATCACATCCGCCCTGGCATCCCGCCCGAAGGCCGGGTGGCAGTCGGCTGCCAAGGCCTCCGCCGCCGTCCCGAGGAAGCGAACAGCGGCGTCGACGAACTGGGAGTCGCCATACCAGGGGACGGCGACCATCTCGAAGTCGGACGCCGCAGGCTCGAAGTCCCGCACCACGCGCTCGCGCTCGATCTCGGTAGTGATCACCGCCTGGCGCTCCGGCCCGATCGCCACCCAGAGCAGGTCGGTCGCCAGCGAGCGGTCGATCGCCTGGTTCATTCCACCGCTCGCCCAGGCGGCCCCACCCGGCGTGGTCAAGATGAAACCGGGGACACCCGTTTGTGCGAGCCAGCGGCGTACCCTCCAGAGCACCTCGACGAGATGAGCAGTGCGCTGTTCACTGTTCACCGGCCCGCGACCAGAGGGCGGGCCTTTCCCCAAGGGACACCATGGACGAGCCCACCCATCTCAGCGGTTCACCCCCATAGTCAGGCCCGAGACAAGGTAGCGCTGGAAGAAGAGGTAGACCATGATCGCGGGCAGCGCGCTCACCAGGGACCCGGCCATCAGCGCCGGGATACTCACCTCGTGCCCTGAGGAGAGCACGCCGAGCCCGACCGTGATCGTCCGGTTGCCCGGTTCCTGGAGAAGCAAGAGCGCCACCAGCAGGTCGTCCCAGATTTGAATGAACTGGAGCACGGCTATCGCCGCGAAGGCAGGCGCGGCCATCCTCACTCCGATGCGGCGGAAAACGCCGAAGTAGCCCATACCATCGCAGAGCGCCGCCTCCACCAGTTCGTCGGGGAGTCCCCGGAAGAACACGGTCATGAGGAAGGTGGCAAAGGGCATCCCGAGCGCCGCGTAGACCAGGATCGGCGCTAGGTAGTTGTTGATCAGGTGGAAGTTGGCGAGGTTGACGTACTCGGGGATGATGATCGACTGGACCGGGATCATCATGCAGCCGATGATCCCCAGGAACAGCACGCCCTGGCGCCGGAATTGGAGCTTGGCGAAGGCAAAGCCAGCGGCACTGGCGCAGCCCACGATGATCGCGATCGCGCCGACGCAGATGAGCATGGAGTTGAGCAGCTCGGCGCCGACCGGCAACGAACTGAAGAGGATCTGCCAGCTGGACACGGAGAACCCGTGGCCGCTGAGGTACTGACTCTCAGTGCGCAGCGAGTTTAGGATCATGAAGCCGAACGGGTAGAGCATGACCAAGCTCACCACGGTCAGCCCCAGGAACATGGCGATCTTTCCGGGATCTGCCCGCAGCCGGCGCCAGCGACTCGAGCGCCGCACGCTGCTGTCCATTGCCATCCTTTGCCCTTACTCGCGCGGGCGTAGGATGCGCATCTGCAAGAGATTGACCCCGAAGATGAGCACCAGCAGCACGATGCCTACCATTGCCCCAGTACCGAAGGCCCCGATAGCGAAGGCCTGCTGGTAGACAAAGAACTCGAGAGTGGTGGTGCCGTAGCCCGGCCCCCCCTCAGTCATGATGAAGATGAGGCTGAAGAGGGCGGTAAAGGCAGTGATGGTGGTGATCACGAAGCCGAACTGGAAGTAGCGCTTAAGAAGTGGCAGGGTTATGTGCCGGAAGGTGCGGACCCTGCCCGCCCCATCCAGGCGGGCGGCCTCGTAGATGGCGGGGTCTATGGTGGACATGCCGGTCAGGAAGATGATCGTATTGGTGCCCACCATGGACCAGATAAAGGTGGCCGCCACCGCTCCCAGGGCACTGTACTCGAAGCCCAGGAAGTTGATCTCCAGCGACTTGAGCCCTAGCGCCCCCAGAAGCCCGTTAACAGAGCCATTGGCAGCGAATACCTGCATGGCCACGATTCCGATCACCACCCAGGAGATGGCAGTGGGCAGGAATATCAACGATCGGAAGACCTTCCAGCCCCACACGTGCTCATGGAGCATGGCCGCGATCAGGAGCGGGATGAAGACGGCGACCGGCAGCGCCAGGAGCAAAATCCCGTTGTTCTCCAGAACCCGCCAGAAGGTGGAGCTCTCGAAGAGGTTGAGGTAGGTCCGGGGGCCGATCCACTGGGCCGTCAGTCCGTCCCAGTTGGTCATGCTGTAGTAGACGGCCTGACCGATGGGCAAGAGCAAAAGCGCCAGTACGATCAGCAGCGCCGGCAGGGTCAGCAGCATGCCCGCCCTGCCGCGCTGCTGGGCCAGGCCCGAGGCGTGGCCGGGGCGGCGCCGGGGCCGCCCCGGCCGAGGGGTGGCCGGGGCTCGCCCGGTCGCCTCGCCATCGGTGATCTGTCCCGTTCCGCTCGCCTCTGCCGTCCTCGCCGCCTCCTCGTGATGAGGGCGCTCGCGGGAGTCACCCCGCTCGCCGGGTTGGACCCGGGCCAGCCGCTGGGGCCGGCCCGGGTCAGCGGGAGTTCACCGCCTAGCTGTGATAGCTGGCCCAGGTGGCGCCGCGTTCCCCCTTGGGAAGCTGCGTCCACGCCTGCTGCAGAGCCTGGGCCGCGCCGGACACTGAGATCTCCCCCGCCAGCAGCTCGGGAAGCACCTTGCTCCCGGCGTTGACAACACCCACCTGTGTGACGTTGTCGAGCATCGGGTACACCGAGAACTTGTCCTTGGCGGCGAAGTTGAGCATGTCCTGGCTCACCGGGTTGGTCGTGGAGACGCCCTTGACGTCAGGAATTAGCCCGCTGTTGTTGACGATGTTGGCGGCCTTGGTGGTGGTCAAGAACTGGAGGAACTCGGCCGCCTGGGCCTTGTGCTGGGAGTAGGTGGTCATTGAGAAACCGTCTCCGGGGTACTGGACCACGCCGTGGATGCCGCCGTTGGAGTAGGGCGGCACAAAGGTCCCCAGGCTGGAGCCCATCGACTGGTAGAGGGTGGCCAGGTCCCAGTTGCCGTCCACGATCATCGCCGTCTTACCCTGTTCCAGAGCGATCAGCGAGTCGGAGGAGCTAATCACGCTGGTGTTGGTGTAGCCGTCGGCGTGCAGCTTGGCCCACTCGGCGAGCTGCGCCTCCACCTGGGGGCTGGTCCACTTGAGCTTGCCGCTGTAGAGCTGCTCCCACTCTGAGACGCTCAGTGCCCCGATCATCAGGTAGCTGAGATCGTAGTACGGGTAGAACTCCGCCCCCAACGCCTGGGTGTCCGCCCCGTAGAAGAGGCAGTTCTTGCCGATCGCCTTGAACTTGGCGCAGTCGGCGTATAGCGCGGCCCAGGTCGCCGGTACCTGGCTCACGCCCGCCTGCTGGAAGACGGATTTGTTGTAGAAGCCGATGTAGAACTGGTCCTCGAGCGGGATAACATAGGCACCCTCGGCAGTATTGAAGCCGGGGGCTACCCAGCGCATCCCCAGCATCCGATTGAGGTCTTTCTTGGGGACGTAGCTCTTGAGGTTCTGCAGGTAACTCTTGTACTGCAGGGTGAAGAGCCCGGTCCACATCACCGCCAGATCGGGACCTGTCTTGGACACTGCCGCGGCCTGGAGCAAGGCGAAGTAGTTGTCGGCCGGCTGGGCCACCACTGAGATGGTGATGTTGCGGTGGAGCTTCTCGAAGGCCTTCACCAGGCTCCGGGTGGCGGTGGCGTTGGCCTCGGTCCCGTAGTTCTCCCAGAGGGTCAGATGCGTGACCCTCCGCGAGGTCACGGTGGCCCTGGTGAACTGCCTTGCATTGAACGAGCCGAGCGCGAGCCCACAGACGCTAACCAGCAGGGCCGCCGCCGCCACGGTCATCCCCAGCCGGGCTAGCCCCGCCCTCCTAGTCGTCGACTGACTTGTCATTCACGGCCTCCCTTTTTGACGAGGGCCTAGCGCCCTCCACGCGCCGCCGACTTGATCGCCTTGTTCTCAACCCTCTCCTCCACAGCCGTCCGACCGGGTGGCGTCCAACCTGCAGCAAACCCCGAGATCCCAGGCTCGCAGCCCGATCCGCCGGGGAGTGGTCGAGCCAGCGCTCACGCGACCAGCACCTCGATGCCGCGCTGGCGCAGGTCCGCAACCAACTGTGGGTCGGCGCGGTCGTCGGTGACCAGAACGGTGACCGCGTCCAGGCCCACGATCGGGGTAAAGCCGATGCGGCCCAGCTTGCTGGCGTCGGCGACCACCACCACCCGCCTCGCCCGGGCGGCCAGGGCACTGCCCACCTCGGCGATTAGCATGTGCGGCGTGGTCAGGCCGCCTTCGATGGTGAGGCCGTCACAGCCGATGATGGCCACGTCGGCGCTCAGGTCGCGCAGGGCGGCCGTGGTCACAGGTCCGACCAAGGCCCGGTAGTCCGGCAGATAGAGTCCCCCGAGGCAGATGAGGTGGGGCTGGTCCCAAGTGCCGACCTCCTCCATCACCTGCAAAGAGTGCGTGACCAGGGTTACCGACCCTGGCGACCGCAGCGTGCCCTGCAGGTGGAGCGCCACCTGGACTACGGTGGACCCGGAGTCGAAAAGCACCACCTCCCCGTCGTGCACCAGAGCCGCCGCCAACTGTCCGATCCGGCGCTTCTCCGCCAGGTGTTCGCGCCCTCTGGCGAGAGCCGGCGAGGTGATCCGCACCCCGCCGTTGACCATGGCCCCACCGCGCACCCGCCGGAGCCGGCCCGCCTCCTGGAGGAGGGTCAGGTCGTGGCGGATGGAGGTGTCGGTGACCCCAAACTGCTCCATCAACTCAGAGACGCTGACACTGTCGCGCTCGTCGAGGAGCTTGGCGATCCGATCGCGCCTAACCTCGGCCGGGATCAGGCTCGACGTGGCCCACCTCCACGGCTCCAGTTCCCGACGAGCCAGAGTTCTCGCTCTGCAGGAACGCGCCTTTCGCGTTGACCTTTGGGCATTCCTTCCTTTGAGCCAGATAGATTGACCTTCTGTCGCTCAGTGGGATAGTATCCGTAAGTTGTCCGAAGGTCAAGTGGTGCTGAAGTCCAAGTTTCATCCTACTTCGGATGAACTCGGTGCGCACCGACCAAGCGAAACCGGCCCGTGGGCGAGAATGCGGGCTATATCCGAAGATACCCGAATAAGGACGAATGGCAGTCCACGCTGGGCTCAGCGCCGCCTTCGTCCGACCGGGCCTGGCCCACTGAGTGAGTTGAACTGGAGGCGGGTCGCATGACCACTGGAGAGGAGATCAGGCTCGCCAGGCTGTTCGGTGGCGGCCAGAACGCGGTTGTGGTCGCTCTCGACCACGGTCTCTACAACGGCCCCCGCCCCGGGTTCAACGACCTGCCCCGAGTGGTTGGCAAGCTGGGCGCCGCGGACGCCATCCTGCTAAGCCCCGGGATGGTCCCCCACGTCGGCCACGTCTTCGCCAGGCGTGAAGCCCCTGCCATGGTGGTCCGCCTCAACTGGGGCACCCAGTACGCGACCCAGTGGAGTTACCACGAGAGCCACAGCGTCCCCGTACTGGATGCGGCCGAAGCGGGCGCCCTGGGCGCTGACGTAGCCCTGGTGGGGATGTCGGTCAAGACCGGCTCCGAGGCGGTCGATGCCGAGAACGTCCGGGTGGTGGCTCAGGCGGTGAGCGGCAAGCGCAAGGCCGGCATCCCTCTCATCGGCGAGGTGTACCCCGCCGGCCATGAGGACCTTGCCCCGGAGGAGCGCCACGAGCAGATCGCCATCGGCTGCCGGATCGTCAGCGAACTGGGGGCGGACGTGGTCAAGACCTTCTACACCGGCAGTCACTTCCACGAGATCGTCGAGGCGGTGCCGATCCCGGTCTTGGCGCTGGGCTCGCGCAAGCTGCCCAGGGAGACCGAGGCTTTGGACTTGGCCGCGGAGGCGATCGAGTCAGGCGCCCGGGGAGTCGTCTTCGGCCGCAACGTACTCCAGGCCCACGACCCTGAGCGCTTCCTGGCGGCGCTGATCGCCGTCGTGAAGGAGTCCGTGGCACCCGACGAGGCCGCCGCACGGCACCACCTCCTGGAGGGAACGCCCGCCTGATGGGCTGGTCGCTGGGGATCGACGTCGGCACCACGTCCATCAAGGTCGGCGTCTTCGACGAGGCCGGTAGCGAGTTGGCGGCGGCGTCGAGGGAGTACCGGCTTCAGACTCCGGCTCCGGATCGGGTCGAGGCCGACGCCGAGCTCTACTGGCAGGGCGCCGTCGAGGTGGCACGCCGTTGCCTCGCGCAGCCGGGTGCCGACCCTCGTCGAGTGACCGCCCTCGCCGTCTCCAGCCAGGGCGAGACGCTCATCCCGGTGGACGTCCGTGGGGACCCGCTCGCGCCTGCCATCGTCTGGCTCGACAACCGAGCCCAGCAGGAAGCCGAGCTGGTGCGTGAGCGCTTCCCCGGACCCGAGCTCTACCTCGCGACCGGCGTCCCGGCGGCGACACCGACCTGGCCAGCCTGCAAGCTGCTCTGGTGGCGACTCCACGAGCCCGAGATCTACCGCGCCACCCACCGCTTCCAGCTGGTTGAGGAGTTCCTCTTGCAGCGGCTCACTGGCCGCTTCGTGGCTGAGTCCGGGGTGCAGGCGACCTCGCTGCTCCTGGACATCACCGAGCGCCGGTGGTGGCAGCCCATGCTGGAGTGGCTCGGGCTCGGGAGAGATCGCCTGGCAGAGCTGATCCACCCCGGAGACGTGGTTGGTCGGCTCACCCCGGCGGCCGCGGAGGCGCTCGGGCTCGGGTCAGGTGTGCTGGTCGTGGCCGGAGGGATGGACCAAGGAGCCGGGGCGGTCGGGGTCGGCAACCTGTGCCCGGGGGTGCTCTCGGAGAGCACAGGCGGGGCGCTGACCGTGCAAGCCTCGGTCACCGCGCCGGCAGGTAGACGGGCTCCGGTCCCCGTCTACATCCACTCCGCGCCCTCACTCTTCCTCTATTGTCCGGTCTCCCCCACCGGGGGCATGGCTCTGACCTGGTTCCGGGATCGCTTCACCCCCCCCCTGACCGACGGCGTAGTTGGGGCCGCGGTCGCCAGCTACGAGATCCTCATGGCGCTCGCCGCTGGGGTAGCGCCGGGCGCAGACGGGCTGACAGTTCTCCCCCACCTGGCCGGGGCCTTGAGCCCTGCCGACGAGCCCAACGCCAGGGGGGCCGTCTTCGGCCTCACCCTGGCCCACGGGCGCGAGCACCTAGTGCGGGCCATCCTGGAGAGCGTGGCCTTCATGCTGCGCGAGAACGTGGAGCTGCTGGGCCAGATGGGGGCCGGAGCCCCCGAGATCCGTTCCCACGGGGGAGGCGCCCGGAGCGCGCTGTGGAACCAAATCAAGGCGGACGTGTGCTCGCTCCCAGTGGTAACCGTGGAGGGCACCCAGGCGGCGGTGCGTGGCGACGCCATGCTCGCCGGTGTCGCTAGCGGCGCCTTCTCCAGCCTCGACCAAGCGGCGGAGGCCGCTGTTCGCATCAGGGCCCGCTTCGAGCCGGACGCCCGCAGCCGACCCTCGTACGAGGAGGCGTACCGACGCTACCAGGACATCTTCCAGGCGATGAGGCCCCTGTTCCGCGCGGCGCCCGCGCCGGCCGAAGGTGGGAAGGCAGGGGGCCACGACCGACCGGACCGCCCACCAAGGAGGAGATGAGTTGACCACCAAGCCGAAGATTGGCGTCCTAACCATGGCGCTCCTGGAGGACGCCTACAACAAGACGGGGCACATGCGCCCGCAGGCGACCGAGGCGGCCCGGGATGTCGCGCATGTGCTGGAGGAGTTCGGCTCGGTGGTCCACCCCGGTCTGGTCGAGGACGAGTCCCAGGCGGCGGCGGCGGCCCGCCAGTTCCAGGCGGAGGAGGTCGACCTGATCGTGGCCGTCGAGCTGGCCTACACCAAGGGCCTGGTCCCGGTGCGGTGCCTGCTCGACACCACCGCGCCGGTGCTGGTGTGGAACACCCAGAGGATCGGGAGCCTCAAGGCCGACGACGACTTTGACGTGGTGATGCTCAACTCGGGGATGGCGGGCATGCCCGAGCTCACCGCCGCCCTGGTTCGACTCGGGCGGAGCTACGCCTTGGTGACCTCGCAGCTGGACGACGAGCGCGGCCGGGCGAGGATCGGCCAGATGGTGAGAGCGGCAGCGCTGCGGCGACGGCTGCGCTCCGCCCGGGTCGGGCTGGTCGGCCACCCCTTCGAGGGCATGACCGACCTCATGTTCGACCAGGTGTCCCTGCGCCAGATCATCGGCCCGGTGGTCTGGCCGGTGGAGCCGGAACTGGTGGCAGAGAATTTCGCCCGCGTTGGGGAAGCGGACCTCCAGCGCACCGTTGCGGGCGAGCGCGGGCGCTTCCGAGTAGACATGGACGAGGAGGCGTTCCAGCGCTCGGTCCGCCTCGCCATGGCATTGGAGACGACCTGCCGGGAGCAGGCGCTGGACGCCTTCACCGCCTTCGACCAGGTGTGGCTGTCAGACCCTAGGGTCGGGGTGATCCCCTCGTACGGGACGGGCCGCCTCTGCGAGCTGGGCTACCCCAGCGCCCCCGAGGGGGATCCGGTAACGGCGGTCGCCCAGCTGGTGCTCCAGGAGCTGGCCGGCAACGCGACCACCATGGAGAACTACGTGATGGACTTCGACCACGACGCGGTGATGTTCTCCCACGACGGCCATGGCAACCCCGCGATGGGCACGCCGGGAGCGGTCGCGATCAAGCACTCGATCTACTACAGGGGAGTGCATGGCTTCGGGGCCGGCTTCGAGTTCGCCTACTCCCCGGGCCCCATGACCAACTTCGCCATCGTCGGGATCGGCGATGGCCGCTGGCGCTTCGTGATCTCCGAGGGTGAACTGCTGCCCATCGAGCCCCGCCCCATCGCTGCACCCCAGGGGCTCTTCCGCCACCACGCGCTGGGAGTCTCGGAGTGGTGCGACGGCTGGCTGCGGGCCGGCGCCACCCACCACATGGGGGGCGCCCACGGTAACTGGACCAGTGAACTCCTGGCGCTGGCCCGGATGCTCGATGTCGAGGCGGTGGTGGTCTGATGACCCGGAGCCCCCGAGGGCGGACCACACTCCGGGCTGGGGGCTAGCCACCGTGCACCCAGAGGTCGAATTCACCCCCCCCTTCTTCGAGGTCGGGCCCAAGGCCTACATGTACGGCCCCCCCCTGGTCCACCTGGCCAGGGTCGCGGACGAGCTCAGTGCTCAGTTCGGGGTGCAGATCATCCTGACCCCGCAATCCGTCGACATCAACCCGGTGGCGACGGCGGTGGAGCGGGTGCTGGTCTTCGCCCAGCACATGGACTCGCTGAGCCCAGGGAGAGGCATGGGCTCGGTGCTGCCCGAGGCGCTCCGGGCGGCTGGCGCGGTAGGGGTGATGCTCAACCATGCCGAGCGCCAACTCAAGCGAGCCGAGCTGGCCGCCACTGTGCGGCGCGCCGCCGCTGTCGGTCTGGCGACCCTAGTCTGCGCCAGCGACCTGGAGGCCGCCCAGGATTACGCCCGGCTTTTCCCCAACGGCATCGTCCTGGAGGCCCCCGACCGGATAGGCACCGGCTCGCCGCGGCTCGGGTCCGCGGACGGGATCCGCGCCCAGGACGCCGCTATCCACCGGATCGCCCCCCGGGTCCGGGTGCTGCACGCGGCGGGCATCGGCAGCCCCAAGGACGTCTTCAGGGTGATCGCCTCGGGGGCCGATGGCACCGGCTCCACTAGCGCCATCTTCGGCGCCCCGGACCCGGCGGCGGCGCTGAGCGACATGATCAGAGCAACCCGCGAGGGCTGGGACGCCAGGGTTCAGGAGGAGGTGGTTTGATGGCCGTCCACAACGAGGCGGTGCGGGTGCCCGCGGGGAGAAGCCCCCGCTTCCTGGACCTCACCCAGGAGGTGGAGGCGGTGCTGGCCCGCTCGGGCATTCGTGACGGGGTTGCGGTGGCCTTCTCCCAGCACACCACCTGTAGCGTGCTGATCCAGGAGGCCTCAGACGACACCGACTACTGGGGCACCGAGTTCCTGATGCAGGACCTGGTCACCGCCCTAGAGAAGATCATCCCCACCTGCCGCACCGAGGGCCAGTTCCAGCACCCCGGGCCTAAGCATGTGGCCGCCGGCCGCGCCCGCCAGGAGGAGGCCAGCTGGTCGCTCAACACCGACGCCCACCTCCGTTCCGTGCTGCTCAGACGCTCGGAGACGGTTCCGGTGGTGGAAGGCCGGTTGGTGTTGGGGGAGTTCGGCCGGATCTACTTCGCCGACTTCGACCACACCCGCGCCCGGGAGCGAGTGATGCACGTCCAGATCCTCGGAGAGTGAGGCCAGGACGGCCGCAACCCCCCCTTTCGGGAGGGCGACAGCACACCACTGAATAGGCTGTCCCGGTCCGGTAGCGCGCGCCGGCCGATCATGCTGAGCTCGAGGGTTGGCCGGACCTGTGCGAACCAGCTGGTCGGCCGACCGGCGACGCCTCGATCCACGGTGCCCTCTATCGGTCTGCCCTCAGCTTTTCTCCCCGATGCCCCGCTACCAGGTCCCCCTGGCCTCAGGGCGAGCGACCCGCGGTCAGGCGGTACCGGATCTGTTGGGCGCGCTGGGCTCGCGATCCCCACTGGGCGCCGACGGCGAGTCGACCAGAACCGGGGCGATCCGCTGCAGCGCCGCACCCAGCCGGGGTAGACAGCGTCCGGACAGCCGTCCCAGGCGCAAGAGCTTGGGCGCCGCGCGCGGGTGGCGCGCCAGCAGGACCAACAGGGCCCGCCCGTCAACCGTGGCCGAGCCCGCCGTGACCAGCCCTGCCGCCGCGCCCAGCAGCTCACCGGGCGTGTCCAGCACCACTCGTAGCACTGTCACTCGTCCTGGCAACTGGGTGGCCCAGGAGCTCGACTCGGTGTCCACCAACTCCACACCCTGGCGGGCCAGGTCAGCCAAACCCGCTGCGGACCCCACCGGCGCCGGACTGGTGCCAAGGTCTGCGGGGCGGGCTTCGGCCAGGGCGGCCATGAGCGGGCGGCGAGGATCGAGCAGCTTTGTCCAGGCTCCGTCCGGGCCCCTGACCCGCCTCCCCAGCGCCAGATCGCCGGTGCCCCAGCCAGGCAGGCAGGCGCCACTGAGACCCGCGACCAGCACCGGCACCCCCGCCGGCACCCCCGCCGCCAGGGACAGGGCTGCCTCCGGTCCCAACCCACTGGTCCAGACCTCGAATGGCGAGCGGGGGCACCACCATCGTCGGGCGGAGCGCAGAGGGTACGCCCGCCAGTCGCGCCCCGAGGCGCGGCGCAGCGCGCGAGCCTCGGTGGCCAGAGCGCAGGCCACAATCAGGCGGGGTGGGACGGCGGGGGCGGGCGGCGCGGCCCAGCGGCTGAAGAGCAGCCAGAGGGCCAGCAGCCCCAGGGCCGCGAGCGCGGCAGGTCCGATCCCGAGCCACCATGCCAGGGCCGTCGACTGGGCCATCGCCGCCGCCAACAGCACAGCTGAGATCCACCGGGGCGTCAGCCACTCCCCACCCCCTTCACCCACCAGGAGACGCACCCAGAGGAGGAGCGCCGCGCCCACCACCGCCCACCCGAGGTAGTTGAGCGCCGAGACCCCGTACCAGACGCCGCTCCCCGGCGGGTAGGAGTAGATCGAGCCCAGCCACCAGTGAGCGCCACGGAGGGCGACCGGGTCGACAACCACGTCGATCGCCACCACGCAGAGGTCAGCGAGCACGATCCGGCGCCAACCCCGCGCTCCGAGCCAGCCGGTCAGCGAGAAGGCGCAGAAGGCGAGCCACGTGAAGCTGAGGGTGTCGAAGACCGGGACCCCGAGCACCCGCCAGTCCTGCTGCAGACCGGCACCTCGGTAGTGGTAGACGCCGAAGGGGCCGCCGGGGCCGGCCGAGGACGCCCACTCGGCGCCGAAGGCGAGGAGCCACCCCCCGGCGGCGAGCCCCAGCGCCGGACGCCACCCCTCCGACCGCCAGACCACGACCAGCACCAGAAGCCAGGGGCCGAAGGCATACCAGCGACCGAGCAACGCCTCCACGTCAAGTCTCGGAGGCGCGCCGGTCCGGAGCTAACTCCCTCACCGCGTCCACCAGCGCTCGGTCCAGGCTCCCTGGGTCCCAGCCCAGCTCTGAGCGAGCCCGGGCCGCCTCCACGAACATCGGGTGAGCCGCCATCCGCACCGCGGTCAGGGGCACCGCGGCCGGACCACCGCTCACCGAGGCCCACGCCTCGCTGGCGAGCGCGGCCGCATACGCCAGCGACAGCGGGATCCGCCACCTGGGAGCGGCCACCCCGCCCAGCTCCGCCACCCACGCCAGGTACTCGCCGAGGCCCAGGTTGCGGTCACCGAGGATGTAGCTCCGGCCCGGCTCACCGCGCTCGAGGGCGAGCACGTGGCCGCGGGCGACCGCCTCCACATCGACCAGGTTGAGCCCGGTCTCCACCACGGCGGGCAGCCGCCCCGCCAGGCAGTCGCGGATCACCGCCCCGGTCGGGGTGGGCCGGCGGTCCCCCGCCCCCACGGGCGTGCTGGGCTGGACCACCACAACCTCCAGCCCATCGCCGGATGCCTCCAAGGCCAACCTCTCCGCCGCCCACTTGGTGCGCTTGTAGGGTCCGGCCAGCTGGGCCGCCGTCTTGGCGCGGTCAGCCTCGGTGAGCACCCGCCCTGATCTCTCGAACGCCAGGGTGCCGACCGTGCTGCAGTGCACCATGCGCGCAACCCCCCGCACCCGGGCCGCCGCCAGCAGGTTGGCGGTGCCGCCCACGTTGACCGCCACCATCGCCGCCAGCTGCCCCCGCGGGAGCCAGAGCCGGTAATCGGCGGCGCAGTGGACGATCGCCCGGCAGCCCCGGCTGGCGGCCTCGATCCCCGTGCGGTCGGTCAAGTCGCAGATGACCACCTCCACCGGGGCGCCCGCCGGTAGGCGCGAGGGGTCCCGCGCCAGGGCCCGCACCGGGTAACCGGCCTCGACCAGAGCCCGCAGCACGGCACCACCCACGAAGCCGGTTCCACCGGTGAGCAGCACCGGTCCCTCTTGGTCGCGCTTCAAGCTCCGTCCGCCCGGAGCAGCGGGGCCTCGAGCACGTAGCCGTCGCTGCGGCGGGTGAGCAGCAGCCGCGGATGATGGGGATCCGCCTCCAGTTTGGAGCGGAGCCGGTGTACGCACATCGTGACCGCGGCGGGGGTGGCGGTCGGATCGCCGCCCCACGCGCCCTCGATGATCTGGCCGCGCGTCAGCACCACCCCGGTGTTGAGCGCCATGTACTCCAGGAGGTCGGCCTCCCGGGGGCTGAGGAAGTGGCGCCGGCCCTCGATCCGGGCGCTGCGCTGGGCCGGCTCGACCACCAGGGGACCCACTTCCAAGGCTCGCCCGGAGACCCGGCGCTCGGCCTGGCGGCGCCGGAGGATGGCGCGCATGGTCGCGCGCAGCATGGCGGGCGGATACGGCTTGGTGATCACGTAGTCAGCCCCGGCCTCCATCAGTGCCACCGTGTCGCCGGAGTCGGCGGCTAGGACCACCAAGGGCACGAGTGAGATGGTGCGCACCGACTCGACGCCCCGGACCCCCTGCAGCAGGCCACGGTCGGCCACGATCGCGGTCGGGGTCCGGCGGCGCACCAGCTGAACCAACTGGTCCAGGCTGGTGACCACCTCAGGCTCGAGGTTGGCGCTCTGGGCGACGATGTGAGCGGCTACGTCGGCGTAGTCGGGGTCGGTCTCTAGGATGGGTACCAGCACGCCGCCATTCTCGGTCCCGGCGAGCCGAATATTCAGATGCGGGAGGCGAGTGGCCACCCGCCAGAGAGGAAACCGCCATGGTGCCCGCCCAACTGGTTGACCGAATCGTCGCCCGCGCCGGCTTCCTGGACCCCCTGGGATCCCTAGTCCAGAGCTGGGTGGGCAAGGGAATCAAGGCCGGCGGCCCCGCCGCCGACTACACCAAGCAGTTCCTGAACGGGAGCTGGCTCGGGCACCCCCTCCACCCCGCCCTCACCGCCGTACCCCTCGGCAGCTGGATCGGGAGCTCGCTCTTGGACGTCGCCGATGCGGGGCAGGGGGGCGGCCTGGGTCAGGCGGCCGATGTGCTCCTGGGGGCGGGCTGCGTCGCCGGGACGGCGACGGCGCTGACCGGCCTGGCCGACTGGCAGGACAGCTACGGCCACGAGCGAGACGTGGGGCTAACTCACGCGCTGGTGAACTCGGCCGCCCTGCTGCTCTCCACGACCTCCCTGGGCCTGCGACTCGCGGGACGGCGTCGGCCGGCGGTGAAGCTCTCGCTCCTGGCCCTGGGCCTGGCCGGGAGCGGCGGCTACCTGGGCGGGGAGCTGGTCTTCCGCTTTGGCCAGCAGGTTAACCGCAACGCCTTCACCGAGGGACCGGACAAATGGCAGGAGGTGGCGCCCGACGCTGAGATCGAAGAGGGAGTCTTCCTGCGCAAGCAGGTGGGCAACAACAAGGTCCTCCTGACACGGGTCCAGGGCACCATCTGCGCCGCCAGCGCCGTCTGCCCCCACGCCGGTGGCCCGCTGGACGAGCTCCCCCTGGAGGACGGTGAGCTGCGCTGCCCCTGGCACGGCTCCCACTTCGACATCCGCACCGGCCGGGTGACGCACGGTCCGGCGACCTCGCCCAATGTCGTCTTCCAGACCCGGGTGCGGGAAGGCAAGGTGGAGCTTCGCCGCCCTCCCCTCTGATCCCGGCCGTCCACGTCGGCTTCGCGATCACCGACCTCGCGAAGGCTGCGGCCCACCGGCAGCGCCAGTAGGGCTCCACTCAGCCGAAGAGGCTGCTGAGGTCCCCGTTGGTTGCCGAGGCGGCGCCGCCCAGCAGGGGCAATCCGAAGGCCTCCTCGATCGTGCGCAGCGTCCCGTAGTGGTCTCCGGTGAGGTTGACCAGCCCGCGGCCGCGAGCGGCTGAGGAGAGGATCAGTGCTGGGATCTGGCCTCCCGCCGCCTGCCCGCTGCAGCAGGTGCCGCCCGGCGCAGCATCGTTCTCGTCCTCGGTGATGATCACCGTGCTCCGGTAGTCGGTGAACCACGCCGAGCTCAGCACCGGACCGATGTTGGCCTCCAGCCAGGCGTTGCCATCCGCCACCGTCCCGTCGTGCATGTCGTCGATCAAGTTGGGGGTGATCCAGGCGAAGTCGGGCGCGTTGGACCCGTCCAAGGCCGAAATCAAGCCGCTGACACCGGGGTAGGTGAGATCGTGCGCGCCGCACACAGCGCCGTTGAGGTCGGAGTAGTGCGTAAAGGGGTTGTGCTTGTTGGCGTATTGGCCCGAGTCGTTGCTGTCGCAGGCTGCCGGCATCGTTTCCATGTACGCCGTCCAGGGGATGCCGGCCTGCGTCAGCTGCTCACCCAGGTTGGCGGCGGAATCCTGCCCGCAGGAGTCGGAGGAGCAGCCCTGGGTGGAGCCGGAGGTGATCGCCAGGTAGTTCGGTAGGCTCGGGTGGGTCACCCCGTACCAGTTGCCGACCGAGGCGTACTCGGAGGCGAGCAGGCAGAAGTAGGAGTTGTCGGTCCCGCAGTTGCTCTGGGTCGCCGAGTACCCCTGGTTCTCCTCCATGACCACCATCACGTGGACCGCGTTGGAGGGCGGCGGGGTTGGGGGCGGGGTTGGGGGCGGCGTCGAGGAGGGCCGGGGAGTGGGAGTTGGGTTCCCGGTGGGACGGGAGGTCGGGCTGGGCGAGGCCCCCGGACGGTGGTCCGTCATGGGCAGCGAGCGCGGCGCGGAAGGGGTCGGGCTGGGGGTCGCCACGGCGTGCCCACGTGACCCGGGCGCGGGGGTCGCCGCCAGGCCTGGGGAGTGGTTCACCACCCGCGGCTGGACGAGCACATGGGAGTTGGCGACAGACAAGCCCAGCGCGCACGAGGCCCCCACGGTCGCCCACAGCTTCTGGTGCATTCAGGCCCTCCCCGAGCCCCGGTTGGCCCGCCACTTGGGGCGGCAGCCCGGCCGATCCCCAAAGGTTCGATCAACGGCGGCGGGATCTGGCCCCAAGATCGGGCAACGCCTCGGTCGCGATTCGGTCAAGAAGGCGGGCGCCATCGATCTCGGCAGCCAGCCTGGGAGAGATGCGCTCTCCATGGCAGGCCCGGGCCGGTACAGCGGTCCTCCGGTGCCTTTGGCGATGACCGGGCGCTGGGCGGCGATGGGCCTGCAGCTGGGCTTGGTGGCGCTCACCCTGACCGCCGCTGGCTCAGCTCCCGGGGCCTCCCCCGCCACCGGCCGTACGGGGGCCGGCAGCCCGAGCCACGGGACGTCCGCGGCCCCGCAGGTCGCTGGCTCCCCCACACCCCCGCCCCCACCTGGCGACAGGGGGATAGGTGGGGCAAGGTCATCTCGGAAGGACGCCGGCTTGGCGTCAGCTACGCCCGGAGCGACCGCCCCCTCCGCCACCCCGCCCCCCACTGCGCTGCCCTCCAGCAGCCCCACCCCGGCTCCCACCTCGCTGCACTTCCCGGTCCGGGCCGCCTTCTTCTACCCCTGGTACCCGGAGTCCTGGTACCCACAGAGCCATTTCACACCCACCCTGGGCGCCCCCTACAACTCAAGCTCACCCAGCGTCATCGCCTACCAGATCCAGGCGATGGAGTACGCCCACATCGAGATGGGGATCGCCAGCTGGTGGGGGCAGGGGAAAGCCACCGACCAGCGCATCCCGCTCCTGCTGAGCGGCGCCGCCGGGACGGGCTTCCAGTGGGCGCTCTACTACGAGCCCCCTCCGGGAACCCAGGCCTCCGACCTCGGCTACATCTACAGCCACTACGCCGCCAATCCGACCTACGCCCACGTCGACGGCAAGCCCGTCCTGTTCGTCTACTCCCGCTCGGTCGCCTCCTGCGCTGACGCCGCCAACTGGGTCGCGACCAACGCGGGCCGCTTCTACTTGGACCTGCAGGTCTTCTCGGGGTACCAGAGCTGCCCTGTCCAGCCGGACGAGTGGCACCAGTACGCGCCCGCCGAGCGCGAGGACCACCAGGCGGGGCACAGCTTCACGATCTCCCCCGGGTTCTGGCTGTACAGCTCGCCCAGCCCGCTGCTGGCCCGCGACCCCCAGGCGTTCGCCCGGGCGGTCTCGGACATGGTTCAGAGCGGGGAGCCCTGGCAGCTGGTCACCACCTGGAACGAGTGGGGCGAGGGCACGGCGGTGGAGGATGCCCAGCAATGGGAGTCCGGGGACCCCTACGGGCAGTACGTCGACATCCTCCACGACGACGGCTGAGCCGCCGCGCCGGCGCCGCCGGCCCCCGGCCGCCCTGGTCGCACCCAGAGACGGCGGCGGCTCAGGCTGGTTGGCCGGCCAGCTCCAGGGCGCAGAGACGGACCGACTCCGCCATCTCCCGCAGGCGGTAGCCACCCTCCAGGAACCAGGCGCTGCGCCCCTGACTGAGGTCGCGGGCGGCGTCCTGGAGGAGGCGCGCCGCCCGCCGGTAGGTGTCCGGCTCCAGGTGCAGTGAGGCGAGCGGGTCGCCGGCCAGGGCGTCGAAGCCCGCGCTCACCAGGATCAGCTCCGGGCGGTGGCGCCGCAGGGCGGGCAGCACCCGGTCCTGCAAGGCGCTGAGCCAAGGTCCCGGCCCGGTCCCGGGCGGCTGCGGCAGGTTGAGGGTCGTGCCCCGGCCCGGACCTGCCCCCACCTCGTCTGCCCGGCCGCTGCCCGGGTAGAGGGGGAACTGGTGCAGGGAGCAGTACAGCACGGCGGGGTCCTCGTAGAAGGCCTCCTGTGTGCCGTTGCCGTGGTGGACGTCGAGGTCGACAATGGCCAGCCGCGCCACGCCCCGCGCCTGGGCCTCACGGGCCGCCACCGCCACGTTGTTGAGCAGGCAGAAGCCCATCGCCCGCTCCCGGGTGGCGTGGTGCCCAGGCGGCCGGACCAGGGCCAGCGCCGCGCGGGCGCGGGCGGAGAGGACGGAGTCGACCGCCTCCAGGGAAGCGCCCGCCGCCACCCGGGCGACGTCGTACGAGTTGGGTCGGCAGTAGGTGTCGGAGTCGACCCATCCACCTCCGCGGTTGCAGAGCTGCTGCAGCTGCGAGAGCAGGCTGCGGCTATGGACGCGCCGCAGCGCCTCCTCGGTTGCCGCCTCGGAGGCCGGCCGCCACCACGACTCGGGCAGGAGGGGTTCGGAGCGCAGCCGGGCGGTGATGGCTCGCAGTCGCTCCGCCGACTCCGGGTGCCCTGGGCTGTCGTGCTCCAAGAAGAGGTCCTCGTAGAAGAGGACCAGCGGCTGCGGGGTCGAGGACACTACTGGTCCAGGGAGAGCACCAGCTGCGGCGGGGCGATGCGGTGGTCCTCCTTGGTGGGCTTGACCGCGGTGCCCACCGCGAAGAACTCGATCATGTGGCTGCCCCAGCCGTGGTTGTTCTCGTGGATCTGGGCGCCGACGATCCCCTCGGCGCCCACCTCCTCGGCTTCGGTCTGCATCCGCTCCATGGCCAGCTCCCGGGCGTCGTAGAGGGCCTGGGTGAAGTTGGGCATCTCCTGGTTCTGGCCGACTGAGCGCATCCACTGCCCGAGCCCCTGGTGGGCGACGTGATAAACGCAGGAGCCCATCACCAGGGCCAGGGGCGCGTAGCCCGCCTGGAGCAGGGTCCAGAAGTCCTGGCCCGAGAGGTCTGAGGTGAAGGGCTTGCCCTTGGAGGTGCGCATGCTCCCCTGCTGGCTGCGCACCGCGGTGCCCACCGCCATGAACTCCGCCAGCCCCTGGCCCCACTCGTAGCGGTTGATGTCCAGGCGCACCCCGACGATGCCGTCGGCCCCGAGCGCGTCGGCCTCCTCCTCCATCCGGGCCATGGCCAGCTCGCGGGCCTGGTACATGGCCTGGCTCAGCACCTGCAGCTCCTGGTTCTGGCGGTAATTGGCGATCTGCACGCCGATGTGGTAGATCGAGCTGCCCACGACCAGGCCCACCGGGTCGAAGCCCGCCTCCTTGACCAGGAGGAACTCCGATATCGAGAGGTCGCTGGTGAAAAGGCCCCGGCGCCCGTCCCCGCCGCGCATCTCCCTGAGCCGGCGGACCGCGTCCTCGGGGATCTCCGGCTTAGGGGGTGCCTGGTCGCTCATCTGCCATCCTCCTCGCGTTCAAAGACACCACCTGCAGGGGCTTGGGCAAAGGTGGGCTGCCGGTGCGGGGCACGACCGCGGTGCCCAGTATCACCCACTCCACGATCCGCCCCATCACCGCCTCCGAGCCGGTTGGATACTCGATGACCCGGTTGGTGAACTCCACCCCCACCACCCCGCTGGCCGCCGCCTCTCCCGCCTCCAGCCGCAAGCGCTGAGTGGCGACGGCCTGCGCTTGGTGCATGGCCCGGCTGAAGGGGGTCATCTCCTGGTTGAACCAGGCCGAGTAGCCGCCCAGCCCGCGCCCCAGCACCGCGACCGCCTGCTGGGCGCTCACCCCCATCACCAGCCTGGTGGGGAAGTACCCGGCCGAGAGCAGCTTGGCCAGGTCCTGGCCGCTCAAAGTTGAAGTGAAGGGTTCGGCCGGCGGCTGGACACCCGGCCGGCGCACCGCCGTCCCCAGGACGGTGAACTCGGACATGCCCTGGGCCCAGTCCCAGGCGCGGACCGCCAGGCGCACCCCCACCACCCCCTCGGCCCCCAGCCCGCGGGCCTCCAGCAGGAGGCGGTGCAGGGCTCGGTTGCGGGCGTCACGCAGGGCCTGGGTGAGGGCCACGTTCTCCTGCGGCTCCATCGACTGGTAGGCGTAGATGCCCCCCACCCCGATCCCGCCGCCCAGCCCCGGGCCCATCCCCCAGCCACCGATCCAGCCCACCCGGTACAGGGAGCTGCCCAGCACCTGCGCCACCGGCTCGTAGCCGACTCCCCGCAGCGCCGCCAGCTCGTCCACCGAGAGGTCCGAGGTCCAGACGCCCCCTTCCTGGTTGTGCTTGGCGATTCGCTCCTCGGCCGCGACCGGGATTCCTCCCGCCTCCACCAACTGGCGGCTGCGCTCGGCGCGCTCGGCCTCCTCGGCCTGCTCCTGAGGGGTGCCGGTGGAGTCGGGGCCGCGGCGGAAGAAGCGCACCCTCAGCCCAGCAGGCGCTCGAGGGCGACCCGGTCCTGAGAGCTGGCCCGGGCCTGGTCCTGGAGCGCCTCCGCCAATCGATGCAGCCAGTCGTCGAGGCCGAGGTCCTCGGTCTTCAGCGCGATGCCCCGGACCACCTTGGTGCAGCGCGCCAGCACCTGGCCGCCACTGCGCTCCAGCTGGAAGCGCATCGCGCCGAGGTCAAGGCTGACCCGGTGGACCGCCTTGTTGCGGCTGAGCAGACCGCCCTGGCGCTCAACCCGGGTCCGCTCTGGGAGGGCCTCCGCGAACTTGAAAGCCACCACCTCGATGAAGGTGTGCAGGTCTCGGCTGTCCGCCTGCAGCGCGGCTGCGAGCCGGTCGAAATCGGGAGCCGGCTGCGCTAGCGTGGTCAGTTCGTCCATGCCCTCGGTCGAATATAGCCACTGGGCTCCGGACCCGCTGGCAGCGATCCCCGAACCGCCGGACCTGGAGCGCCGGCCCCAGCGATGCGGCCTTGGGCTCTGGCAGCATGGGCCGGTGATCGCCCCCCGCCCCACTTTGAACCCGGAGCGGCGCGGCTCCTTGATCACCGCCTTCATCGCCGCGGTGCTGCTGGCGGCCCTCTTCTCGGTCCGCCCCCAGCTCCTGGCGCTCACCACCAGCCGCTACCGCACCGAGGTGCAGCTAGGGATCCTGCTGCTCGCCGTGATCCTGGGCGGGATCGCCATCCGCGCCTTCGTCGCCCGGGCCTTCTACCGTCTGCGCGGCCGAGGGCTCTCCAGCTGGCGGCCGGTCGTGACCTGGTGCCTGTACCTGATCCTGGGGCTGGGCGTGCTCGCCGCCCTGGACATCAACCTGAGCGGGCTGCTGGCCGCCGGGGCCATCCTCGGCGTGATCGTCGGGGTGGCCGCCCAGACCTCGCTGGCCTCGGTGTTCGCCGGGATCGTGCTGCTGATGGCCCGCCCCTTCGCCGTGGGGAGCTGGGTGCACCTGCGCACCTACCTCTTCGGGGGCTACGACTACTCCGGGGTCGTAACCCAGATCGGGGTCGTCTACACCACGCTGGACGTGGGCGGCCGGCTGGTGCGCATCCCCAACAGCGCCGCGCTGGCCTCGGCTTTGACCGTCACCCATGTGCCGATTCAGCTGGACATGGAGCTGCAGCTCTCGCCCCAGCTGTCGCTGACCCGCCTGCACCAGGAGCTGACCAAGGCGCTGGAGCTGGGACCCTCCGACAGCATCACCCTGCGCCCCATCCGGCTCACCACGGACGGCGCGGGGCAGCTGACCTGCCAGTTGCAGATCCGCTCCCAGCGCCTCCTCGACCTCACCCAGGTAAACCAGGCGATCCTCTCCAGCTCTGAGGACAGCGCAGCGCTGCGCCCAGCCCCCAACCGCCGCTCGCGGACCCGCGCTTGACGGCATCCCAGAGGGCAACACCCGCCTGGACGCAGGGTGGACCCGAAGAGGTCGCGGAGGGCATCTTCCGCATCCCGCTGCCGCTGCCGGGAGACGCGCTGCGGGCAGTGAATGCCTACCTGGTCGCGGGCGAGGGCGCCGACCTGCTGGTGGACACGGGCTGGGCCTCCGACGAGAGCTACGGGGTGCTGGAGTCCGGGCTGGCCACCCTGGGGCGCCGTCCCGAGGGGATCCGCCAGGTCCTCGCCACCCACGTGCATGGGGACCACCTGGGGGCGGCCGGGCGGGTGCGCCAGCGCAGCCGGGCGGTGGTGAGCCTGGGGCGGGGCGACCGCGAGTCAGCCCTGGTCCTGGCGCTGCAGCCCCAGCTGGCCCGCGAACGGACCCTGGCCCGCCTGCGCCAGAACGGCGCTGGCGACGTCGCCGGGGAGCTGGAGGGGGAGGGCCCTGGGGCGGCAGCTGTCGGCCCGCCGTTGCCGCTCCCCGACCTCTACCTGAGCGGCGGGGAGCTGCTCGAGGTGGGCGGGCGCCACCTCGAGGTGCTCTCCACCCCCGGTCACACCCGGGGACACCTGTGCCTGCTCGACCGGGACGCGGGGGTGCTCCTGGCCGGCGACCACGTCCTGCCCCACATCACCCCCTCCGTCGGCGTCGAGGTGGACGCCCCACCATCCGCGCTGGGGGACTTCCTGGAGTCCCTGCGGCGGGTACGGTCGCTGGAAGCTCCACTGGTGCTGCCGGCGCACGGCCCGGCGTTCACCGGGCTACAGGAGCGGGTGGACGAGCTGCTCGAGCACCACCGGGAGCGACTCCTGCTCTCCCAGGACGCGGTGGAGCGGGGAGCGCACAGCGCCGGGGCGGTGGCCTGCGCCCTGCCCTGGACCCGCCGCCAGCGACGGCTTTCGGAGCTGGACCCCTTCAACCAGATGCTGGCCGTGGGCGAGACCCTGGCCCACCTGGAGCTGCTGGTCTCGGAGTCCCGTCTAGAGCGCCGTTTGACAGAATCAGGAGTCGAGTTCGCGCCGGCCAACGCCGACGCCCAGGAGGCCCTGCCTTGACCGTGACCCAGGTGGATACCGAGGTTTTCCGCTCCATCAACCCGGCGACCGAGGAGGTGGTGGCCGAGTATCCGGCCATGGGAGAAGCCGAGATCGAGAGCGGCCTCGCCCGGGCCGAGTCCGCCTTCCAGGTGCTCCGGCGCCAGCCGCTCAGCTGGCGCCGCGAGCGCATGCTGGAGATGGCCCAGGGGCTGCGGCGGGAGCGCGAGCAGTTGGCCCGACTGGTCACCTCGGAGATGGGCAAGCCGCTCACCGACGCCCAGGCAGAGGTGGACAAATGCGCCTTCACCTGTGACTACTTTGCCCAGCGAGCCGAGGAGTTCCTGGCGGACCAGCCCATGGCTTCCGACTCACCCCGCAGCTTTGTCGCCTTCCGCCCCCTGGGCGTGGTGCTGGCGGTGATGCCCTGGAACTACCCGCTCTGGCAGGTGCTGCGCTTCGCGGCCCCCACCCTGATGGCGGGCAACACCACGGTCGTCAAGCACGCCTTCAACTGCTTCGGTTCGGCGCTGGCCCTGGAGCGGCTGGCCAACCAGGCGGGCTTCCCTGAGGGCACCATCACGGCCCTGCTGGTGGGACGGGGGCCGGTGGAGGGGGTGCTCAGTGATCCGCGGGTGCGGGCCGTCACCCTCACCGGGAGCGACGCCGCCGGCAGCCACGTGGCGGCGGTCGCCGGGCGCGAGCTCAAGAAGGCGGTGCTGGAGCTCGGCGGTTCGGACTTCTTCCTGGTGCTGGAGGACGCCAACCTGGAGCAGGCGGCCGAGATCGGGGTGCGCGCCCGCTTCCAGAACACCGGCCAGAGCTGCATCGCCGCCAAGCGCTTCTTGGTGGCGGACCAGGTGGCGGCGGAGTACCTGCAGCTCTACCTGGCCCGGGCCCGCGAGCTACCCCTGGGGGATCCCCTCGACCCTGGGACCCGGCTCGGTCCCATCGCCCGCTCCGACCTGCGCGCAGACCTGCACCAGCAGGTGGAGCGCACCCTGGCCGGGGGCGCCCGGCTGGAACTCGGAGGAGTGCTGCCCGAAGGTCGTGGCTACTTCTACCCGGCCACCGTCCTCTCCGGGGTGCGTCCGGGCATGGCCGCCTTCGACGAGGAGACCTTCGGCCCGGTGGCCGCCTTCTCCACCTTCGCCAGCGAGGCCGAGGGCCTGGCGCTCGCCAACCACCCTCGGTACGGGCTGGGCGGCAACCTCTGGACCGCCGACCTAGAGCGTGGGCTGCGGCTCGCCGCCGAGCTCGACACGGGGGGCGTCTTCGTCAACGGAATGACCCACTCGGACGCTCGTATCCCCTTCGGAGGGGTGCGCCGCAGCGGCTACGGCCGCGAGCTCTCCGCCTACGGGATCCGCGAGTTCACCAACATCCAGACCGTCTGGCAGCCCTAGCCCTGAGCTGGGTCGGCGGATGCGCGCGGGGTCGCGTTCTCCGTTTGCGCTCCGCAGAGGGTCGTGGCAGGTGTGATGCTACGCTGTAGCACATGGAGGTTGGCGTAAGGGTCCTGCGCAACGAGACGAACCGAGTGGTAGCCGCGGTCCGGGCGGGAGAGACGGTTGTGCTCACCGTGCACGGCGAGCCGGTCGCGGACATCGTGCCCCACCGGCAAAGGTCGCCCTGGGTGCCGGGCGACCTTTTGCGCCGGGCGCTTGCTGAGGACGCTGCGGATCCCGAACTTCAGGCCGAGCTCGACGCACTCGCCGGCCAAACGCTGGACCAGCTCTGAGAGCGGCAGCCGGCCTCGTCGACACCTCGGTCTTCATCGCCCGGGAAGGCCGTCGCCCCCTTGCAGAGCTTCCCGAACGGGGGATGGTGTCGGTGGTGACGGTCGGCGAGCTCGAGCTGGGAGTGCTCAACGCGGCCGACCCCAGTGTGCGAGCGCGCCGAGCCGCCACCTTGGCCCTGGCCCGCCGGGCGGATCCCGTGCCAATCGGCGAAGCGGTGATGTCCGCCTGGGCCCGCCTGGTCGCCGACTGCCGCACGGCCGGCATCCAACGGACCGTCAAGCTCACCGACGCCCTGATCGCCGCCACCGCGATCCATCTCGGGATCGCGGTCGTGACCCAAGACGGTGACTACGAGCAGATGGCCTTGGCTCACCCGGTCCTAACCGTGGTCAGGGTGTAGCGCCAGGCGTTCCCGGCCAGGCACCGCGGCCTCAGCGCGGCCGCCGGTCAGTGCAGCCCCCGCTCCGCGTGCTCGTCCGGTTGGGGCTAGGGAGCCCGGGCGGCGCTGGGCGCCGGCAGGGGAGGCAAATCCCGGTGCACCCCCGGCACCAGCAGAAAGGCGAGCGTGATCAAGGTCGCCACCGCCCCGGAAACCAGGAGAACTGGCCGCGCACCCGCCAGCTGGGCCAGGGGACCGGTGGTGGCGCTGGAGAGCGGGTTGAGGGCGAAGGAGACGGTCATGTCCAGGCTCGCCACCCTCCCCAGCAGCTGGCCGGGGACCTGGACTCCCATGCGAGCGAACCAGATCAGATTGCCGAAGCTGACTCCGCCGATGATGAAGAAGGCGCAGGGCAGCAGTTCCCACACCGACCGCGCCAGCCCCAGCGGGATCATCGCCAGGGTGCTGACCGCCCAGCTGGCGAAGATCCAGGTCACCTGTCGGCGGGGTATCCCGCGCCAGGCCACGAACAGGGCCGCAGAAATGGCTCCCGCCCCTCCTAGCGCTCCGTACCAGCCGAGGTCCTGGGGACCGCCGTGGAGGCGGTACTTGATGAGGAACGGCACCAGCACCTGCAGCGGTCCGGTCAGAGCGACGTTGGCGATCCCCGCCGCCGCCAGCCCGGCCCAGATCCAGGGCACCGAGCGGACGAAGCGCAGGGCGTGGCCCGCCTCGCGGAGCACCGAAGGGCTCTCGCCGGCCGAGCCCTCGGTCGGCGGCGGAGCTGGGGCCGGAGCCATCGCCGCCAGGGTGATGGTGGCGATGGCGAAGCTGAGAGCGTCAACCAGGAAGGCGACACCGCTGCCGTGGAGCGCGATCAGCAGGCCGCCCAGTGCCGGGCCGACGAGGCCCTGGGTGATGGGCGAGACGAACTGCTCCACGGCCATCGCCTGCGGCAGCAGCGCCGCCTCCACCAGTCCCGGCACGATCGCCCGCGAGGCGGGCATGAAGAAGGCCTGGCTGGTGCCGTAGGCGGCCACCAGCGGGATCAGGTCCGGGAGGCCCGCCCGGCCCACCAGCACCAAGAGCCCGATCCCGCCCACGGTGAGGGCGCTGACCGCGTTGCCCCAGAGCATCACCAGGCGCCGGTCGATGCGGTCACTGAGGACGCCACCAACCAGCAGCAGCAGCACCTGGGGCAGCCCGAAGGCGGCCGAGACCACCCCCAGGGCGGTCGGGACGTTGGAGATCCGGTAGACCTCCCAGGCAATGGCCACGAAGTAGACGCCGTCGCCCACCATCGAGATGGTGCCCCCGGCCCAGAGCAGCGTGAAGTCGCGGATCCCGAAGAGCCGGGTCAGATTGGCGGGCAGCAGGCGCGACATGGATCTCCTGGCGAAGGTGGCAGCATCAAGGGCGCGGCCACATCGGCTCAGAGCCGGGGCCGCGCGCGGGCAGTGATGACGCGGGTCTCATCGGGCCGGGGCCAGGCCACCGCGTCGCTGGGCCATGTTAGGGCCCCGGCCACGCTCCGCGGAGCGCCGCCCGCCTAGGGGCTGAGGTCGGCTCCCGCCACCTGGGCGTCGTAGCCGGGCAGGGCCTGCAACTCCCGGCGCAGCAGCGGACCGGCCACCACCTCCAGGAGGAGGCGCAGCTCGGGCGACTCCAGCCGGGAGCGCTCCAGCCGCAGTACCGACTCCTCCTCGGAAAGAGGCAGGAAGCCCAGACCGAAGGCGAGGGCCACCGGCTCGCTGCCCACGCCTACCTCGGCGCTGCCGCAGGCGATGGCCCCGGCCAGGGCGAAGTGTCCGGGCGCCTCCGACTGGTAGCCCGGGAGCTGGGCTGGGTCCACATGCTGCTCAGCCAGGGCCTGGTCCAGAAGCTCGCGGGCCTCGGCCCCGGGCTCGCGGTTTACCCACCGCAGCCGCCGCCCGACCGCGTCCCCAACGGACCCGAGCGGGGGGGCAGGCGGCGGGCGGAAGACCAGTCCCTCGCGCCAGCGGGCGAAGCCGATCGAGGCAAAGGGTGAGTTGGCGCTCTGGGCCTGCCGCTCCGTGGCCGGGTAATGGACGGTGGCGGCGTGGACCAGGCCTTCCCGGAGCAGCCGCAACGCCTCTGCGCTCCCGCAGGGCCACCAATCCAGCGCCCAGCCCGCGCCACCGGCGGCGAGCGGGCCGGCCAGCAGGCCGAGCGCCGGGTCGCAGCCCGCCACCACCAAGGCTGGCTGCGCCCCCCAGCGGCGCGCCTGGGCGCCGCCTGGCTCCAGATTGCCATTCGCGGGCCGGAACCCCGGCAGGCCGGCGCCATCTCCCAGGAGTGGAAGCGCCACCCAGCGGTCCCAGACCCGGGCGACCCGGGCGCGACTGGCGTGGGGGGCGAAGCCCAGCGAGGAGACCGCCAGTCGCTCCGGCTGGCTCTCCCCGGCGAAGAGGTGGTCGACAGTCGTGTCCAGCGCCCGGGCCAGCCGCAGCGCCACGGCCAGCGACGGAGACCAGGCGCCCGCTTCCGCGCCCGCCAGGGCCTGCCGGCTCACCTCACAGACCTGGGCCAGCTGCGCCTGGGACAGCCCCGCTCCGAGCCGGGCCAGGCGCAGCCGCCGTCCCGCCTCCACCGCCCCGGGTAGTGGTGGCCGCCGGCTCGGGCGGAGCTCAGCCATCGGCCTCCTCAGCTCCATCGAACAGGATGAGCGCCCGGGAGCCGAAGGCTATCTCGGATCCTGGCTCCACTGGCCCGTCGACCAGGCAGCTAAAGCGGCCCTGCCAGCCTTCCATCCCCTCCATCTCCAGTTCCAATCGGGCCTCCCGAGGGCGGACGCGGACCACGCGGCCCCGGAGCACCGCCGGGCCCTCCCCTTCGGACAGCGGGCGGGCGAGCTCGGGGTGGACCATCATCAGCTGCCGGCGGCGGCGCAGCCGCCCCCGGTAGCCCACCAGTTCCGCGACCGATGCGCTCGCCGGGTGCAGCACCAGCTCGCGAGGGCTCGCCTCCTGGATAACCCGGCCCTGCTCCAGCACCAGCATCCGGTCCGCGAACGCCTGGGCCTCGGCCAGCCGGTGGGTGACCAGGATCGCCGCCTTCCCCAGCTGCTCGAGCTGGTCCGCGACCAGCTGGAGCAGCTCCTCGGCCAGCGGCCGGTCCAGGGAGTTGAAGGGCTCGTCGAGGCACAGCAGCCGGCTCTGGGTCTGCAGCGCCCGCGCCAGCGCCACCCGCTGCGCCTCACCACCGGAGAGACCCCGGGGCCGGGCCTGCAGGAGGTGCCCCAGCCCAAGGCGTTCGGCCGCCTCCCGGGCCCGCTCGGGGCTGGACCCCTCGGGGTAGCCGATGTTCTGCCAGACCGTGAGATGGGGGAAGAGCCCGGGGCGCTGGCGGAGCAGGCCCACCCCCCGCCGCCCGGGCGGGAGGTCCGCCCCCGGCTGGCGGGCGGAGCTGAGCCGCCGGCCGTCGAGTTGGATCTCACCCCGACTCAGCGGGAGCAGCCCGGCGAGCCCCTCCACCGCGGTGGTCTTGCCCGCTCCCGAGCGCCCCAGCACCGCTAGCCGCTCAGCCGGCTCCAGGTGGGCCTGGAGCGCGACTCCGAACGAACGCCGTCGCACCTCAAAGTCGGCGTCGAGCATGGGCACTCCAGATGTAAGCCGCGACCGGCAGCGGCAGTGCCACCACCAGCAGGACCAGGGCAAAGGGCAGAGCGGAGGCCAACCCGGTCTCCTGCAGGGTCACCCAGATCTGCATCGGGATGCCGAATGGGTGGTAGGCGATGATCAGGACCGCGCCAAAGGCACCCATCGCCCGCGCCCAGGTGACCGCCAGGGCGGTGGACAGCCCGGGGGCTGCCAGCGGGACGGTGACCCGGCGCCAGGTGCGCCAGCGTCGGTCGCCGAGGAGTTCCGCCGCCTGCTCCAACTCGGGGTCGACGGCGCTGAAGGCGGCGGCGGCCCCGAGCACGTAGTAGGGGACCGACTCGTAGACCTCGGCCACCACCAGGGCAAAGAAGGTGTCGGAGGCGGTGAGGTCGACGTGGCTCAGCGCCTGGCCGATCGGGGTGGCTGGCCCAACCATGAAGATCAGCAGGAGCCCGACCACGAGCGGCGGGGTCAGCAACGGCAGCAGTACCCCGACCTCCCAGAGGCGGGGGAACGGCAGCCGGCCCCGGGCCATTAGGTAGGCGAGGGGAGTGCCCAGCCCGACGATCACCGCCAGTGCCACCAGCGAAGCCCCGACCGAGGTCAGCAGCGGTGAGAAGGCGCCGGGCTGCCGCAGCGAGCTCACCACCGCCGAGGGGCTGAGGTGAGCGAGCAGGGCGATGAGGGGCCCGAGGAGCGCGACCCAGACCACCAACGACCCGAGCAGGGCCGCCGCGGTGCCGGCCCTGACCCCGGCGCCTCGCAGCACTGCCGGGGCCGGCGCGGGCGAGACGATCAAGCCGTCTTCAATGCCGCCCGGAGCGCCGCCGGTGCCGCCCGCTTCTGGCCCAGGATCCTGGGTGTGAGCAGGGCATAGCCCTGCCGCTTCATGAGGTGGCGCACGGACTTGGTGAGCAGGAACTTCAGGAACGCGGTGGCGGCTCCCTGGTCACCGTTGCTCTGCAGCACTGTCGCTTCCAGGTCCAGTAGCGAGCCGTCGACCACCTGTCCGGTGGCCAGGGTGAGCGAGGCGCTCCGGTAGACGGCAGCATCGTCGGGGTCCCCGAAGTTGATCTTGGCGGGGAGCGCCACGTAGGGGAGCCGGAGTTGGACCGCCTGGGGTAGGTAGGCGCTGGCGGCGTCCAACTCACCCGCCTGCAACGTGGGCTCGAGCCCGGTCTCGGAGAAGACTTGTGAGGTGGGGTCGCTTGCCCCCAAGTCTGCAGCCGCCGTGGCGGCGCTCACCCCCAGGTACTTCTGCGCCAAGTGGACCATCATGATGAAGCCCTGCCCCTGGGGGTCAACGGCGGGGTCGGTGCGGCCCAGCTTGAACCCCCGAGTCGCCATCAGGGTGAACAGGTCCTTGATTGGGAGCTTGCCCGAGGAGATCTTCGTCAGCTCGGCGGCATGCGGACCCTTGGGGTAGTAGGCGACGACCAGCGGGCTGGCCGCGAACTGCAGGGCCCAGGTGGTGAAATTCGGCTCGAGCAGCTGCATCGGCGCCGACCCGATGGGCATGAAGACGTTGGGGGTGAGTTCGCCGGCCACGATCTCCTGGGCCAGGCCCTGGCTGCCGGCCGATTGGTTCTGGTACTCGTCGCCGGTCGCCTTGATGAAGGGCGGCCCGAGATAGCGGTCCATCAGCAGCTGCAGCGAGCCGGCGCTGGCGATGTTGGCGAGCTGCGGTGGCGTCTCGGCCGCGGTTGCCTCCGGCACCGCCCCCATTACTCCAGCGAGCAGCAGCCCGAGGAGCCCACCTAGGGCCAGCCGGCTCCGTCTTGCAGTCATCACTCAAGAGAATAGCGAGAAGCTTGCTAGCGTCGCTTGTCAGGCGCAAGCCTAGCTTCTGTTGCGTGGTTCGGTTAACCCACCGCCGAGGCAGAGATAGACTTCGAAGGTGCCCGATCTCCCCTCCCCGCCGGAACCGGAGCGCCAGCAAGAGCTGGCCACCCTGGCCTCGGACCGTGACCGCGACCGAATGGTGGAGCAGCTCAGCGCCGCCTGTGCCGACGGGCGGCTCGAGTTGGGCGCCTTCTCGGAGCGGGTGGAGGCGGCGCTGGCGGCCAGGAACCTGGCCGAGCTCGAGGAGCTGGGTAAGGACCTTGGCCAGCCGGTCGCCCGGCCGGTGGCCGCCGACCTGCCCCGCAGGACCAATTGGCTGGTGGCGGTGATGTCGTCGACGGTCCAGAAGGTGCGGTGGACCCTGCAGCCCAACACCCATGCGCTGGCGGTGATGGGCGACTGCCGCCTCGACCTGCGGGGCGCCGAGGTGCTGGCGCGGGTCAGCGAGATCCGCGCGGTGGCGGTGATGGGCTCGATCCACGTGATCGTCCCCGAGGGCATCGACGTCGAGCTCAGCGGGTTCGCGATCATGGGAACCAAGACGCTCAAGGGCGATGACTCCCGGCCGCTCCCCGGGGCCCCCCTCATCCGGGTCACCGCGCTCGCGGTGATGGGCGAGGTGGTGGTGGAGTACCGGTCCGAGCGCGAGCGAAGGTCCAAGGGGGACCTGCGCCTGCGCCGGGGGGCGGAGCGGCTCGACACCCTGGCCGCCCGGCGGGGCCTGCGCCTCGAGGCGCGGCTGGCGCGCCACGAGCGGCGACTGGGCCGGCGGTCTTCCTCGGGTGGCGACGAGGAGGAAGACGACTAGGGGACGGTCTGGCCCCGGCCCCCCAGTGGTGAGCTGGCGGCGCGGTCGATCCGGGCCGCCAGGATGAAGTCGTTGCGCGTGAGTCCGCCCGCGACGTGGGTCGTGGACTCCACCTCGCAGTAGCCCCAGCCCACCCGCAGCTCGGGGTGGTGCCCCTCGCGCTCGGCGATCAGCGCCACCCGGGTCGCCAAGGCGAAGGCCGAGGCAAAGTTGCTGAACTCGAAGCGGCGCCGCAGCCGGGCCTCCTCCAGCACCCAGGCGCCGTCAAGCTCCCGGGCCAGCTGGCGGGCCTCCTCCGCCCCCAGGGTCGGGGTGTCGGTGTTGCAGGCCTGGCAGCGCTCGGCATGGAGCCCGGGCACTTCAGCCGCCCCCGAGCCCGGCCGCCCCAAGGATCGCGCCCATCGCTGGCAACTCTAATCGCCGGAGCGCGCCTGGAGGGCTGCCGGGCCGGAGGGCGCGCAGCGCTCCAGGATGCGGGCCGCGATCGCCAAGGCGCCGGCGTAGGTGGCCTCCATCCCCTCGAAGTGCAGCCCGCGAGCTCCCAGGGTGCGGGCCTGGGTGTAGGGAGTGTCCGAGGCGTAATGGATCACTCCCACCTCCATCGCCGGGCGGGTGAGGTCGACCAGCTCGTCATCGGGATAGCGAGCGCTGTCGGTGGCCTCGAAGACCGCTCCCAAGAAGGGCCCCGCCTCCATCTCCACGACCGAGTAGGCGTCGCGGTAGTAGCGGTCCAGGTAGGCGCGGTTCTGCAGGAAGGTGCTGCGCACCGACACCGCCCGCTGCCGGTCCAGTACCGAGCGCGAGGTGACGAAGGGTGCCACCCCCGCGTAGTCGAAGCAGTTGCGCAGCCAGTAGGTGTTGCCGCTCTGCTCGTCGTGGACCACGTCCGCGACCATGACGTCGCCCACGTCGGCGTTGAGGGTGGCGGCCTTGCCCAGGATGTAGACCCCCTCCACCCGGTCGGTCGCCTCCAGCACCTGACGGAGGATGTGGTACGCGCCCTGCCCCAGCGGGTACTGGATGTTGAGGATGAGGTGGGGAGCCTGCGCCAGCGCCTGGGCGCGCTCCGCGTCGAGGTTGAGGCGCGGGTCGACCCTCTCCCAGCGGAGCCGGTCGAGCACGATCAGCTGGGCGGCGACATCGGTCCCCGACTGGGAGGGGACGTGGAAGATGCCCTCCTGGCGCTCCTCCAGCGACCGCCGCGGCCGCTCTTGCGGGTTGGCCTCCAGCCAGCGCCGCGCCGCGTAGTAGAGGAAGTTGTCACGGGAGTGGCGGCAGCCGGGCTGCTCCAGCTCCGCCTGGATCTGGACCAGCTCGGAGTCGCCGGATTGCGGCACCCAGGCCGCGATCTCCGCGGCGCGGCTGCGGGCCACGCCTGAGAGCAGGTTGACCAGGCAGTGGCCGTTGCTGCTGACGAAATAGAGGGGCCGCTCCAAGAGCCCCTCGGTGCGTAGCACGTCGCCGACCGGCCGCCACCACTCCCGGGTGGCCCGCGCGTAGCCCACCTGCGTGCCACCGAGGAGCTGCAGCCCCAGGTCCAGTGGCTCCCCTGCCAGCCGCTCCAGAAAGCGGTCCAGCTCGGGGCCGAAGACCGCCTGCAGGCGCGACCAGTCGTCGGCCTCCACCCCGAGCGCGGACGGCGCGGCGGCGCGGCGCTCCTCAGCCTCGACGCCCTGGAGGGGCTGCATCCTCCGGTGCCCCTTGTTCCACTCGATCTGCAGCGCCGCCAGGATCGGTACCAGGTCATCGAGGTCCGAGCTGCTCGCCAGGGCCACCGCCAGGGCGCGCTGCCCGGCATGCCACCACCAGCGGCGGCGCCGGGCCGGCGCCACCACCGCCTGCCAGTCGCCCGGCTCAGTGTCCCCCGAGCGCAGCAGGCGGTCCGGGGCCTGGCCCAGCCGGACCTGCTCCAGGTCCAGCACCACCGGCGGGAGCCGGTGCAGCGCGTACAGCAGGGCGCCGCAGTCGAGCTGGTCCGAGGCGCCCAGTGGGTGCAGCGCCGAGGCCATGCTCAGATGCGCCCGCTCCAGCGCCTGAAGCCGGATCTCGCCGGAGGAGCGCAGCAGCGTCCGGTAGGTGCGGACGTAGAGCTCCACCTGCTCCTGGCCGGGCTCTGCCGCCACCGGCCCCGGCTCCGCGCTCACGATGGCGACGGCAGATCCCTCACCGCGGCTGCGGGGACGGCTCGGCCCACCGCACCGGCGTCTCCGCCGGCAGGGTGTCGGCGGCGGGAGGACGGGGCCGCAGTCGCACCGTGTAGCCGTACTCCCCGGGGTGGCTGAGCACCAGGCTCGCCAGGTAGCGGTGGCTGCCGTTGGCGTGCGGCTGGTCCGGCACCATCGCCTCCACCCGGGGGCTGAGCAGCTGGCCGTCGCCGCCCACCGGACCGTGGAGCAGTTCCACCTGGATCTCCTGGGGCTGGAGCGGGCCCAGCTCGACCAGGGCCTCCACCACCCGCTCCTGCCCTGACGACGACGGGTCGCCGGACGCGGTTGCCAGGGCGCGCGCCTCGACCCGAGTGGCGGGGATGTCGCGGCGCAGGCGCGCCCACCAGGCGCTGCGCTCGCGGGCCGCCCGGTGCCGGTCGGTGGCGGCGAAGACCGCCGCGTCCACGGCCGGCTGGTAGAGCCCGCGCACGTAGTCGGCCACCATCCGCGAGCCGAGCACCAGCGGCCCCACCGTCTCCAGCGAGTGCCGGATGCGGGCGAGCCAGGCGCGGGGCAGGCCATCGGCGTCCCGGGCGAAGAACTCGGGCACCACCTCCTGCTCCAGGAGCTGGAAGAGGGCGTCGCCCTCGGCCCGGTCGCGGTCCTCCACGGTCTGGATCCCCTCGAAGGAGGGGATGGCAAACCCGTTGCCCGGCTCGTAGGCCTCGTCCCACCAGCCGTCGCGGATCGAGCAGTTCAGCGCGCCGCTGAGCGCCGCCTTCTGGCCACTGGTGCCACAGGCCTCCATCGGCCGGCGTGGGGTGTTGAGCCAGAGGTCGGCGCCCTGGTACATCAGCTGCGCCAGCTCCAGGTCGTAGTCCTCGAGCCAGACCACGCGCTGCCGCAGCTCCGGATCGTGGGCTGCCTCGGCGACGGCTTGGATGATGCGCTTGGCGGGCTCGTCGGCGGGATGGGCCTTGCCGGCCAGCACCAGCTGCACCGGGCGCTGCTCGTCCAGCAGCAGGCGGCGCAGTCGGTCGGGCTGCGAGAAGAGCAGCAGCGCCCGCTTGTACTCCGCGACCCGCCGGGCGAAGCCGATGGTGAGCGCCTCCGGCTCCAGGGCGGAACGCGCCCAGCCCAGCTCTGCTTTCGGGGTGCCGGCGCGCTCGGCCGCCTCCTCCAGACGGCGGCGGGCACCCTCGCGCAGGCGGCGGCGGCCAGGCTGGCGTGCCTCCCAGAGCTCGAGATCCGAGACCGCCTGCAGCCGCCGCCAATCCACCCCGCCATGCACGTCCCAGCGCGACCCCAGGTAGCGCTCGAGAACGTGCGCCATCTCCGGGGCCGCCCAGTGGCGGGCGTGGACGCCGTTGGTCACGGCCTTGATGGGCACCTCGCGATCCAGCAGGCCGGGCCAGAGCGAGTGGAACATCCGCCGGCTCACCTGCTGGTGCAGTTGAGAGACGGCGTTGGCCTGCCCGGAGAGGCGCAGGCCCATCACCGCCATGTTGAAGGGCGCCGTCTCCTCCTGGCCGGGGAAGTGGCCGAGGGCCATGAGCCGCTCCAGGGGGATGCCCACCGCGTCGCACCACCCGCCGAAGTAGCGGGCCATCAGCTCCTTGGGGAAGTGGTCGATCCCCGCCGGGACCGGGGTGTGAGTGGTGAAGATGGTGGCGGCGCGTGCCGCCTCCAGCGCCTCCTCGAACGCCAGTCCCTGCTCCACGACCAGCTGGCGGATGCGCTCCAGGACCAGGAACCCGGCGTGGCCCTCGTTGCTGTGGTACAGGGCCGGCTCCTCCCCGGCCAGCCGGAGGGCGCGGACCCCGCCCATCCCCAGCAGGATCTCCTGGCGCAGGCGGTGCTCGGTGTCGCCGCCGTAGAGGCGGTCGGTGATCGAGGCCAGCTCGGGCGGGTTTCCCGCCGAGCCGGTGTCGAGCAGGTAGAGGGGGACCCGGCCGACCTGCTGGCGCCAGACCCGGGCGCGGATCGGGAGCCCGCCCAGCTCGAGCTCCAGGTCCTGCTCGGCAGCCGCGGCCAGGCCCAGCTGCCCAGGCTCGGCCTCGCGGTACGCCTCCTGCTGCCAGCCGGCCGGGTCCAGCCGCTGGTGGAAGTAGCCCAGGTGATAGAAGAGCCCCACCCCCAACAGGGGCCAACCCTCGTCGGAACAGACCCGCAGGTAGTCGCCCGCCAGGACTCCCAGCCCGCCCGAGTACTGGGCCAGCTCCTGGGTCACGCCGAACTCGGGTGAGAAGTACGCCACCCGTGGCATCGACCCCGGGGCCAGCGGCTCTGCGGGTTGGGGTGGGGCGGCCACGCTGAACCGCTCCACCGGGCGCATCCTGACAACTTAGCGGGATTGCGATCCGGGAGGTCGGCGGCAGCGCCCCGAGGCCCGGAGGCGGCCGGTGGGGCGGCTAAGATCCGAGAGGTGGAGCAGTGGCCGCCCCAGCCAGCCCCGGAGATCAACCCCGACGACCCGCAGCGGCGCCGGCGGGCGGCGCACGACGAGGCGCCGCCGGAGGCCCTGCTGGACTACCTGAGCCAGGGCTGGCAGGACGGTCCCGAGGTGGCGCCCGAGCCCCTGTCGGGCCTCGACGCCTACCGCGAGCGGCGGGAGCGCCTCTCGCGCCGGTTCCCTGGCCAGCTAGTCCTGGTCCCGGCCGGCGTGGAGCGGGTGCGCAGCAACGACACCACCTACAACTTCCGCCCCTCCACGGACTACCTGCACCTGGTCGGCGAGGGCGAGCCGGACGAGGTCCTGGTGCTGGAGCCGCTCGGCGCGGAGGGTCACCGCGCGAGCCTGTTCACCACCCCCGGCCCCCAGTTCAACGCCGACGCCGACTTCTTCAGCGACCGGGTGAAGGGCGCCTTCTGGGTGGGCAGCCCTCGGGGACTGGAGGCAACCCAGGCCCGGCTCGGGATCGCACCGCGGCCGCTCGCCGAGCTGGAGGCGGTGGTGCGCCACCACGACCGGGGGGTGGTGCTGCGCGGGCTGGACCCCAAGGTTGACGCCCTGGCCCAGGACCTGGCGGGGCCGGACGAGGAGCTGGCCCAGCACCTCTCCGAGATGCGCCTGCTCAAGGACGGGCTGGAGGCTGACCTGATCCAGGAGGCCTGCGACCTCACCCGGCTCGCCTTCGAGGACGTGGTGCGGGCGCTGCCCCACATCCATACCGAGCGGGAGGTGGAGGTCACCTTCCACGCCCGGGCCCGCACCGCCGGCAACGAGACCGGCTACGCCACCATCGCCGCCTCGGGCAGCCACGCCACCGTCCTGCACTGGAGCCGCAACGACGGCGCGGTGCGCCCGGGCGACCTGCTGCTGCTGGACGCCGGGGTGGAGACCCGGCGCTTCTACACCGCCGACATCACCCGCACCCTGCCGGTGAGCGGGCGCTTCGGCGAGGTGCAGCGGCGCATCTACCTGCTGGTCTACGAGGCGCAGCAGGCGGCCTTCGCCCAGGTCAAGCCCGGCAATGATTTCCTCGCCCCCAACCGAGCGGCGATGGAGGTGCTGGCCAGAGGCCTCGAAGAGCTCGGGGTGCTGCCGGTCAGCGCCCAGGAGTCGCTGCGCCCCGACAGCCAGGTGCACCAGCGCTACACCCTGCACGGGGTGAGCCACATGCTGGGCTTGGACGTCCACGACTGCTCTCACGCCCGCACCGAGACCTACCGCCACGGCCGGCTCGAGGCCGGCATGGTGCTGACGGTCGAGCCCGGCCTCTACTTCCAGGC
>JBOHUK010000044.1:0-4303 GCA_050734395.1 Candidatus Dormibacteria bacterium
GGACCCGAGCTCCGCCTGGAGACGGTCTCCGGGGACCTCAGCGCCGACCTGCAAGACTCGGACCCGGGGGGCAGCGGCCGGGTGACCACCGTCTCCGGCTCGGTGTACCTGCGCCTCCCCGCGTCGGCCTCGCAGAAGGTGGACGTGGAAACGGTGTCGGGCAGGCTCACCTCCGCCTTCGGGGAGCTGAGCAACCGCGGGGGCTGGGGCTCGCGGACGCTTGAGGGCACCCTCGGCGAGGGCCGGGGCTCGCTCAAGGTGGAAACCGTCTCCGGCAGCGTCTCGCTGCTGGCTGGGGACGACAGCTGAGCCCGCTCTTCCGCCACGGCTGGCTGCGGCTCTACATCCTCGCTTTGCTCGGCGAGGGCCCCCGCCACGGCTACCAGATCATCCGGGAGCTGCGGGACCGCTTCCAGGGGAGCTACACCCCCTCGGCGGGCTCGATCTACCCGCGGCTGCGCCAGCTTCAGGAGGAGGGCCTGATCGCCGCCCACCAGGAGCAGGGCCGGGTGGTGTACCGGATCACCGACTCCGGCCGGGCCGCGCTGCAGGCCCAGGCCGAGGAACTGCAGCGGATGGACACCGAGATCGGCCGGATGGCGCACGAGATGGTTGACGAGCTCAAGGCGGACGTACGCGAGTCGGCCCGCCACCTGCGCCAGGAGCTGCGCGACCAGTCCGAGCGCCTGCGCCGGGCGCCGGGCGGGCCTCCCACCGCCTACGGCCCGGAGCTCCGGCGCCGCCTGGAGCGGCTCAGCCAGGAGTGGGGCCGGGTCATCCCGGAGGGACTGCCCAAGGGCGAGGTGCTGCAGGCGCTGGAGGAGACCCTGGAGATGGCCAAGGAGCACCTGCGGGAGGCCCTGGGCCACCCGCACAAGCCCGACTGACGAGCGTCCGCCCGCGGCGCCGCACTTGACGCACCTCGAATTTGGCGCATAGTTACGCGCCATGGCATCGGCGCTGAGCCGCGCCCTGGATGCGCTCACCGACCCCGGGCGGCGGGAGGTGCTGGAGAACCTCGCCTCGGGCCCCCGCACCGTGGCCGAGCTCTCCACCCGGCTGGCCGCGCCCGGCCCGGTCCTCGACCAGTGGCTGGGCACACTGCGGGAGGCAGGGCTGGTGGCGGAGGTCCCCGGCTCGGCCAGCGCCAGTTACCAGATCGACCTGCACGGGGTGGAGGAGCTCCGCGACTACCTGGAGCGACTGGCCAATCTGCCCAGCGCTGAGATCAGTGGGGTACCGGTGGAGCGGGCTCAGCCCGAGGACGTGGTCCGCGGCGCGGTCGGCGTGCACCAGGTCCAGGAGCAGGCCTTCCAGCTGTTCACCACCGACATGGGCAGCTGGTGGCCGCTCGGACGCTGCCATCTGGGCCGGACCCCCGCGGTGACGGTGGTGCTTGAGCCCAAGGTGGGCGGGCGCTGGTACGAGCGGGGCGACGACGGCAGCATCACCCCCTGGGGCGAGGTGATGATCTGGGAGGAGCCGGAGCGCATCGTGCTCACCTGGCGGCTCTCCGCCGATTGGTCCTACTCCCCATGGGTGCGCACCGAGGTTGAGGTGCGCTTCATCCCGGAGGGGCCCTTCGGCTGCCGGGTCGAAGTGGAGCACGGCGATCTGGCTCAGGTTGGGGCCGAGGCCAACCGGCTGCAGGGGGTGCTGGGCGGGAGCGAGGGCTGGAGTGCAATCCTGCGCCGCTTCGCCGACGCCGCCTGAGCCACACGCGTACGGCGGTCTGACTAACCGTCGTCTAGGTGTACTTGTCGCACCGGGGATCGGCTTGCCAGTCGACGCGTTCGATCATCTACTTACCGCTTTCCCCGGCCTCTGCGATACGGCCTGGCGAACGGGACTCTCGGGACCGGGGCAGTAGCCGAAGACGCCAAATCTGCCCGGACTGCGGCGTACTACCTCTGCCGCGATCCCCACAACAGTAGGCGGAATCCTCACGGCGTAACCGACAGGAAGTGCCCAAAAAACAAAGAACGTCTACGGGAGGTCAACCTTGTCATCAACCCTGAGGGCCCAGATCTGCGTCTCGCCACCGCGATCACTGAGCGGCGCTTCGATGGCTGCCATGCGCGTAGACGATGCAGTAACAGGGGACCCACGTATCGGACCCCTGCAGACGGTCGACCGCAGCCAGCGTTCTTAGCGACACTCGCCGCGGGACCTGCTGGAATTGAATGCCCGGAGGCGGCTGGCACCGGAGCGACCAGCTAGCTGACGGCGGTGGCCCGGTGCTTGCTGACCGTTCGCGGCGCGAGCAGAATCCATCTGTGGCCCACCTGCCGCTACTGGTGCGGGGGCTGCGCTGGCGGAGTGGGGCCAGCCTGGCCCTGCTTGCGACCGGGACTGTCGCTGTCTTCGCCGCCGCGATCGGCCCCCTCTACCTGCTGACCTCTCGGAATCTGGTCCTGCACGCAACGCTCGCGCAGGCGGACCCGAGCCAGGACGGTCTGACCGCGACGGCCCTGGTGCCCGCGGTCACCGCCGGCGGCTCCGGCCTTGCGATGGAACGCCTGGATCGGCGCCTGAGGCTGGGGCGGTGGTACGCCGAGCCCCTGGTCACGGTCGATGCCGGCGTGCGCTTTGCTCAGCCCGCTCAGAAGCCGCCCCTGCCCAGCTTCACCAGCGCCGACCTGGTGGCCCGGACCGGCGTGTGTGGGCACCTCGTCTTTGCCGCCGGGCATTGCCCTACCGGGGTCGACCAGGTGGCGCTGACGGCACGCACCGTGGCCGCCCTCCACGTCGGGCTGGGCGGCCAGCTGGTGGGAGCGGGGCTGCCCGCCCTGCGCGTGGTGGGGATCGTCGCCCTCGGTGACCCGAGCCAGCCGTACTGGTGGGGAAACAACTTCTTTGACTTCGCGCCACCCCGGCCAGGCTCTGGGCCGTTGCCCGCCGTGCCTGCCCAGATGGACGCGATCTGGGCGACACCCGCGACCCTCTACGGGCTACCGGCCAGCACCACCGTTCAGCTGGGGCTGGCGATTTCGCGCACGCGGGTGGGAAACCTGGAGACGCAGCTGCGAACGCTCGCCAAGTTCGAGTACGTGGCGCGCAAGCAGTTCGGGATGCTGCTATCCACCGGCCTCCTCCGTCAGCTCGACACGTACGGACGCCAGATCAACCTGATGGCGGTCGTGGTGGCGGTGGTGGACTTGCAACTGGTGCTGCTCGCGCTGCTGGTGCTCTACACGCTTTCGGTGCAACTTGCCGCCGGGCGCCAGCGCGAGGTCGGGCTGGGCAAGCTGCGCGGCCTACGGATCGGCTCCGTCCTGATGGTGGGCCTGCTGGAGCCGGCGCTGCTGGCGCTGGCCGCCCTGCCCCTGGGCCTGCTTCTGGCTTGGCTGCTGATGCGCTGGGTCTCGCCGGCGCTCTTCCCCGGTGACCAGGTGGTGCTGACCCCGCTGGTGCTGGCGGCGGCCGGGGTCGCGTTGGTGGGTGCGGCGCTGGCGGCCCTCGCTGGAGGGGTGCGGGTGGTCGGGCGACGGCCCCTGGCGGAGCTCCGGGGCCAGGCCGAGCTTGGAGGTGGCCGAGCCCTACTGGTGATGGATGCCATGGCGCTGGCCCTGGCGGTATCGGGACTGATCGAGGTCCTCAGCTCAGCAGCTTTGCGCGGTGGGCGGACCGATCCCTTGGCCCTGCTGGCGCCCGCTCTGCTGGCGGTTGCGGCCGCGGTGCTGGCGGTTCGGGTGATCCCTTGGATGGGAGGCCTCCTGAGCCATCGAGGGCCCGCCGCGAGCCTCAGCCTCAGTCTGGCCCTGCCGCAGCTTCTGCGCCGGCGGCTGCTACTGCGTCAAATGGTGGCACTTACGGTGGCATTCGCCCTGACGGCCTTCGCCGTCAACGTCTGGGCGGTGGCCGACGCCAACCGGGCTCTGCGCGCCGATTTTGCCGTGGGGGCGGCGCGCGTCCTCCGGGTCCAGGTGCCGCCCTCGGTGATGCTGCTTTACGCCGTCAGGCGCGCCGATCCCAGCGGGCGCTACGCGATGGCGGCGATGGAGATGCGCGGACCCGGTCAGCAGCTGCTGGCCGTCGACGCCACCCGCCTGTTGCGGGTGGCGTACTGGCCGAGCTCGCTCTCCGCGGAGAGCCGCGGCGCGATCGTGCACTGGCTGCTCTCAGGCACTCCTCCGGCCCTGATCCTGACCGGGAACGCAGTGCGGATCAGCGCCGACCTCCGCGGAGCCCTGGCCTCGCCCCCGATCCTTCAATTTAGCCTGGAGGACGGCGGCAACTTCCCCGCAGTGGCCGACTTCGGGCAGCTCCGAGAGGGAGAGCACACCTACACGGCGGGGTTGCC
>JBOHUK010000045.1:0-13240 GCA_050734395.1 Candidatus Dormibacteria bacterium
GCGACCTCGGATGAGTAGAGGTCAGTCATTTCCCACACGAGCACCGCGCCCTCCAGAAGCCTGTCCGATGAAAGCTCGGGCCGGCGGGCGGCCTCGCTGAGCAGAGACTCCCAGACCACGATCCCCCCAAGACGGTAGGCGCGTAGCAAGCTCTCTAGTGGCAAGCCCTGCTCGGCACGACGCGGTCCTGTCGCCCGGGCCACCACCAGGGGGGCTTCGCGCTGGTCCGGCAGCAGGGTCAGGGCGCAGATGTATTCGCGCAGGTTGTCGTTGCACGACCGCCGCAGATCGTCGTCCGGCACCAGCCGGTGCTCCCGGTAGTTCTCGTCACGGTCATAGATAGCCTCGACCAGGCGCTCGGTGATCTCCGGGATCTGGTGGAGAAGCCCTCGCGCCAGCGTGGCCACGATTTCCATGGCTCCGGGCGAGGGATTCTGCGTGCTCGTGAACCCGAGCTCCGTGCGCTCCTGGGTCTGCAACGCACTGCTGGCCGTCACTCTCTCCTCCCGTTCATACCGTCCTGTGCAAGCGCCCAACGCGTGGCTGCCTAACCTCGGCCACCGCCCATTGGCTGGCCACAGATCCCAATGCTAGGCTTGGGCAGATGCCAGGGTCAACGCCCATGTGCAACTGGTCCATCGGTGTAGCGGGGAGGGGCGGCGTCACGTGACTTCTGGGGCTCGTTTCTTCGCCTCTGCTAGGGGGGTCCGGCCGACCACCGATGCGGGGCTGTGCGCCGGGGTCCGGCCCCGGCGGTGAGCGTCGTGGTGGGGCCGGTCGACCTTCAGGTTGAGGGACTCACTGTCCGGTTCAGCGGCCTGACCGCACTGGATCGAGTTTCGCTCTCGGTCCAGAAGGGCGAGGTCCTCGGCATCATCGGTCCCAACGGAGCCGGCAAGACCACCTTGTTCAATGTCATCTGCGGCCTCGTCCGACCCGAGACCGGCCACATCAGCTACCGGGGCCGTTCGCTCCTGGGCGTGGCACCGCACCGTCTTGTCCGACTTGGGATTGCCCGCACCCTGCAGGGGCTCGGCCTGTGGCCCAGCCTCACCGTGCTGGAGAATGTCGTTCTGGGGGCGGCGCGGCACCCCAATTTCGCGGCCGCCATGCTCGGGCTACCCAGCTCCTGGCGGACTCAACGACGCCTGGCGCGGCAAGCCAGCGAGATCCTGGCCGAACTAGGCATCGCCGACACGGCGCGTGCCCACCCCGGCTCCCTGCCCTATGGGGTGCAGAAGCGGGTAAGCATTGCCCGTGGCCTGATGTCCCAGCCATCGCTGCTGCTCTTGGACGAGCCGGCCAGCGGCCTGTCAAAGCGCGAGGTGGACGACTTGGCCCACTTGCTGGAGCGGGTGCGACAGAGCACCACCGTAGCCATCGTCGACCACAACGTCGACCTGGTCATGGAAGCCTCTGATCGGGTGGTGGTGCTCAACGTGGGCCAGGTGATCGCCGACGGGCCCCCGGACGAGATCAGGCGGGACCCCGCCGTCTCCGAGGCATACCTAGGCGGAGCGGTCGCCGACCGTGAGGGCTCCGGCGATGCTTGAGATCAGCGACCTCATCGTTGGCTACGGACCGGTTGTAGCCCTGGATCGGGTATCGCTCAGCGTGCCCGAGGGTTCGATCACCGCCGTGCTGGGGGCCAACGGGGCTGGCAAGACCACCCTGGTGCGGACCATCTCGGGGCTCGTCCGTCGACGGTCGGGCTCGATCCGCCTGGCTGGGGCGGAGATCAGCTCACTCGCAGCCGAGACAATTGCCCGCCTGGGCGTATCCCACGTTCCCGAGGGTCAGGGAGTGATAACGGAGCTTACGGTCGAGGAGAACTTGCGGCTGGGCGCCTTGGGGCGCGCCGGCGGCAACTCCAAGCGCGACCTAGAGGACGCCTACCAGCTGTTCCCGCCACTGGCGCCGAGGCGGGAGCTGCCGGCGGGCAGCCTCTCCGGGGGCGAGCGCCAGATGCTGGCCCTGGCTCGGGCCCTGGCGGCACACCCACGACTCCTGCTGCTGGATGAGCCGTCGCTGGGACTGGCGGGCCAGGTGCTGGCCCAGATTATGGCCAGGCTGCGCGCGCTGGTGAACGAGGGCGCCCTGACCGTTCTCCTCATCGAGCAGAACGCCCGGAGCGCGCTCTCGGTGGCCGACCGCGCCGTCGTGCTCTCTCTGGGGCGGGTGGTCCAGGGCGATCCCGCCGTTGAGTCGCGCTCCGACGCGGAACTGCTAGGTGCATACCTTGGCTTCTGAGCTAGCTCCCCACGTGGCCAGCTCGCATCCACGGAGGCTGGGCTGACCCGTGCACACGGTGCTGGTGCTCACCATCGAGGGATTGGTCCAGGGGTCAATCTACGCCGCCGTAGCGCTGGGCCTGGTGCTGATCTGGCGAGCCACCCGTGTGATCAACTTCGCCCAGGGAGCCATGGCGATGTTCACCACCTACGTCGCCCTGGTCGCCATCCAGCACGGCCTGTCCTACTGGCTAGCCTTCGTCATCGCCATCCTCTGCGGATTCGCCCTCGGCGCGGTAGTGGAGAGGGTGCTCGTGCGCCCGGTGGAGCGCGCCTCTCCGTTCAATGTGGTGATCCTGACCCTGGGGCTCTTCCTGTTCCTTGAGGCCATCGTGCCAATGCTGTTTGGGGGCAGCATCAAGTCGTTTCCCCCCGCCTTGGCGATCACCGGGCTGCAGGTGGGCAAGCTTCAGATTCCGCTTTCCGGGTTCGACCTCTTCACCTTCGGCTGCCTGGCGGTGGCGGTTATCCTGCTCACCGTCCTGTTCCGCAGCACCAATCTGGGGCTGCGGATGCGGGCATCGGCGTTTGCTCCCGAGGTATCGCGACTCTTGGGGGTCCGCGTCAGCAGGATGCTCACGCTTGGCTGGGCGCTGGCGGCTGCCCTGGGGGCACTGGCGGGAGTCTTGATCGCGCCGACCGTATTGCTCCAGCCCACCTACATGGATGAGATCTTCATCTTCGGCTTCACCGGTGCCATCCTCGGCGGCCTGGACAGCCTCTGGGGCAGCGTGGTCGGAGGCCTCGCCATGGGTCTGGTGCTCACCTACGTCGGCTACGTCAGCCCCGACCTGGAAATCCTGGCGGGGCTGGTCATCCTGGTTGCGATCCTGATGGTGCGGCCTCAGGGACTGTTCTCTCGACACCAGCAGCGTCGGGTCTGAGCTGATCCGCTGTGAGTAAGGTCAGCGCCGCGCCCCGAGTCCGTTACCCGGGTTTCTTCGTGACCGTCGCCCGGGGGGCGGTGTCGAGGCCGCTGGTCCGGCACGGCATCCCCGCGCTCTTGGTCTTGGGTGCTTTCCTGGCGTTCAGCTACCAGGTCAGCCCCTACACCGACTACGAAGCGGCGGGAGTGGCAATCTTCGCCATCGCCGCTGCGGGCTTGACGGTCCTCACCGGTGTCAATGGTCAGATCTCACTGGGCCACGGGGCGCTGATGGCGGTTGGCGCCTACACCACGGCGCTGCTGCTCGAGTGGCAGCCGAACCTGGCCATGATTTTGGTGCTCCTGCTTTCGGTGGTGGTCACCGCCATCACCGGAGTCTTTTTCGGAGTGGCCGCGGCACGGCTCCGGGGGCCGTACCTCGCTGGCGTGACCCTGACCCTCGCGCTGGCATTGCCCCAGTTGGCACTCCACTTCTCCTCGATATTCGCTGGCGAGCAGGGCATTCCGATCAATCCCCCCGCGGCCCCCGGCTGGCTGGGGGCGAACTTCGACCTCGAGCAGTGGCTCGCCTGGGTAACAGTCTTGGCGGCCCTGATCACCCTGGTGCTCCTGGCCAACCTGCTGCACAGCGGAGTGGGCCTGGCCCTCCGCGCAGTTCGCGACGACGAGATCGCCGCTCAGTTAGCCGGGATCCAAGTGGGTCGAGCCAGGGTCAGCGCATTTGTCGTCAGCGCCGCCTGTGCCGGCCTGGGGGGATCATTGTTCGCCTACTGGCTCGGTCTGGCAGCGCCCGGGGGCTTTGGAGTCATCCTCTCGCTCCAGTTGCTGATAGCGATCGTGGTTGGGGGCCTGGGGAGCCTAGTCGGGGCGGTCTGGGGGGCGCTCTTCTTGATCGTGCTTCCCGACCTCACCAGTGGCCTGTCCAGCACCTACAACTTCCCAAGCTCCGTCAGCAACAACTTGCCACAGGCGATCTTCAGCGTCGTGCTGGTGCTGGTGATTCTGGTCTTTCCCAGCGGAATCCAGGGAGGACTCGCCCGCTTGGGCGTACTGGGTCGGTCGGGTTGGCGTCAGCTCAGGGCAGAGCGTGGGTCGGGATAGCCGAATAGGTCACTCGATGCGAACAGGGATGCGTAGTCAAGGTCGAACAAGGATGGAGGAGGAGTCATGAAGCCACGGATGCCGCTCAGATGGGCCGCTCTTAGCGGACTGGCTGCGATATTAGCGACCGGCGCGGGGGCGCTGACTGGGGGCACAGCATCAGCTGCCAAGCTTGCCTCCGCCAAGAACACCGCCTCGGCGCCGGGGATTACCCCCAACTCGATCAGCATCGGCAGCACCCAGCCGCTTACCGGGGTAGCGGCCCCGGGCTACGACGAGATCGCCCCCGCTTCCAATGCCTACTTCAAGTACGTCAACGCCCACGGCGGCGTGTACGGCCGCAAAATCAAGTACACCTACCTAGACGACGGGTACAACCCCAGTGAGACCCCGGGCCTCACCCGGCAGTTGGTGCTGCAGGACAACGTCTTCGCGATGTTCAGCGCCCTGGGGACGCCGACCCACCTCTCAGTGGTCAAGTACCTCAACACCGAGAAGGTGCCGGATCTTTTCGTCTCCTCGGGTTGCAACTGCTGGAATAAGACTGGCACCGAGCCCTACACCTTCGGTTGGCAGCCGGACTACACAATCGAAGGCAAGATCTTGGGGCAATGGATCAAGCAGAACTTGGCCGGCCAGCAGGTCGGCTACTTCTATCAAGACGATGAGTTTGGCCTGGACGGGGTAAAGGGTCTGGATGACGAACTCCCGGCCAGCTCGATCGTGTCGCGCCAGGACTATGTCACCACCAACACCAACATCGGAGCCCAGATCGCCGCTCTGCAGCAGTCTGGGGCCAAGGTGGTGGTCGCGTTCTCGGTGCCGGCGTTCACCGCCCTGGCGCTGCTTGCGGCGGCGACACTCAACTACCACCCAACGTGGGTGGTCAGCAACGTTGGCTCGGACCCGCCCACCCTCACCGGCCTGCTGTCGAGTTTCTCCAAGGGAGCGGCGGGCGGAGCGCTGCTGGCCGGCATGGTCAGCGACGCCTACCTGCCCCTGGTGTCCGACAGCTCCAACTCCTGGATCAAACTCTTCAAGGGCATCGTCAAGCAGTACGCGCCCAGCCTACCCTGGGACGGAAACGTGCTCTACGGGGTGAGCCAGGCCTACACGCTGGTGCAAGCGCTCAAGGCGGCCGGCCGTAACCCGACCAGGGCCAGCGTGATCCACACCTTGAACACCAAGAAGCTCACCGGCGGTCCCGGCCTGGTCCCGTTCGACTTCAGTTCCAAGGACCATCTGGGCTACGGGGGCGCCGAGATCTTCAAGATCGGCACCAACGGGGCGTCTGAGAGCGCCATCTCGCCCATCTACGTGACCGGCAACACGGGCAAGATCAAAACCTACAAGGGCAAGGCCGCCAAGGCCCCTTCAAGCGGGATCCCCAAGAACTGACGCAACTCCAGAGCGTGGGGCCGCAGGCAACGGCCTGCGGCCCCTACGCCAGCGATCTGGGGCGGGACTCGTCCGCAGCAGCACCGGCAAGGTCCCGGCCAGTCCATGGGCGGCCCACGCCTTGAAGGCGGTGTGCTGGCTCGGGCCGGGAGCCGTCGGGGTGGTAGAGGTGCCCCGTCCAGTGCTCGAGGACGCAGAGGATGTCATCCTGCGGATAACCCGCGCCGCGGTCTGCGGCTCTGACCTGCACGCCTTGCACGGCAAGATCCCGGAGCTCGCCCCCGGAACCATCCTCGGCCATGAGTTCGTCGGGGTGGTGGAGGAGGTAGGGGCGGCGGTCCGGCGCCGCCGCGTCGGGGAGCGGTGTGCCGCCGCTATGTTCGTCGCCTGCGGGCGCTGTCCGCAGTGCGATGCCGGCCAGCACCCGCGCTGCTCCGAGTACGCCATGTTTGGCCTGGGGCCCCTGCTGGGCGGCCTGGCCGGTGGCCAGGCGGAGTACGTCAGGGTGCCCTTGGGGGACATGGCCCTCTACCCGATTCCAGACGCCATGGACGACGAGGCCGCCCTCTTCACCGGCGACATCCTCGCCACCGCCTATACCGCCTGCCAGCAGTCGGGCGTGGGTCCGGGTGACCTGGTGGCGGTTGTGGGCGCGGGCCCGGTGGGACTGCTAACCGTCGCCTGCGCTCGGCTCTTCGGAGCTGCCCAGGTGTTCGCGGTCGACCCGATCGCCGAGCGCCGGGAGTTGGCCGCGGAACGCGGGGCCACCGCCATCGACCCGGGCCAGGGCGATCCGGCTGCAGCCCTCCGGCAGCTGACCGGGGGCCGGCGCGCCGACGTAGTGATCGAGGCGGTGGGCAATGCCAGTGCGCTGGAACTTGCCTGGCGCCTGGCCGCTACCGGGGCGACGATAGCTCTGGTGGGGATTCTGATAGACGAGCCCTGGCCCCAGTCCGCGGGACGGGCGTGGCTGCGCAACCTCACGGTGCGCACCGTTGCCGGCCAGCCTTATCGGCATCGGCAGACGCTGTTCCGCCTGATCGAGAGCGGGGTGCTGCAGCCCCAGACTCTGATCAGCCAGTCACTGCCCCTCAGTCGGGCGGTCGAGGCCTACGCCGCCATGGATGCCCGGCGGACTCTCAAGCCGGTTTTGTTTGTGGACTGAGCACTTGGCCCACACGCCGTTTTCAGTTCTGGCGGGCCGGCGCCGGGGCTTCCACGAAGCGCTGGCGCAGCGCCTTCTTGTCGAACTTGCCGACGCTGGTCTTGGGCAACTCGGCGACGATCTCGACCCCGTCGGGCAGCTGCCAGCTAGCCCAGCCCGCTTCGGCCAGGAAGCGGCGCACATCCTCCAAGCGGATATCCGCTCCGGGCCGGGGCACCACCACCGCCAGGGGACGCTCCCCCCACTTGGGATCGGGGACGGCGATGATGGCCGCTTCGGCCACTCCTTCCATGCCCATGAGGCGACCCTCCATGTCGGCGGAGGAGATCCACTCCCCGCCCGACTTGACCAGGTCCTTGATCCGGTCCACCACCGCGAAGTAGCCCTCGGCGGTCTCCACCGCCATATCCCCGGTCCGAAACCAGCCATCGGCGGTGAATTGCTCGGGAGCCTGGCCACCGAGGTATGAGGCCGCGACCCAGGGGCCGCGCACCAAGAGCTCGCCCATGGTGGTGCCGTCGGCCGGGACGTCGTGGCCCTGGGGATCGACGATGCGGATGTCGATCCCCGGGATGGGGAGACCCGCCTGATCCCGGACCTCATCCATGAGCCGACTCTCATCCCAGTCGCGCATCTTGTGCTTGGGCTGGGTCAGGCTGGCGACCGGCGAGGTCTCCGTCATCCCCCAGCCCTGGACCAGGTTGATGCCGAACTCATCGCGGTAGCGCTCGATCAGGGCGCGCGGCGTGCGGCTGCCGCCTGAGGACAGGAAGCGGAGGCTGGGCAGCCGGGTGCCTCGGCGCGTGAGCTCGTCCGCCACCGCCGCCCAGATCGTCGGTACCCCGGAGGAGTGGGTCACCTGCTCCTCCTGGATCAGGTCCACGATGGTGGCAGCGTCTACGTGGCGGCTGGTGAAGACCTGCTTGGCTCCGATCATGGTGGCCCCGAAGGGAGCGCCCCAGGCGTTCACGTGATACATGGGCACGATCGGCATGGTGCAGTCCCCGGGCCCCAGGCCGGTGCACGCTCCCGAGCTGGTTACTAGGGCGTGGAGCACGGTGGACCGGTGGGTGTAGACGACCCCCTTGGGGCGCCCGGAGGTCCCCGAGGTGTAGCAGATGCCGAGATTGGCCGACTCGGGGATGCTGGGCGGGGGATAGCTGGTGGGCTCCCCCGAGATCAGTTCCTCGTACGCGACCAGCCCCGGCAACCCCGAGTCGGGAACCCGATCGGCCAGAACCACCACGTGCTTGACACGTGCCAGGGCGGCGGGGATGCGTTCCAGCAGGGGCAGCAGCTCGGGCTCGGCCAGGATCATCTGGTCGCCGGCGTCCTGGACGATGAACTCCAGGTCACCCAGGGGGAGCCGGGGATTCAGGGTGTGCAGGACCCGCCCCGTGCAGGGAACCGCGAAATAGCACTCCAGGTGGCGGTAACTGTTCCAAGCGAGGGTGGCGACGGGCGCGCGGAGGTCCAGCCCCAGGCGATCCAGGGCGTGCATCAGCTGCTGGGCGCGGGCGCTGAACTGCCTGTACGTGTAGCGGTGGCGCTGCCCCCCACCCAACTGGGTCACCACCTCGGTGTCCCCAAAGTGTCGGGCGGCATGGCCGAAGAGCATCCAGCTGGTTAGCTCGGTGGCCATCATCGACATCGGCACTCCCTCAATCGGCTGAGCGCAGTTCAGCCACCGTTGGCGGAGCCGCTGGGGCGGATGGTTCCGAGCCCACGCCCAGATGGGCCGCCACCCGGGCCCGGTGCTGGCTGGGCCGCCCGGCGAAGGCCTCGACCCACAGCGCCCGCTTGTAGAAGCGATGCAAAGGGCTCTCCCAGGTGAAGCCCATGCCGCCCAGCACCTGAATGGTGCGCTCGCAGGTGGATACGTAGGCCTCTGCGGCGGCAGCCTTGGCAGCACTGGCGGCGACGGAGGCGTCCACGTGGTCGACGCTAAGGCACCAACTGGCCCAATAGGCCAGCGACCGGGCCAGCTCCAGGTCGACCTGGCTATCTGCCAGGCGGTGGGAGACTGCCTGGTAGGTGCCGATTGGCCGGCCGAACTGCTGCCGCTCCCGGGCGTGCTCCACGCCCAGTTCGAGCACCCGCGCGGCGCCTCCCACCGCCTCCATCGCCAGCCCCACCCAGAGGCGAAGCTGCATCTGCTCGGCCACCCGCGCGGCCTGGGAGCCGGTGTGGAGCGGCTCGCCCCGTGCGGCTGTGAGTCGCCCCAGGGTTCGGGTGGGGTCGATCGACTTCAGATCCTGGCCCCGCGCGTCCAGGGCCTGCAGCTGACCGTCCTGGAACACCACCACCTGGTCGACCCGATCGAGGTCCGGGACGACCCAGTCATCTGATCCCAAGGCGGCGGACCAGCGCCGCTGACCGGAGGCCACCTCCGCCCGGCGGGCGTCGTCGAGCGCCGGCATCGCCAGGGCCACGGTGGCCAGGAACGGCCCCGGGTAGAGGCAGCGCCCCAGCTCCTCCAGCACCAACGCCTCCTCCAGGAACCCGAGCCCGGACCCTCCCAGGGACTCCGGCACGGAGATGCCGAGCCAGCCGAGATCGGCCAGCTCCTTCCATGAGGCAGGGTCCCAGCCCAGCTCGGAGTCGGCTAACTGGGCCACCCGCTCCGGCGGGAAGCGGGCTTCCAGGAAGGCCCGCGCCTGTGCCTGTAGGTCACGTTGCTCCGGGCTCAGGCTGAAATCCATCAGCGCGACCGGGGCAGGCCGAGAACCCGCTCGGCGATGATGTTGCGCAGGACTTCTGAAGTCCCCGCCTCGATGGAGTTGGCCCGGCTGCGGAGTTGCAGGTAGTGCCACTCGGCGTCCTGCAGCGGGAGATCCCCCTGGAGCTGCTGGGCCAGTTTGGTCACCCGCTGGTTGGCCTCCGACCAGGCGAGCTTGATCATCGAGCCCTCGGGGCCGGGCCCGCCTCGCCGTGCCGACTCGCCCAGCTGGCGATGGGTGGTCAGCTTCAGCCCTTGCATGACGATCCATTCCTTGGCCAGGGCGTCCTCCAGCTCCCGGGCCATGGCCGGGCGCTCGCGGGCCAGTCTCAGTACCTCTCGGACCGTCGCCTCCAGAGCTCCCGTCAGGGCGAAGCCAAATGTGGCCCGCTCATGGGCGAGCGTGGTCATGGCCACCCGCCAGCCCTGACCCACCTCGCCAACCACCTGGGCGGCGGGGACCGCCACGTCGGTCAGGAAGATCTCGTTGAAATCGGAATCACCGGTTAGCTGGCGCAGCGGCCGGACCTCGACCCCCTGGGCATGCATGTCGAGCAGCAGGTAGGTCAGGCCCTGGTGGCGGGGAGCCTGGGGATCGCTGCGGACCAGCAGGATGCACCAGTCCGCCACTTGCGCGTAGGAGGACCACAACTTTTGCCCGTTGACCACGAAGGTATCCCCGCGCCGCTCGGCCCTGGTCCGCAGCGACGCCAGATCGGAGCCGGCTCCCGGCTCCGAGAAGCCCTGGCACCAGATCTCCTCGGCTTTGAGGATTGCGGGCAGGTAGCGGCCCTTCTGCTCTTCGGTCCCGCAGGCGATGATGGTCGGTCCCGCCATGCCTAGCCCGATGACCCCTACGTGCTGGGGGGCTCGAGCGCGTGCCAGTTCCTCCAGCAAGATCGCCTCCAGTGCCGCTGGAGCGCCCTGCCCGCCGTACTTCTTGGGCCAGGTCAAGCCCGCATAGCCGGCATCGAAGAGCGCCCGACTCCAGCTCCGGGCCTGCTCAAGATCGGTCAGCCGGTGCCGCATGCCGGACAGCTGACCGGCGAGATGGTCGGCCAGCCAGGCCCGTACCTGGCTACGAAAGGCCGCCTCCTCAGCGCTGTCTTCAAGCTTCAAAGCTGATCGATCCCCAGCTGCGCACCGGAGTTCGGCGGTGTGGTAGCCGGCCGACCCAAGGGTCCCAACACTGGACTCCATAGTGGGGCGGGCCAGTCGAGCCGGGCAATGGTCAGGGCCACAGAGTCGTTCTGCACGGGCTGTGCAGCTGATGACGCCAGAGTCCCGCTACTGACCTCCGTCCAGCTGCAGCACCGCGCCATTCACATAGGAGGCCGCGTCCGAGGCCAAAAACGCGATCGCCGCCGCCACCTCCTCGGGCTGGGCGAAGCGCCGCAGGGGATGGTGCTCCCGGGTCCGCTTGGCGATAGCCTCGTTCTGCCACAGCACCGAGGCGAACTCGGTGACCACGATCCCGGGGGCCACGGCATTGACCCGCACTCCGTCAGGCCCTAGCTCCTGCGCCAGCTGGCGGGTCAGGAAGATCAAAGCTGCCTTGCTGACACCGTAGGGACCAAGGCCGGGATCGGGCCTGACCCCGCCGATACTGGCCACGTTGACGATCGAACCTCCATGAGCCCCCATCCAGACCCGGTGGGCCAGCTGACTCAACACCAAAGGCCCACGCACGTTCACGGCCATGGTCTTGTCCCAAGCGCTGAGCTCGACCTCCAAGGTCTTGCCGAAGTGCGGGTTGGTCGCCGCGTTGTTGACCAGGACGTCAAGCCGGCCCCACCGCTGCATCACCTGGCCAACCAGGTGCTCCGAGTCCGACGGGCTGCCGGCGTTTGCGGGCATCGCGAGCACTGCCTTTGGGAAATCGTGCTCCAGACGCTCGGCGGCTGCGTTCAGGCCGTCTGGCTTGCGGCTCGAGATGGCCACCCGCGCGCCCCGTCCGAGGAGGGCGCGGGCGGTCGCCTCCCCGATGCCTCGACTAGCTCCAGTTACCAGGGCCACCCGACCATCCAGATCGCGTGCGGCGGACTGGTGGGGAGGCAGCGTCACCGCTGCAGGGTAGGCGGTACGACGCCCCGGGGCAAGGCCGCCCCTCGCAGTCGGTCTAGGATCACCGAATGCGGGCCTGGGTTGTTCGGCAGAGCGGCCCTCCTGGGGCCATGATCCTGGAGGACCTCGCGGATCCGCCGCTGAGGCCTGAGATGGTTCGCATCGCGGTGGCTGCGGCAGCGATCAACTTCTTCGACGCCCTGTTGGTGGCGGGCACGTACCAGGTGCGGCCGGAGCTGCCCTTCATCCCCGGCAGCGAGGTGGCTGGGGTGGTGGTGGCGGCGCCCCCGGCGAGTGGCTTCCAGGCCGGACAGCGGGTGATGGCCAGGGTCGCTCAGTCGGGGCTGAGCGGTGGCGGCTACACCCAGCTCACTGATGCCCGTCCCGAGCACGTCGTGGCACTGCCAGCGGGCATGCCCTTCGACGAGGCCGCGGCCCTATTCATCAATTATCAGACTGGCTGGTTCGGCCTCCATCGCCGCGCCCGGCTCCGCCCTGGGGAGGTTCTGCTGGTCCACGCTGGAGCCGGCGGCGTGGGCAGCGCGGCCATCCAGTTGGGGAAGGCTGCGGGGGCCAGTGTGATTGCCACGGCGGGATCGGCGGAGAAGATCGAGCTGTGCCGCCGCCTGGGCGCCGATCTGGCGATCAACTATCGGGAGCAGGACTTTGTGGAGCTGGTGAAGGCGGAGACCGAGGGGCGCGGTGCGGATGTGGTGTACGACCCGGTGGGTGGCGAGGTACTCCTGGCTTCGACCCGCTGCCTTGCCTTCGAGGGTCGGCTGATCTGTGTTGGATTCACCTCGGGCGTGATTCCCGAGCTGCGCGCCAATCACCTGCTGATCAAGAACTACTCAGTGGAGGGGCTCCACTGGGGGCTCTACGCCGAGCGGCTGCCGGAACTGGTCAACGAGTGCACTAGTGAGCTACTGCGGCTCTACGGCGAGGGTCGGATCAAGCCATTCGTGTCGCGCCGGCTGCCGATGGAGGACGCTGCCCTAGCGCTCGAAGCGGTCATTTCCCGGCAGACCACAGGCAAGGTGGTGCTGCTCGTGGCCGACCCGACCCAAGGCTGAGCCCCGCGTTTCGAACCGGTGCGGCCTCCGAGGTCTACCGTGTACCCGAGATGGAAGTGGCCGGCCAGGTGGCGGTGGTGACCGGTGGGGCCAGCGGCATCGGGCGTGCCCTCTGCAAGACGTTAGCCGCGGAGAGGGCCACCGGGGTCGTGGTCGCCGACCTTGACCTGGAGCGGGCAGAGGCGGTCGCAGCCGAGGTGGGGGGGCTGGCGGTGCAGGCCGATGTCACAGTCGAGCAAGAGGTCCAGTCCCTGGTCCAGCGGGCCATCGCGGTCTTCGGGCGAATCGACCTCTACTGCTCCAACGCCGGCGTCGCCTTCGGAGGTGGCCCGGAGGCGCCGGACCATGCCTGGCAGCAGAGCTTCCAGGTCCATGTGCTGGCCCATGTCTACGCTGCTCGGGCGGTGCTTCCGGGGATGCTCCGGCAAGGCGCGGGCTATTTCCTGGGCACTATCTCGGCGGCGGGTCTGCTCAACCATGTGGGCGCTGCCCCCTACGCTGCGACCAAGGCGGCAGGGCTCTCATTCTTGGAGTGGATGACGA
>JBOHUK010000046.1:0-5061 GCA_050734395.1 Candidatus Dormibacteria bacterium
TCCAGGCGCTGCCCGAAGCGCAGCAGCACCTCCCGCCGGACGCTGCAGGCAAAGGCCAGGTTGACCTGCTGGGCGCTGACGAATCCGATCAGCGCCGCCAGCGGGTCCAGGTGCAGCACCGGGAGCAGGCCCGGATACAGGCGGTGAAGGCGCCCGATCACGGGGTCGCGCTCGGCCAGCCAGGCCAGCTCGGGGCGGGCGTCCAGGATCATCGCCGCGAGCCGGGGGCCGAGCTCTTCCGGCGCGAGGTCGCCTGCCCAGGCGAACTGCACCTGCTCACCGGCGCCGTCCCCAGGCCAGAGCCAGACTCCGGCTACCCGGGTAGGTGAGAGACGCACCGGCCGCCGGAAGCACACGCCGTCCCAGCGGTCCATCAAGTCATCGCCGTGCCGGCGGAAGCGCTCGAGTGAGGCCTGGAGGTCGACGCCGCGGGGGAGGGTGGCCAGCCGGCGAGCCACCGGCCCGGGGTTCGAGCTCAGCTCAGCCGCCGCTGCCGAGGAGATCGCGCTCCGAGTAGCCCCAGCCGGCGCCCGCCCGCACCGGCCCGCTCGGCCCGGAGGTCGTGTCCAGCCCCGGCCCGAAGTGGGCGGGGTCGCGACTGGCCAGAACGGCAGGCAGCGCCAGCGTGCCGAGAGCGAAGACCACCCAGCCGAAGACCAGCGGCAGGCCGACGCTCCAGATGTCCAGCGCCAGGTAGAAGTGGAAGTCCGTGGGGTCGATCGCCTGCAGGCCCGCCATCAGCGCCCCCACGGCGCCCAGGGTGAGGTTCACCAACACGAATCCCTGGGCCAGGATCCGGCTCCGGTGCGAGCGGAAGCGCTCCACCCCGCCCGCCTCCGCGGCCACCTCCGCGCCCGGCCGCCAGCCCCAGCCCAGCAGGCCCAGCATCACCAGCCAGCAGAGCGCCCCGAGCCCGAACAGCACCGCCCCCAGCGCAGTTAGGTTGACGGCGGCGGCAGCTGAGCCGCCCTGGGTCTGGACGTAGGCGCCCATGTTGAGCAGCAGCCCACCGCCAACCAGGAGGGAGCCGCCCACCACGGCGGCGGTGCCCACCCCGGGCCAGCGGACCATGGTCCGGCTGCGCACCACCGCCCGCTCGTCGATCGCCGCCAGCGTCTTCCAGCACATCGGCGCCCCCACCACCCAGGCGAGCCAGGGCGGCACGATCGCCGGCAGCCAGTCCACCAGCGGGTTGAAGTGGAAGTCCTGCACGTCCCAGACCCGCAGCAGGTTCATCGCCAGCCAGATGGCCAGCGTGTAGCAGATGAGGTAGAAGCACGCGCCCATCACCAGCTGGTAGCGCGCCTCGGCCAGCCGCTGCACCGAGCCCGAAGGCCCTCCCAGCAGGCCGGCGACCTTCCAGTAGAGCGGCCCCAGCAGCACCCCCAGCAGGAGCACCGGGGTGAACCAGGGCAGGATGTCCATCAGCAGGTTGAAGTGGAAGGTGACGGGGTTGGCCGCCTTGAGGATGGCCATCAGCAGCCAGACCACCCCGATGAAGGCGGCGCCGAGGAAGGAGGCGCCCAGGAGCACCTCGAAGCGACGCCTCAGCAGAACCTCCAGCTTCACCTCTGGGGCAATGGTACAAGCGCCCTCGGGGCCGGGCTCATGTGGAGCGGAAGATGACGAACAGGCCCAGGAAGATGAGCACCGCCGCCATCACCGCCAGGCACCCGAAGTCGAAACTCAGCAGCAGCCCGAAGCCCCGGCGAATCTCTCCGACCTCGGGTGAGCGCATCGGCCGGGGCTCTCCCGGCTCGTAGGAGCGCCGATCCCGAGGGGGCTGGGACTGACGGCCCCAGATGCTGCGCAGAGTGAAGCCGGCCGCCACCCCCATCAGCCCCCCGACCGCCAGGATGACGATGCCGAGCCCGACGCCCCCGGGCGAGCTGGCGACGCTCAGGCGGCCCCCTCTGCCCTGAGCCTGGCCGGGACCCGGAGCGCTCCCCTGCTCAGGGCAGCTGGCGGTACTCGCGGCGGGCGTCGCGGATCCAGCCCGCCAGGGCCACTACCACGATCACCAGCCCGATGATCACCACCACCTCCTTGGTGATCACCCCGACCAGGGCCATGGCCACCCCCACCGCCAGCAGGGCCGGCCAGAAGCTCGGCCCCGGCCCGCCGTGGTGCTCCGCCGTGCCCGGCCCGGGCGCCTCATGGGTCTCCTCGAGCGGATCAGGCATGCCCAGCCCCTAGATAGATCACCGCCCAGATGAAGGCCAGCGCCAGCATCAGGACCGCGATCACGGTCAGCAGGATACCCAGGCGGAGTATGCCTCTGGCATCTTTGCGTTGCATCAGCTCTCTCCTGTCGCCGCGCCGCCTGGCAGAACGGTCTGGCCGCTCGCCCCCGCGGCGGGGGTGAGCGAAGCCGCCGCCACCTGCCAGCCCATCGCTGCCAGCGCCACCACCGACGCCCAAGTCGCCGATCCCAGGGCGAGGTGCACATCCTGGAGTGCCTCTGGCGCCTGGAGGGTGGCCACCAAGCCCCCGGCCGCGATCTGCGCCAGCAGCAGCACCGCGATCAGGTCAGCCACCAGGCGAGCCCCGGGCACGCTGCGCCAGCTGCGGGCCGCCTGCATCACGAACAGGGCGATCAGGACAAACGCGATCAGCACCATCAGCCGGTGGGCATCTTGGATCACGACAAGCGGCGTGGCCACCCCCGGCAAACCGCCGCATCCGGGCCAGGAGGGGCAGGCGTAGGTGGCTCCCCCGTCGACCACCAGCGAACCCGAGATCATGACGAGGAAGGTCGCCCCCACCGCGCGCCAGGCCGCCGCCGATACCCGCCGCCCGATCGCAACTCGGTGTGGCAGCAGCGACGTGACCGCAGTCGCCCAGACCACGCCCAGCAGGATCATCGCGGTGAGCAGGTGCAGGGCGACCGTCCAGGGGGCGTTGTGGGTGAGCACGGTGATCGCCCCGAGCGCGATCTGGATGATGATGATCACGAGCGCCGCGACCGCCGGCCAGAGTACCGGCCAGCGCTGGCGGGCGAAGCGCCAGGCCAGGAGCGCGGTGATGATCACCATCACCGTGACCAGGGTCACGAGATACCGGTGAGACTGCTCCACAACCGAGTGGAAGTGGTCGATCGGACCCAGCTGGCCGTAGCACAAGGGCCAGCCCGGACAGCCCATCCCCGACTCGGTCACCCGGACCGTGCTGCCCAGGATGACCAGGAAGTAGGTGAGCACTCCCGTCGTCACCGCCCCCACCGGGAGGAGCCACGAGAAGCGCTGCAGTCCCCCCCAGAGCGGCCGCGCCATCAGGGAAGGACCGTACCCGGGGGATTGGTCTGGTGCCCGGCGAGGCGCAGGTCGCGCAGCGGCCGGTTGCTGGTGACCTCAGGGACCTCGTCAAAGTTGTGCGGTGGCGGCGGCGAGGTGGTGAACCACTCCAGAGAGTTGCCCTCCCAGGGGTCGTTGGGAGCGGTCTTGGGCCCGTGCAGGGAGAGGACAACGTTGTAGACGAACACCAGGATTGCGAGCCCGATGATGAAGGCGCCCACCGTCGCCGTCAGGTTGAGCGCTCCCCAGCCGCGGCCCACCCCGTAGGTGGCGATCCGTCGCGGCATGCCCAGGACGCCCAAGAAGTGCATGGGCATGAAGGTCACGTTGAACCCGATGAAGAGCAACCAGAAATGCCACTTACCCAGGCGCTCGTTGAGAAAACGGCCGAAAATCTTCGGCCACCAGTAGTACAGACCGCCGAAGACGGCGAAGAGCGAACCGCCGACCAGGACGTAGTGGATGTGCGCCACGACCCAGTACGTCCCGTTGAGCTCATAGTCGATGCCCAGTGAGGCCAGGAACACGCCGTCGAGACCCCCGATCAGGAACATGATGACGAACCCGACGGCGAACATCATCGCCACCGTGAACCGTATAGATCCGCGCCACAGAGTCGCGAGCCAGTTGAAGATCTTCACCCCCGTCGGCACGGCGATCACCATCGTCGTTGCCATGAAGAAGATCTGCGCCGGAAGCGGGAGGCCCACCGTGAACATGTGGTGGGCGAATACCATGAATCCCAAGACACCGATCGCCGCCATGGATATGGCCATGGCCCGGTAGCCGAAGATGGGTTTGCGGGTGAAGACGGGCATGATCTCCGATATCAGCCCAAACCCCGGCAGCACCATGATGTACACGGCGGGGTGCGAATAGAACCAGAAGATGAGCTGGTAGAGGATCACGTTTCCGCCGTGCGCGGGATTGAAGAAGTCGGTGCCCAGTTGGCGGTCCAGCAGCACCATCGCCAGCGCCCCGGCCAGGAACGGCGAGGCGAGCAGCACCAGAGCCGAGGTCACCTCCATCGCCCACACGAACAGTGGCAGCCGGTACCAGGTCATGCCCTTGGCCCGCATTCGGTGGATAGTGGTGAGGAAGTTCACCGCCCCCATCACGGAGGAGATGCCCAGGATGTGCAGGCCGAGGATCCAGAGATCCTGGCCCACCTGGGGCGAGTAGAGCTTCTCAGTGAGCGGCACATAGCCCGTCCACCCAGCGGCGGCGCTTCCGCCGAAGAAGAAGCCGCTGTACATGACGATCCCGCCCAGCGGCACGAGCCAGAAGGCAAAGGCGTTGATGCGAGGGAAGGCCATGTCCTTGGCCCCGATCATCAGCGGCACCATGAAGTTTCCGAAGCCGCTCCAGACCGGAATCACGAAGAGGAAGATCATCGTGGTCCCGTGCATGGTGAACAGCTGGTTGTACTGCTGCGCCGTGAGCAGGTTGTTGTTGGGCTGCGCCAGCTGGGTGCGGATCAGCAGCGCCATCAGGCCGCCGATCATGAAGAAGATGAGGGTCGTGTAGAGGTAGAGGATCCCGATCCGCTTGTGGTCGGTGGTGGTAATCCAGTCCCAGACCTTGCTGTAGGCGCCCGGGACGGGCCGGCTCAGCGGAAGATCAACCGTCGCCATGATTCAAGCCCAGTCCCTCAGGTCAACTTGCTCAGGTAATTCCGGTACTGGCCCATGCTCACCACCTTGACGGTGATCAGCATCTGGTCGTGGCCGACGCCGCAGAACTCGTAACACTGCCCCTCGTAAGTCCC
>JBOHUK010000047.1:0-24706 GCA_050734395.1 Candidatus Dormibacteria bacterium
GTGGAACGGGCGCCCGTGGCGCTGCGACTGGGTGATGTGCTCGAGCCCGTGCGGCTCGATCGCCAGGACTTCATCCCGGTAGACGTGGCCGTCTCCGACCGCGGTCGCCGTCATGGGCACCTCCCTCCAGAGCCTGCTCGCGTTGGCTTGGGTTGGTTCCCCACCCCAAGCGGACGCGCCAATTCTCCCCTATATGTAGTGGTGTGTCAAGGCTTGTGGCACAACATCTTGCCTCGAGGATCCAGCTACCCGTTGCGCCCTGGCGGGAGCCGCCCCATCTGGGCGGTGATCCAGGAGCCTGGGTGCACGGGGTGAGCACCCACAAGGTGGATGACCTGGTCCAGGCGATGGGCGGCTGCCAGGTGTCCAAGAGCGAGGTGAGCCGGATCTGCACCGAGCTGGACCAAGAGCTGGTCCTGTTCCGGGAGCAGCCGCTGGACGACGAGCGGCCGCTGGACGACGCGAAGTACCCCTACGTCTGGTTCGACGCCACCTACGAGAAGGTGCGGGGGGGAGGCCGGATCGTGAGCCAGGCGGTGGTGGTGGCGATTGGGGTCAGGGAGAGCGAGTTGGCGGCGATCGCGGCCGCGGGCGAGATCAAGTAGCGGGGATGCAAGACGTCGGATCAGGCTCCGTCGCCCTTTGTCCAAGGGCCGTCAACCAGCCGGTAGGCGATGGCCTCTTCGAGCTCGAAGTAGCGGCCAGCCGCCAAGTCGACCTCGATCCGCTCCGACGGCTGGCGGGTGGCGCGCGCCAGGGCGGCGGTGAAGCGCTCAACCAGCTCCTGGTGCAACTGCAGGGCACGCTCCAGCTCCGCCGCCCCGCCCTCGGCGCTCAGCTCTGGCTGGCACAGGCGCAGCCGCGCGTGGGGGGCGGCTAGGCGGCGCGAGCAGCAGGCGAAGACGCCCAGCGCCGGGCCTTCGGCCCGCCCCACGCACTGTGCCTCGACCGGGACACCCAGCGCGGCCATGGTGTCGATCAGGGTCAGGGCGGCGCTCAGGGTGCCGCCGACTGCGTTGACGTGCAGTGCGATCGGGTCATCGCCGGTGGCGTCGAGGGTCATCAACTGTGCCGCCAGCTCGGTGGCCAGCCGGTCGCTGAGGTCCCCCTCCAGCACGACGGTGCGGCGCTCCAGCAGCCGCGAGCGCATCCGGCCGGCCATCTCCGCGATGGGTGAGTCGCGGTCGCCGGGGCTAGCCGTCAGCGTCCCCTGCCGGGTCGGCCAGCTCGAGCCGCCATCCGAGGCGGCGGTCGAGGGCCTGGGCATAACGCTCCAGGGTCGAGACCCGCAGGTCGCCGCTACCACCCTCGAGGCGGGCGACCGCCGACTGGGACGTCCCCATCCGCGCCGCCACCTGCGTCTGGGAGAGGCCCCGCTGCTGGCGCTGAGCCACCAGCTGAGCCGCCAGCTCCCGCCGGCTGCGGGCCCCTACCTCAGCGAAGCCGGGGAAGACCGACTCACGGGCGCGGCTCGGTTTAGAGGTGGTCATATCTGATTTGATATCTTACTCTTGAGATACCCAATCACGAGGTGAGCTGATGTCAGTCCCGCTTGACTCGCACGTGGCCGGGGTGATACCGACCGTGCTCGACCAGTCGATGAGAGGCGAGCGCGCCTTCGACATCTACTCACTGCTGCTGCGCGAGCGGATCGTCTTCCTTGGGCAGGCCGTGGACGAGAATGTGGCAAACCTGCTCGTGGCGGAGATTCTCTACCTGGAGGGGCAGGACCCCGACAAGGACATCCACCTTTACATCAACTCGCCAGGGGGCGTCGCATACCACGGACTGGCGATATACGACGTCATGCAGCACGTCCGCTGCGAGGTGTCCACCCTGTGCATAGGGATGGGGATGTCGGCGGCGGCGATGATCCTGTGCGGCGGCGCGGCAGGCAAGCGGATCGCGTTGCCCAGCGCCAAGATCATGATCCACGAGGGCTCGGCGGGCACCAGGGGCGCACCCCACGACATGGAGATCCAGCTTCGCGAGGTGCTGGCCAACACCAGGCGGATGGCCCAGATCATCGCCCACCACAGCGGCCGACCTCTGGAGCAAGTCGAGCGCGATTTGGAGCGCGACTACTTCATGACGGCCGAGGAGGCGCTCGAGTACGGTCTGATCGACGAGATACTCAGGCCGCGACGGGGCCTGGCGGCGGCTCCGGAGCGGGCCCTGGCGGGAGCTCTGACCGCCACTTAGTCAGATCGGATCTCGATCCTCACTCCAGGGGCGGGATGATTGCGGCATGCCTCCCAGGCGGCCGGTCGCCAGCGACATCGGGGCGCGAGCATGAGTTTGACTACTCCCTCCCAGGGCAAGCGCCGGGTTCTAGTCGCCGCGTCCCCACAAACGAGTTCGGGCCCTCTTCCGGGAGCTGACCTAGCGGCGGCCCAGCTCCTGGCCGCTCTTGCCTGCGCCGGAGTGCCGACCGCGCTGTTGGGTGGTTCTCCGCCGGCTGCGCTGGGCGCCATCTGCGAGACGGCTGGGGTCGCGCCTCCCGACCTCCCGGCCCCCGACCTCCGGGAGGGCGACGTGGTGGTGATCCCAGCCGACCATGCCAGCCCACAACTGGTGGGAGAGGTGTTGCTCGCAGGCGCCACCGGGGTGCTGCTCCACCCAGGGGCCGACCTCACCGGCTGGTCCTTCATCGACGACGCGACGATCAGCCGGGGAAGTGCCGAGGAGCGGCTCCAGGGGCACCTACGGGCCGTCGACTCCCTGGGGCTGGCCATCTGGGTGCAGGAGCGGCGGTTGGCGGGTTGGATCCTTGAGCAAGGGGTCCCGGCGACCTGGATCGGCTGGGGCGCGCCGCTTGAGGCCGAACCGCCGCGGAAGTACATCGACCTACTGGTGATCGAGGGCGCGCCGGGATGGGAGGAGGGCCAGGCCCTGCTGGCGCGCCTGGGGGACTTCAGCCAGGCCACCGCAGCGGTTGGATCTGGCTCGTTGACCGAGGATGTCGGGCGATCCCGGATTCTAATCTGGCCAAAAGGGCCCGAGGCGGCGACCGGCCTCTGGCGTCAGGCCTTGCTGCTCGACACCCTCCCGGTCAGCCCAGAGCCCAGCAGCCCGGGCTTGCTCCCGGCCGTCCCTCCAGAACTCTTCTGCAGACGGCCCGACATGGAGGCGAGAGTTCGCCAGTTACTGTCGGACCGGGTGCGCCTGCGCCGGCTCGCGAGTAGTGCCGGTGGAGCCGCCCGCCGTGAAGGAGGCTGGAGCCATTTTGTAGGGCGGGTCCAGCAGGCTCTGTCAGCGCTCCCGTCCCCTGCGGCTGCCCCGGCCCTGCGCCAGATCGGTCGGGCGCTCCGGCATGGGCTGCCCGGATAGGAACGGAGCTGCTCGGCTGGACTAAGCGCAGATTCCCGGGATCCCATGAGCGTGCTATCAGGGTTTGCCCAGCCTGCGGTGGTTCAGTTGGTGGGACGGCGCTGGCTCTCAGGTGCTCCCGCGCCCAACCAGCCGCATGGAGGTAGAAGACAGGTGTTGCGACGTTACCGGCAGCGGATCGTTCTGGGGGCGGTGGCGGGGCTGGGATTGGCAGGTTTGGGCTTTGGCGTAGCGTCCCTGAGCGCGCGTGGGGTGAGCGCGGCTCAGCCGGGCAGCGCCCGCGTGCTGGCGGCCACCTCGAGCCCGAGTCCCAGCGCACCCGCCATGCACAACTGCCCCAACATGCCGGGGTCGTCACGCAGCAGCTCCTGACGGGACCTGTCGCTCAGGCGGGAGAGCGACCCCCAACTCCGAGGACCGCCCCGGCGGAGGCGGGCCCGACCAGGAACGCGTAGCGGGAGTAGGCGCTGCGCGGGTCGCCCGCCCCGGGCGGGCTCCAGGAGCTGAGTCGGCCCGCGAGTTCCTCCGACTCCACCTCCAGGGAGATGGTGCGGCTGGCGACGTCGATGGCGACCTGATCGCCCTCGCTCACCAGGGCGATCGGGCCGCCCACCGCAGCCTCCGGGCAGACGTGGCCGATCATCAAACCGTGGGTGGCGCCGCTGAAGCGGCCGTCCGTCACGAGCGCCACCTGCTCGCCCAGCCCCTGGCCCACCAGCGCCCCGGTGACCCCGAGCATCTCCCTCATCCCGGGGCCGCCCCTTGGCCCTTCGTAGCGGATCACCACCACGTCCCCGGGCAGAACCAGGCGCGCCGCTACCGCGGCCATGGCCGCCTCCTCGGATTCGAAGACCCGGGCGGGGCCGCGGTGCTCGCGGCGCTCGTGCCCGGCCAGCTTGAGCACCGCGCCTCCCGGCGCCAGGCTCCCGCGCAGGATCACGATCCCGCCGTCAGCGGATAGGGGAGTCTCCAAGTCGCGGACCACGTCCTGGGCTGGTGAGCCGGAGCTGGCGGCCAGCGCCTCCTCGCCTAGGGTCCTGCCGGTGCACGTCAAGGCGTCGGCGTGCAGTAGGCCGCGTTCCAAGAGGCGGCGCGCCACCAGGGCCACCCCCCCGGCGCGGGTCAGGTCCACCGCGTTGTAGCGGCCGCCCGGGCGCAGATCCGCGATCCAGGGGGTGCGCCGGCTGACTGCGTCGAAGTCGTCGAGCTCCAGTTCCACCCCGGCCTCGTGAGCGATCGCCAGGAGGTGGAGGACGGAGTTGGTGGAGCCGCCCGTCGCCATGACCCCGGCAATGGCATTGAGGAACGAGGCGCGGCGCAGCAGCTGGCTGGGCCGACGCTCTGAGGCCACCAGCTCCACCGCCAGCGCCCCCACCCGCTCCGCCACCTCCGCCTTGGCGCGGTCGACCGCCGCCACCCCACCCGACTGCAGCGCGGCCAGCCCGAGCAGCTCCACCGCCATGGCCATAGTGTTGGCGGTGAACTGACCGCCGCAGGCCCCCGCGCCGGGGCACGCCACCGACTCCAATTCATGCAGGTCCTGATCGGTGATCCGGCCCGCCTCGGCGGCGCCAATCGCCTCGAAGACGTCGATCACGGTCACGTCCCGGCCCCGGAAGCGCCCCGGCTGGATCGAGCCGCCGTAGAGCAGGCAGCCGGGCAGGTCGAGCCGCGCCAGAGCCATGGCGGCGCCCGGGATGGTTTTGTCGCAGCCCACCAGGGCCACCAACCCGTCCAGGAGATGCCCGCGGCATACCAGCTCGATGGAGTCGGCGATCACTTCTCGGCTGATCAGGGACGCCTTCATCCCCTGGGTGCCCATGGCGATGCCGTCGCTGACGGCGATGGTGTTGAACTCCAGCGGGGTGGCCCCGGCGGCGCGGATGCCGCGCTTGACGTGCTCCGCCAGGGAGCGCAACCCCAGGTTGCAGGGCATGGTCTCGGTCCAGGTGTTGGCCACCCCGATCAGGGGGCGGGCGAGGTCCTGGTCGCTGAGGCCGGTAGCCCGGAGCATCGCCCGGGCGGCTGCCCGCTCCCGGCCCTCGAGCAGGGTCCGGCTCGGGAGCCGCCCGGCCGAGGTACCACCTGGCGCAGTCACCAATCCTCCCGATGTCTTGGGGCACCCCCCGCTGGCTGGTGGGCGCAGGGTAGCCCAGCTGACGACGGTCCGGTTACGGAATGGCGCGCGGCTTGACAGCCAGGCGCCGCGCCGCTATAAGTGGCTGCACTTTGCGCCGGGTGCAGTCGCGTCAGCTGTCGGCCGAGGGCCTGCTGGTCCTAGTAATCCTCATTGAGGAGGGCTCGGTCAGCTGACGCCTGTGCGACGTGGCGAAGCTACCGGCCCCCCGGAACTCCGGGGGGCCGGTCTTTTTTTGCCCACGTTTCGATCCCGTCCACTGAATCGCAGAAGAAGATGGCAGATTCTGAGAACCGCCCCGACGCGCTCGACCCTGCCCGCCGGCTCCCGGCCGGGCCGTCCGGCGATGCCCTGGACTCGGTTGCCCACCCCTACCGAGCCCCGGCCCGCAGTGTCGAGTGCGTCTCTTGCCACCGCCATTTCGTCACCCGGGCGGGCTCCCGCGCTCTGCTGTGCGCCCGCTGCCGCACCCACTTCCATGGACTTGCCGCCCAACCCAGCACAGGAGGCTCGACATGAACCCGCAGCCGCTGCCCTTCGCCGCCCCCGACCGCCGACCCGGCGAGGAGCTCCCGGAGGACATCGAGCTCAACGAGGCGGGGCGCAACTGGGTGAGCCGCCAGTCGGAGGCGGCACCCCGCCGCAGCGTTCGCCAGCTCGCGGCCGACGCCGCGGTCACCGCGGCCATCGGCCAGGTCTACGGAGCCTAGGTTCCGGATGCCTGCCCTGGCGACGGCCGCCGCCCTGCCGCGGATCCCGGCAGCGGCGTCGGACGCCCCGCCCACCGGGGCTGAGCTGCTCCTGCGCGCCCTGGTGGCGCAGGGGGTGGACACCATCTTCGGGCTCCCGGGCGGGGCCAACCTGCCGATCTACCAGTACCTGCCGCGCTTTCCCCTGCGCCACGTGCTGGTGCGCCACGAACAGGGGGCGGCCCACATGGCCGACGGCTACGCCCGGGCCAGCGGCCGGGTCGGGGTGTGCCTGGCGACCTCCGGCCCTGGGGCGCTCAACCTGCTGACCGGCCTGGCCACCGCCCATTTCGACTCGGTGCCGGTTGTGGCGATCACCGGGCAGGTGGCGACCGGATCGATCGGCACCGACGCCTTCCAGGAGTCCGACGTGATCGGCTCCAGCCTGTCGGTGACCAAGCACAGCTACCAGGTGCATGACGCCCGCCAGCTCCCCGAGGTGGTGGCCGAGGCCTTCCAGGTCGCCCGCAGCGGGCGGCCCGGGGCGGTGCTGATCGACCTGCCCAAGGACGTCCAGCAGCAGCGCGTGGAGCTGGCGGGCGGCTTCCCCCGGCGCCGCCGACCCCTGGGGGGCGCCCCCGCGACCGACCTCGGTTTGCTGCGCCGCGCGGCCGGCCACCTGGCCGCCGCCCAGAGGCCGCTGATCTTGGCCGGGCGTGGAGTGGCGATCGCCCAGGCCGAGGAGGCGCTGCGACGCCTGGCCGAGGCTCTGGACGCCGGGGTGGGCAACACCCTGCTGGGCACCGGGGTCTTCCCCAGCCAGCACCCCCTGGCCCTGGGGCTGGTCGGGTTCATGGGCACCGGCTACTGCAACCGCGCGGTCGGCGAGTGCGACGTCTTGCTGATGGTGGGCATGCGTGCCGATGACCGCGTCACCTGCCGGCTGGCCGACTTCGCCCCCCGCGCCGAGCACATCGTGCACGTCAACATCGACCCCGCCGAGCTTGGCAAGACGGTGCGCGCCGACTGCCAGGTGGTGGGGGACGCCGGCGAGGTCCTCGAGCGCTTGGGGGCCTTGGTGCCGGCGCTGCGGCGGCCGGCCTGGCGTGAGAGCCTGGACGACTGGCGCGGGCGGCACCCGCTGCGCCATCCCCACAACGGGCGGCTCCAGCCCCAGGAGGTGTTGGCCGCCTGCATGCGCCGCCGCCGCCCGAAGGACATAACGGTGGCGGACGTCGGCCTCAACCAGATCTGGGCGGCGATGGCCTGGTCGGGGAGCGAACCGGGCGCCTTCCTCAACTCCGGTGGCCAGGGGACGATGGGCTACTCGCTGCCGGCCGCGATCGGCGCCAAGGCCGCCCACCCCGAGCGCGAGGTGCTGAGCGTCTGTGGCGAGGGCGGCTTCGTGATGACCATGCAGGAGCTCAGCACGGCGGTGGCGGCGGGGCTGGCGGTGCGCGTCGTGATTCTCAACAACGGGCAACTGGGGATGGTGCGCCAGTTCCAGGACGACTATTACGGAGGGGTGCGCTCGCAGGTCTTTCACGAGGCCCTGCCGGACTTCGCCCTGCTGGCCCAGGCGCTGGGCTGCCAGGGAGAGCGGGTAGACCGGCTGGAGCAGGTGGAGGAGGCGGTCGAGCGGCTCTTCGCTCACCCGGGTCCCGCGGTCCTGGACTGCCACATCGACCCGGAGGCCAACGTCTACCCGATCGTGCCCCTGGGCCAGGGGCTTTCGGACTTCGTCGAGCTGTCGGAGACGGCGTGAGTCCGGCTGGGGCAGCAAGCGCCGCCAGCTCGGCGCGCCTCATCTCGCTGCGCGTGGAGGAGCGTGGCCAGGCGCTGCTGCGGGTCGCCAACTGCCTGGCCCGCCGCGGCTTTCGGCTGGAGAGCTGCGCACTTGGTCCCAGCCCCGAGGAGGGGGTGCTGGCGCTCACGCTTCGGGTGGACCCGCGGGGCCAGGCCCCGGAACAGATCTCCCGGCAGCTGGCCAAGCTCATCGACCTGGTCCGGGTGGAGGACCTCACCGGCGCCCCGGCGGTGGAGTGGAGCTCGGCCCTGGTGGAGTTGGAGATGCCGGGGGCCGAGACCGAGGGGCTCCTGGCTCGCCACGGGGCGCGGGTCCTGCACCGAGACCAGGGCAGGCTGGTGGCCGCCATCTCCGGGCGGCCTGAGGAGGTGGAGGCGGCAATCTCGGAACTGCGGGCGCTTGGCCCGGTGGACTACGTCCAGGGCGGGCCGCTGGCGCTGGTACCGGGCCGGCCACGGCGGCCGGCGGAGGTCAAAGGGTGAGGATCTACTACGACGCCGACGCCCAGCCCCAGGAGCTGGCCGGGGCGCAGATCGCGGTGCTCGGCTACGGCAGCCAGGGCCACGCCCACGCCCAGAACCTGAGAGACAGTGGCTACGCGGTCCGGGTCGGACTGCCCCCGTCCAGTCGCAGTCGCGAGCGGGCGACCACGGACGGGTTCGAGGTGCTCGAGCCGCTGGCGGCGGCCCGGAACGCCGACGTGGTGATGGTGCTGATCCCCGACCATGACCAGGCCCAGCTCTTCGCCTCGGGCCTCTCGGCGGAGCTGGCGCCCGGCTGCCTGCTGCTCTTCGCCCACGGCTTCTCCATTCATTTCGGGACGGTCCAGCCGCCTCGGGGGTGCGACGTAGCCATGGTCGCGCCCAAGGCGCCCGGGCACATGGTCCGCTCCTGTTTCCTGGAGGGGATCGGCTGCCCCGCCCTGCTGGCGGTCCACCAGGACTCCACCGGCCGCGCGCGACGACGGGCGCTGGCCTACGCCCTGGGTCTGGGAGCGACCCGGGCCGGGGTGCTGGAGACCACCTTCAAGGAGGAGACTGAGACCGACCTCTTCGGAGAGCAGGCGGTGCTCTGCGGCGGGGTGAGCGAGCTAGTCAAGGCGGGCTACGAGACCCTGACCCAGGCCGGGTACCAGCCCGAGATCGCCTACTTCGAATGTCTGCACGAGCTCAAGCTGATCGTCGACCTGATGTATCAGGGCGGGCTCTCGCTGATGCGCTACAGCGTCAGTGACACGGCCGAGTTCGGTGACTACCAGAGCGGCCGGGTGGTGGTGGACCAGGGGGTGCGGGAGCGGATGCGCCAGATCCTGCAGCGGATCCAGGACGGGAGCTTCGCCGAGCTCTGGATCGACGAGAACCGCTCCGGCCGCGGCGACTTCCTCAGGCGGCGCGAGGAGGAGGCGGGCCATCCCATCGAGGAGGTGGGGCGCCGGCTGCGCGGGCAGATGGCCTGGATCCGGCCGGTGGCCCAACCCCCGCCGGCCGGGCAGCCGGCGCCGGCGGTGGCCACCTCAGGCGGCGCCTAGGGTGGCGGCGCAGACCGGGCTCCCCGTGGCCGTCGACCCACCCGAGGAGGTGGTCGAGTTCTTCGACACCACCTTGCGCGACGGGGAGCAGGCCCCGGGGGCCAGCCTGGGCGGCGCGGCCAAGCTGGAGGTCGCCAGGCAGCTTGCCCGGCTGCGGGTGGACGTGGTCGAGGCGGGCTTCCCCGCCTCGTCGCCCGGCGACTTCGAAGCTGTGCGCCGGATCGCGCGCGAGCTCGAGGGCACGACCGTCACCGGTCTCGCCCGGGCCCGGCGCGAGGACATCGACTCGGTGCACGAGGCGGTACGCGACGGCCACCGCCCCCTGATCCACGTGTTCATAAGCGTCTCCGACATCCACATCGCCAAGAAGCTCGGCTCCGACCGAGCCACCGTGCTGCGCCAGGTGCGCGAGGCCATCGCCTATGCCAGCTCACTAGGCCCCGCCGTGCAGTTCTCTCCCGAGGACGCCGGACGCGCGGACCGCGACTACCTTTGCACCGTGGTCCAGGCGGCGGTCGAGGCCGGCGCCACCGTCATCAACCTCCCCGACACCACCGGCTACTGCCTGCCCGACGAGTTCGCGGCGATGGTGGCCACCGTGCGCCGCGAGGTGCGGGGGATGGAGCGAGTCCTGGTCAGCGTTCACTGTCATGACGACCTGGGCCTGGCCACCGCCAACTCCTTAGCAGGCGTCATGGCGGGGGCTCGCCGGGTTGAGGGATGCATCAACGGCCTGGGCGAGCGGGCGGGCAACGCCGCCATCGAGGAGGTGGCCATGGCGCTGCGGGTGCGGCGGCCAACGCTCGGGCTTGAGGACCACCTGGACTCCACCCAGCTGGTGCCCACCAGCCGGTTGGTGGCTCGGCTCACCGGCCTGGCCGTGCCCGCCAACAAGCCGGTAGTGGGCGGCAACGCCTTTGCCCACGCCTCCGGTGTGCACCAGCACGGGGTGCTCTGCGACCGCCGCACCTACGAGATCATCGCCGCCGAGGAGGTGGGGGCGGGGGGAAGTCGGATCGTGCTCACCGCCCGCTCAGGGCGCCACGCCCTGCGCCACCGGCTGGCGCTCATGGGCGTGGACCTCCCCCCAGACTCCTTCCAGGCGGTCTGGCGCCGCTTCCTGGAGGTGGCAGACGCCAGCAAGGAAGTCGAGGACCTGGCCCTGGCGCGCATCCTGGGAGAGATGCAGGTGTCCGAGCCGCGGTCGGGGCTACTGGGCGGATGAGCCGCGACCCGGGCTCAGCCCTGCGGCTGGCGGTCCTGCCCGGGGACGGCATCGGACCCGAGGTGGTCGAGGCCGCCCTCGAGGTTCTCCGCGCCGTCTTAGAGCACGACGGGCAGCGGGTTGCAGCGAGCTACCACGAGATCGGCGGCTCGGCCCTGGACGCCGTCGGCGACCCGCTGCCGACCAACTCCCTGGAGGCGGCGCGCCGCGCCGACGCTGTCCTTTTGGGCGCGGTCGGAGGTCCGCGCTGGGAGCGCTCCCCGACCCGGCCCGAGGCGGGCCTGCTCCGCCTGCGGTCGGGACTCTCGGCCTTCGCCAACCTCCGCCCGGTGCGGGTCTGGCCGGGGCTGGAGGCGCAGAGCCCGCTGCGCACCGAGATCACCGCCGGAGCCGACCTGCTCTTCGTCCGCGAGCTCACCGGCGGTGCTTACTTCGGCCGCCCCAAGGGGGTGGCGGGCCGCCCACCGCATCGGCACTCGGTCGACACCTGCGAGTACGGCGAGGAGGAGGTGCGGCGGGTGGCCCTGGTCGCCTTCCGCGCCGCCCAGCGGCGGCGCGGGGTGCTGACCTCCGTTGACAAAGCCAACGTGCTCAGCACCTCCCAGCTCTGGCGCGAGGTGGTGGAGGAGTGCGGCGCAGGGTTTCCCGGGGTGCGCCTTCAGCACCAGCTGGTGGACAGCTTTGCCCTGGCCATGCTGCAGCGCCCGCGGGACTTCGACGTGGTGGTGACCGAGAACCTCTTCGGGGACATCCTCACCGACGAGGCGGCGGCCCTAGTTGGCAGCCTGGGCTTGCTGCCCTCGGCCAGCGGCGGGGGGGAGGGGCCTTGGCTCTACGAGCCGGTGCACGGTTCCGCCCCGGACCTGACCGGCACGGGGCAGGCGAACCCGCTGGGCGCCATCGCCTGCGTCGCCATGCTCCTTCGCCTCACCCTGGAGCGCGAGGACCTGGCTCAGCAGGTGGACTCGGCAATGGGAGAGGTGATCGAGGCGGGGGCGCTCACCCCCGACCTGGGCGGAGCCTGCGATACCGCCCAGGTCACGGCGGCGGTGCTGGAGCGTCTCCGGCTGGGGGTGGTCGCGTGAGCGCGCGGCGCCCGGCGCGGCCCGCCGTCGTGCTCTACGACACCACTTTGCGCGACGGCCTGCAGGGCTTCGGGCTGCAGCTGAGCGCGGAGCAGAAGGTGGCGGTGGCCCGCGAGCTGGACGGGCTGGGGGTGGGCTACGTGGAGGCCGGCTGGCCCGGCGCCAACCCGCGGGACACCGAGGTCTTCGCGCGCCTGCGCCGCGAACCGCTGAACTCGGCGCGGCTGGCCGCCTTCGGGGCGACCCGGCGCAAGGGCCACACCGCCGCCCAGGACCCGGTGCTGGGCGCCACCCTGGCCGCTCGGACCCCGGTCCTGACGCTGGTGGGCAAGGCCTCGGCCTGGCAGGTCCGCCAGGTGCTCGGGGTGAGCCTGCGCGCCAACCTGCGCATGGTCCAGGACTCGGTCGCCTTCGGAGTGGCCCAGGGACGGGAGGTGGTGTTCGACGCCGAGCACTTCTTCGACGGCAGCGATGGGGACCCGGGATATTCGCTCGAGGTCGCCGAGTGCGCGGTGCGGGCGGGAGCGAGCTGGGTCGTACTCTGCGATACCAACGGCGGCCAGCTGCCGGGAGCGGTGGCCCGCCTCACGGCGCGAGCGCGCACTCGGCTGGGCGACCGCCTCGGGATCCACTGCCACAACGACACCGGAACGGCGGTTGCCAGTTCGCTGGCGGCGCTGGAGGCGGGTGCGCGCATGGTTCAGGGGACGGTCAACGGCACCGGCGAGCGCTGTGGCAACGCCGACCTGCTGGTGATCGCCGCCAACCTCCAGTTGAAGTGCGGCATCCCGGTGCTCGAGGAGCGGGCGCTGGCGCGGCTGGCGGAGGTCTCGCGCCACCTGGACGCCCTTCTCAACCGGCCGCCGGACCCCAGTCGCCCCTACCTCGGCGAGGCCGCCTTCCTGCACAAGGCGGGATTGCACGCCCAGGGGGTGGCACGACACCGCGACGCGTACCAGCACGTGGATCCGGCTCTGGTTGGGAACCGCACCCGGACCGTGGTCTCGGACCAGAGCGGGCGCAGCAACATCGCCAGCAAGCTCCGTCAGCTCGAGCTCCCGCCTGTGTCGAGTGAGGAGATGGCCCGACTGGTCCGCAAGCTGAAGGAGCTGGAGAGCTCGGGGTGGGCTTTCGAGGATGCCGACGCCTCCTTCGAGCTCCTGGTCACCCGCACCTGCTCTGGGGGCCGGCGGCCCTTCTCGCTCCAGGAGTCACTGGTGGTGGCGCACGAGACCCAGGGGCTGAGCGCACGGGTGGGCGCGGGCCAGGTTCAGGCCCAGGTGAAGGTGCGGGTGGGGACGGCGGTGGTGCACACGGCCGCCGAGGGCTTCGGCCCGGTGGAGGCGCTGGACCTCGCCCTGCGCCGGGCGCTCACCCCCCACTTCCCGGAGCTGGCCACCATCGAGCTGGTCGACTACCGGGTCCGGGTGATCGACGGCGACCGGGGCACGGGGGCCACGGTGCGGGTGGGGATCGACAGCTGGGACGGGCAGCGGCGCTGGACCACGGTCGGGTGCTCGCGCAACATCCTGCAGGCCTCGGCCCTGGCGCTGGTCGACAGCTACGAGTGGGCGGTGGGTCATGCCGCGCCCCAGGTGGAGCTGTGCCCGAGCGCGTGACCCCGCGCACCGTATACCAGAAGATCTGGGATGCGCACCAGCTCGGCGACGAGCCCGGCGAGCGCCACCTCTTGTACGTCGACCTGCACCTGGTCCATGAGGTCACCTCGCCCCAGGCCTTTGCGTCTTTGCGCGACTCGGGACGGGCGGTGCGGCGCCCCGACCTCACCCTGGCGGTGATGGACCACACCGTGCCGACCTGGGAGCTCGATCGGCCCAGCCCGGATCCCGTGGCCATCGCTCAGCTGGAGCAGCTGCGCCGTAACTGCGAGCAGCAGGGCATCCCCTTGTTCCGCCGTGACCACCGGCTGCAGGGGATCGTCCACGTCATCGCCCCGGAGCTGGGGCTCAGCCAGCCCGGGATGACGGTGGTCTGCGGTGACTCCCACACCTCCACTCACGGCGCGCTCGGGGCACTGGCCTTTGGGATCGGCACGACTGAGGTGGAGCAGGTCCTGGCCACCCAGTGCCTCTGGCAATCGCGGGCGCAGACCTTGGAGGTGCGGGTGGAGGGAGAGCTGCCCCTCGGGGTCACGGCCAAGGACCTGGCGCTGTCGGTCATCGGTCAGATCGGGGTGGCGGGCGCCAAGGGCACGGTCCTCGAGTACACCGGCCCGGCCGTCCGCGCGCTCTCCATGGAGGGCCGGATGACGCTTTGCAACATGACCATCGAGGCGGGCGGCCGTGCCGGGCTGATTTCGCCGGACGAGGTGACGGTGCGCTATCTGGCCGGCCGGGCGGCCTGCCCGCGGGGGGAACTCTTTGAGCAGGCGGCCCAAGAGTGGCTCGACCATGCCACCGACGAGGGCGCCACCTATGACCGCACCGTGTCGATCGCCGCCGCGGAACTCTCCCCCTGCGTCACCTGGGGGACCAACCCGGCGATGGTCGCCCCGGTGACCGGGTCTGTGCCTCGGATCTCCGACTACTCGGACGCGGGTCAGCGGGAGGCGGTGGGGCGGGCGCTCGCCTACATGGGGCTGGAGGAGGGCGAAGCGATCCAGGACATAGCCCTGGATCGCGTCTTCATCGGTTCTTGTACCAACGGTCGTCTCGAGGACCTGCGTGCCGCTGCCGCCATCGCCGCCCGGGGCAAGGTCCATCCCCGGGTGCGGGCGATGGTCGTCCCGGGTTCACAGTCGGTGAAGCGGGCGGCCGAGGCCGAGGGGCTGGACCGGGTCTTCCGGGCCGCCGGATTCGAGTGGCGGGAGGCCGGGTGCTCCATGTGCCTGGGCATGAACCCCGACGTCCTGGCTCCCCAAGAGCGCTGCGCCTCCACGTCCAACCGCAACTTCGAGGGAAGGCAGGGGGCGGGTGGCCGCACCCACTTGGTCAGCCCTCAGATGGCGGCAGCGGCTGCGCTGCATGGGCACTTCGTCGACGTGCGCGACCTGGAGCCCGTGCCAGGCGCCACCCTCGGGCAAACCTGAGTGCGCGCGCTCACCGTGCATCGCGGGCTGTGCGCGCGCCTGGGGCGCGACAACGTGGACACCGACCAGATCGTCCCCAAGCAGTTCCTCAAGCGCACCGACGCCACCGGCTACGGTGAGATCCTCTTCTTTGACTGGCGCTACGACGCAGATGGGACGCCTCGGCCCGACTTCGAGCTCAACGACCCCGCCTACCAGGGCGCCACGGTGCTGGTAACCGGGTGCAACTTCGGGTGCGGCTCGTCACGCGAGCATGCGGTGTGGGCCCTGCGCGACATGGGCTACCGGGTCTTGATCGCCTCCTCGTTCGCCGACATCTTCACGACCAACGCGTACCAGAACGGGCTGCTGCCGCTGGTCCTGCCCGAGGCAGTCATGGCCCACCTGCTGGCGCGGGTGGGGAAGAGGGACGGATACCAGGTGGAGGTGGACCTGGAAGTAGGCGAGTTGCGCGACGCTGAGGGTTTGCAGGTCGCCTTCGTGGTGGACGGCTTCTGGCGCGAGTGCCTACTGTGCGGACGTGACCCACTGGAGCGGGCGCTGGCACAGGAGGAGGCGATCGGCGCCTACGAGATGCGTCGCTCCGGGCTACTCCCGACGACCACCTTTGCGGAACTCACCTCACGGCAGTGATCCGGTGCCGTCCCGACGCCCGACGCACTGCCGCCTTGCGTTTCACTCGAATTTCCAGGTCAAAACTGATGCTTGACAGCGCTTGTGGCAGCTCGTATAGTCGCGCCATGGTGAGTGCTGACCGCACTTGTCGACCCGCAGTCGCTGCCGCCGTGGCAGGCGCACCCCTAAGCAGGGGAGGGCCGGTCGACTAGCCTAGGCGCACCAACGCAGTCAGGACCGGCCAAGGAGAACTCTCCGGGCCGGTCTTTTTCTTTTTACACCGTCGCAACACCACCATGCAAAGAACACAGAACGAGCGCATCCTCAAGACCCAACCCAGGGCTCCAGCTGCCGAAGGGCTCTACGACCCACGCTACGAGCATGACGGCTGCGGCGTGGGATTCGTCGCCAGCCGTGGGCGCGCCCCGAGCCGCCAGGTGGTGGAGCTGGCGCTGTCGGCGCTGCGCCGGCTGGTGCACCGTGGCGCGTTCGGCGCGGACCCCCGCTCAGGCGACGGCGCGGGTATCTTGCTGCAGCTTCCCGATCGCTTCCTGCGCCGGGAGGCGGCGACCCTGGGCATGCGTCTGCCTCCGCCAGCACGCTACGCGGTCACCAGCCTGTTCCTGCCCCGCCACGACGGGGACCGTCGGCTCTGCGAGAGGCTGGTGGAGTCGTGCGTGGGAGGTGCGGGACTGCGGGTGCTCGGCTGGCGCGCCGTGCCTTGCCGGCCGTTGGCGGCGGGTGAGCGGGCGCGCGCGGTGCGGCCGCACCTGCGCCAGTGCTTCATCGGCGGCGCCTCGGGCGTCGCCCTGGAGCGGCGCCTGTACCCGCTGCGCAAGCGGATCGAGGCGCGCGGTCGGGAGCTAGCCTTTCGAGATCCCTGCTCCCAGGCCAACTTTGTTGTCGTCAGCTGCTCGGGTCGCACGCTCGTCTACAAGGGGCAGCTGAGCGCCACTCAGCTGGATCGCTTCTATCCCGACCTTCGCTCTCCTGACCTAGAGAGCTGCCTCGCTATCTTCCACCAGCGCTTCAGCACCAATACCGAGCCGAGCTGGCGGCTGGCACAGCCGTTCCACGGGCTTGGCCACAACGGCGAGATCAACACCTTGCGCGGAAACATCAATTGGATGCGCGCGCGCGAGCGCGCCTGGACCACCAGTGTCTGCGGCTCCGATCCGGCGGACGTGCTTCCGGTCGTGGAGCCCGGGGGTAGCGACTCGATGGGGCTGGACAACGCGTTCGAACTCTTGCTGCGGACCGGGCGCAGCCTGGCCGAGGCGGTGATGATGTTGATGCCGCCGGCCTGGGAGGCGGATCCCGAGTGTTCGCCGGCTGAGGCGGCCTTCTACCGCTACCAGGCTCGCCTCCTTGAACCGTGGGACGGCCCGGCCGCGATTGCCTTCACTGACGGACGCGCGGTGGGGGCGGCGCTGGACCGCAATGGGCTCCGCCCCGCTCGCTACCTGGTCACCGACGAGCTGGTGGTGCTGGCCTCGGAGGTCGGCGTGGTGACGCTGCCCGAACATCGAATCCGACAGCAAGGCCGGCTGGGACCGGCGGACATTTTGCTGGTGGACACGGCGACCGGGGAGCTCACCAGCACGCCCGAGCTGAGGCGGCGCGTGGTCCGCCGCCATCCGTACCGCCGCGCTCTGGCGCGGGCACGGGTGCCGCTGCTGGCGGCGGACCCCCCGGCTGCACCAGTTGCGCTGGAGCACTGGCACGCCGCCTTCGGCTACAGCGAGGAAGAGCTTGAGCGCAGCCTCTTGGTCGCCGCCGGGAGCGGCCATGAGGCGGTCGCCTCGATGGGCGACGACGCCCCTCTGGCAGTGCTTTCGTCGGCACCGCGCCTGCTCTTCGACTACTTCAGCCAGGGCTTCGCCCAAGTGACCAACCCGCCCATCGACCCCATCCGGGAGCGATGCGTGATGTCCCTGCGCACCAGCCTGGGCGGCGGTGGGGACCTCCTCACGGCCGTTCCCCAGGTCATCCCACGGGTAGAGCTCGAGCACCCGGTGTTGACCTGCGCAGCCCTGGCCCGACTACGCTCCCAGACCCAGCTTCAAAGCCGTACCTTGCGCGCGCTGTTCCCGGCCGCGTCGGGTCCTTCTGGCCTGGAGCCGGCGCTGGACGAGCTTTGTGCAGGGGCTGAGTCAGCCGTGGCCGCTGGGGTGCGCCTGCTCATCCTCAGCGACCGGGAGACCAGTTCCGAGTTCGCCCCGATCCCCAGCCTGCTGGCCGTGGGCGCGGTGCATCACCACCTTGTCCGTCATGGCACCCGCGGCCGGATCAGCCTACTGGTCGAATCCGCCGAGCCCCGCAGCGTCCACCACCTGGCGTGCCTGGTCGGGCACGGCGCGGAGGGCGTCAACCCCTACCTCGCCCTGTGGACGGTGGCCGCCAGCGGGCGGAGGGAGTTGGACTCAGCACGCCTGATCGACGCGCTGGCCGAGGGCCTGCGCAAGGTCATGTCCAAGCTCGGCATCTCCACCTTCGGCGGCTACTGCGGAGCGCAGGCTTTCGAGACAGTGGGCCTGTGCTCGTCCCTGGTCGACCGCTGCTTCACGGGCACGCCGGCGCGTTTGCAGGGCGCGGACATGCGGGTGCTCGCCGCCGAGGTCCTGATACGCCACGCGCGGGCATTCGCCCGTTCGTCCGCGGAGGCGGCCGGGGAGCTGGGCGGGCACCACCGCTGGCGGCACGGCGACGAGCGCCACGGCTGGAACCCGGTGACGGTGGCGGCGCTGCAGCAGTCGGTGCGCCTCGGCGACCCCGAGCGCTTCAACCAATTCGTGGCGGGGGCCGACGCGCCGGTCGAGGCGGCGACCGCGCTGCGCCACCTGCTGGAGCCGGTCTCTCGCGGCTCGGTGCCGCTCCCGGAGGTCGAGCCCGCCACCGCCATCGTCCGCCGCTTCGTAACCGGGGCGATGTCGCTGGGCGCGCTCGGTCAGGAGGCGCACGAGACTCTGGCGCTGGCCATGAACCAGTTGGGGGCCAAGAGCAACACCGGGGAGGGGGGCGAGGACGGGGAGCGCTTCCTTCCGGACGCCGCTGGCCGGTCCCGGCGCAGCGCCATCAAGCAGGTGGCGTCCGCCCGCTTTGGCGTGTCCGCCCACTACCTGGTCAATGCGGATGAGCTCCAGATCAAGATTGCCCAGGGAGCCAAACCCGGAGAGGGCGGCCAGCTCCCCGGCCACAAGGTCGACGCCACCATCGCCCGCCTGCGCCACTCCCCGCCCGGGGTGGAGCTGATCTCGCCTCCACCCCACCACGACATCTACTCCATCGAGGACCTGGCCCAGCTGATCTGGGACCTGCGGCAGGCCAACCCGCGGGCCCGGCTAAGCGTCAAGCTGGTGGCCCAGGCCGGGGTGGGCACGGTTGCCGCCGGGGTGGTCAAGGCCGGGGCCACCCACCTCACCATCTCCGGGCACGAGGGGGGGACCGGGGCCGCTCCCCTCTCTTCCATCAAGCATGTGGGGGTGCCCTGGGAGCTCGGGCTGGCCGAGACGCAGCAGACCCTGGTCCGGCACGGTCTGCGCTCGCAAGTGACCCTGCAGACCGACGGCGGCTTGCGCACCGGGCGCGACGTGATGGTGGCGGCGCTGCTCGGGGCGGAGGAGTTCGGGTTCGCGACCGCGGCCCTGGTGGCCAGCGGCTGCGTCCTGATGCGCGTCTGCCACCTCAACACCTGTCCTGTGGGCATCGCCACCCAGGACCCGGTGCTGCGCCGGCGCTTTGCCGGCCAGCCGGAGCACGTGGTCCGCTTCTTCATGCTGCTCGCGGAGGACGTGCGCCGGCACCTGGCCCAACTCGGATTCCGCTCCCTGGGTGAGCTGGTGGGCAGGGTGGAGCACCTGCAGAGCCGGAGCGGGCCGCGGCCTTGGAAGGCTCGCGGCCTGGACCTGGCGCCCCTGCTGCACCGCCCGGCCCGCGCCGACGCAGCTGAGCTGCGCGGGCAGCGACCCGCGGCGCCCTCGGCACTGGACTCACGGCTGGGGGCCAGGTTAGGCCTGGCGCTGGACGGGCGGGAGCGCCGCCGCGTCCGCTCGCGGGTGGGCAACCACGACCGGGCGGTGGGTGCCTGGCTCAGCGGCGAGATCGCCCGGCGCCACGGCGCCTCAGGGCTGCCTGAGGGCACGGTCCGGCTGCGGCTGGTCGGGGTCGCCGGGCAGAGCCTGGGTGCGTGGTTGGTCCGAGGGGTCTCTCTCACCTGTGTGGGGAGCGCCAACGACTATCCGGGAAAGGGCCTCAGCCACGGCCGGCTGGTGCTGCGACCGCCACCGGGGGCTGCCTACCGAGGCGATGGCCACGTCATCGCCGGCAACGTCGCCCTCTACGGCGCCACCGGGGGCGAGGCCTACTTCGCGGGGGCCGCGGGCGAGCGCTTCGCCGTGCGCAACAGCGGGGCGGTGGCGGTGGTGGAGGGGGTGGGGGACCACGGCTGCGAGTACATGACCGGAGGCGTGGTGGTGGTGATGGGGCGGGTGGGCAGGAATTTCGCCGCGGGCATGACGGGCGGGCGGGCCTACGTCTTCGACGCCAGCGGAGAGCTGCCCAGGAGGTTGAACCGCGCGACGGTGGAGCTGGGCCGGCCCGCGCCCGATGAGGAGCGGGAACTAGTGCGGCTCCTCCGCCGCCACCGCCGACTCACCGGGAGCGAGCGCGCGCAGCGGTTGCTCTCCGGGTGGGCGTCCAACCGTCGCGAAGTCCTGGTGGTGCGACCGCGCGGCGCTGCGGGCGACGGCGCCCGGGAGGCGGCGCCTGGTGCCTGATCCTCGGGGGTTCCTGCGTCACCGCCGCCAGCTTGGCCCTGAGCGCCCGGTCGCCGAGCGCGTCAAAGACTACCGGGAGCTCCACCACAACCTCAGCCACCCGACACTGGAGCAGCAGGCGCGACGCTGCATGGGCTGTGCCGTGCCCTTCTGCCACAGCGCCTGCCCGCTGCACAACCTGGTTCCGGACTGGAACCAGCTGACATCGCAGGGCGAGTGGCGCCGAGCCCTGGACCGACTTCACCGGACCAACAACTTCCCGGAGTTCACAGGGCGGGTCTGTCCGGCGCCCTGCGAGACGAGCTGCGTGCTGGCCATCAACGACGAGCCGGTCGCGATCAAGGAGGTGGAGCGGACTCTCGCCGACCGGGGGCTGGAGGAGGGCTGGGTCGCGCCCCGCCCGCCCACCCGGCAGAGCGGCCGGAGGGTGGCCGTAGTGGGCTCGGGCCCGGCGGGGCTGGCGGCAGCGCAGCAGCTGGCCCGGGCGGGGCACGCGGTCACGGTCTTCGAGGCCAGCGACCTCGCGGGCGGACTGCTCCGCTATGGCATCCCCGACTACAAGCTGCCCAAGATGCTGCTGGATCGCCGCCTGCGCCAACTCCAGGAGGAGGGAGTGGTATTCCGCTGCGGCGCGCGGTTGGGTGCGAATCTCGAGCTGCAACAGCTCCGGGCCGGCCACGATGCGGTGTGCCTGGCCCTGGGGGCGCGGAAGCCACGCGAGCTGCCCATCCCCGGACGCGAGCTCGCGGGGATTCACCTGGCCATGGAGTATCTGGAGCAGCAGAACCGCCGCGTCGCGGGCAGAGCGCCTAGTGGTGCCGCGCCAATCTCCGCCCGCGGGCGTCGGGTCGTGATCCTGGGCGGTGGCGACACCGGTGCCGACTGCCTGGGCAACGTCCACCGCGAGGGCTGCGCCTCGGTTATCCAATTGGAACTCATGCCCGAGCCGCCGATGCAGCGAGCAGCCAACAATCCCTGGCCGGAGTGGCCGCTGGTGCTCCGCCGGTCCCCCGCCCATGAGGAGGGGGGTACGCGTGGCTTTGCTGTCGAGACTCTCGGGTTCGGGGGACGACAGGGCCGCGTGGCTTGGCTGCGCACCCGTGACCTGGCAACCGGTGCGGGCGTGCATGTGCGCCCCCTTCCGGGCGGGCGCCGGACCCCGGCAGACCTGGTGCTGCTGGCGTTGGGCTTTATCGGCGTGGACGACGAGGCAGGGGCGCTTGCGCGGGCCGGACTCGGTTTCACGGAGCGCGGGGTGCTGGCAGCAGACCAATTCGGCGCCACCTCCGTCCCGGGCGTCTTCGCCTGTGGCGACGCCGTGCGCGGAGCGTCGCTGGTGGTGCACGCCATCGCCGACGGCCGCCGGGTGGCGGGTGCGATCGACACCTGGCTGGGCCGCCGCCAGCCGACATGGGGGATGGAACTGCACACCGAAATCCCACTTCTAGCTTTGTGAGCTTGCACCCATGACGGGTGCAGTCGGAAGTGCGAGATTGCTTGTCAGCGGACCCTGTCCCACTCCGGCACCGAGGAGCCAGCGTCCCAGATGTACATCCCGTCCGCCACCTACCTGAACGCCGGGGACAACGCGTGGCAGCTCACCGCCGGCACCTTGGTCGGGCTGATGTCCCTGCCCGGGCTGGCAGTGCTCTATGGCGGGGTGGTCAAGCGCAAGTGGGCGGTGAGCTCGGCGGTGATGTGCTTCTACGCCTTCGCCGCGGTGCTGGTGGTCTGGGTGCTGGCGGGCTACAACCTCGGCTTCGGCCATCCCTGGCTGGGGTCGGTGCTCGGGTTCCCGCGGCCCGTTCTCAACGCCCTTGGCGAAACTGCCCGGGCCTCAGTGCCCCTGCTCAATGGCCTGATGCCCAAGTTCGCCTTCCCCCAGGCTTCCTTGATCTATTTCCAGTTCGTCTTCGCCGCCATCACGCCGATCATCCTGGCGGGGGCGCTCTTCGGACGCATCAACTTCCGTGCCTGGATGCTGTTCGTGCCCCTGTGGTCGCTGCTGGTCTACAGCGTCAACGCCTTCATGCTCTGGGGCGGAGGCTGGCTGTCCCAATTGGGGGTCGTCGACTACAGCGGCGGCTACGTCATCCACGTGGCGGCGGGAATCTCAGGTTTCATCGGTGCCGCCGTGATCGGGCCCCGCACCCTCAAGGACCAGCAGGACTTCAAGCCCAACAACCTGCTGCTCGCGGCGGTGGGGGCGGGGATCCTCTGGCTCGGCTGGAACGGCTTCAACGGCGGCGACCCCTACTTCGCCAATGCGGACGCGGCGGCAGCGGTCCTTAACACCAATCTGGCGGCCGCGGTGGCAATGCTCACCTGGTTCTCCCTGGACATGGGGTTCAACCGCAAGCTGTCCTTTCTCGGGGCCATCAACGGCCTGATCTGCGGCCTGGTGGCGATCACACCGGCTGCCGGATACGTCGATGGTTACGGCGCGATCCTGGTCGGGCTCTGCGGGGCGGCCATCCCCTGGCTGACCATGAACAAGCTGGCCGGCCGCTGGCCTTTCAAGCGGGTGGACGACACCTTGGGCGTGATCCACACCCACTTCACGGCCGGTGCCGTGGGAGGAGTGCTTGTGGGGCTGGTGGCGAACCCCGCAATGGTCGTCTACGTCGGGGCGGGCGGAGCCAACTTCAGCGTCGCGGGCCTGCTCGCCGGCAACCCGCGGCAGCTACTGGTCCAGCTACTGGGCCTGCTCGTGGTCACCGCTTACGACGGTGTTATGACTTTCGCCATCCTGCGACTGATAGCGATGGTGGTCCCCCTGCGCATGACAGATCTGGAGCTTGAGCATGGCGACCGCGTGCTATTCAACGAGGAAGTGTTCGAACTTCACCACCCGCTGCCCCAGCCGGATCCGATCCCCGTGCCCGAAGCACGGCCAGCGCTGTCTGAGACGTGACAAGCGCGGGCACCCTTGCGGCAGGGCTTGACCGACCGCGAACCGCACCGAGAGCGACCCGGAGGGCGGCACCAGGGACCGCCGATTCCGATGGGTGTGGCGCAGTTCTCCACATAGTGGGTGTGGGCGCCGATGCACGTACGGCCGTCAGCACGTGTCGGCTGTCATCCCATCGCGTTCGTCCGGTGCCCGACGTACCACACCGCCTCGAAGACAACGGCGATACCGAGGATGCCGAGAAACACGATTTCCTCGTCGCCGCCGATCAGGCTTCGGCCGAGCGCTGACTCGACGGCTGCGAATAGCGCGAATGCCAGCCAGCCTGGCCCCGAAACCAGGCAGTGGACGTGGTGGCACCGCCAGAAGTTGAGGCAACACCACCCACCCGCCGCGAGGCCGAGTAGAGCATAGACGCTAAGTGCCGGGCGAATCGGAAGGTAGGCGGCAAGGTTGAGCAAGCCAATGACGGCAACCAGCATGACGACCAGCGGCACGGGCCCGACCCGCAGCACGTCGACTCGGCGCTTCCAGGGCGTGTCGGCGGCTCGGGACGGCGGCGACCACCCACAGAGCGCACGGGCGCCGTAGCAGTCAACCTGTCCCTCGACTGGGCGCTCCTGCAAGCTCACTCTGAGCCCCCTGGCAGCCCCGCCAGCTCGCCCTGGCCCGCGGCGAGGATCGCCCTGACGATCTCGTCGGCACTCGGAACGATGAGTCGGCACGCAGGCTCGGAACTGAGTCGCTGCCCAGTCACGTCGGCGCCGTCGATGAGGAGGGTCGGTGACGGGTACGGTCCTTCGACCTCCTGGATTGCTGCGCTCATTCCAAGACGCGCCAGCGCCCTCTCCACCTCGGTACGTAGGCGGCCAACCAGTGGGCAGTCGGCGACGTGGAGGATGCAGATCCGCAGATCAGGGGGTGGCCGCTGACCATCCATCGCCTCAGCCGCGTTGCGGGGCTGGCTCATCGCCTTTTGACCCTGGAGCAATCCACCCCAGATCCTCACACGCCGACAGACAATGTTCGAAGGCATCGGCGACGCTCAGTACGCTCCCCTCCGGATGCTCGGCCAGCCAGCCCGCCGCGGCTGACGCCGACGCGAAGAAGTGGCCCTGGTCGCAGACGTCGGAGCGCAAGTTGCCGACGAGCTGCTGTTGGTGCCTCTGCGAGACGACCGTCCCGGGCGGCGTGACGGAGACGATGCCTTGCGGCGTCATCTCAAGGCGGATGGGCACGCCACTCACCGGACATTTCGACTCGGCGACCGTGGCCTCCCCCAGGATGACGGTGAAGAACAGCGTGTCGGTCGCGCACCACGTGTAGAGCGTCCGGCCGCCAATCAGGAACCGGTAGTCGGTGGGTTGCGAGGTGAGGCCGAACCCGACAAGCCGACCCTCGTCGTCCCACTCCGTCCCCGGTTGCGCGCGCAGCACCCGTTCGAGCTCGGCTCCCGACTGGCCGCCGAGGTCGGTCAGCTCCGCCAGGGCAACCGGCTGGCCGCGGGCCAGGAGGCGGAGAAGTTGGGGGAGCGCCCGCCAACCCTCAAAGCTGC
>JBOHUK010000048.1:0-7246 GCA_050734395.1 Candidatus Dormibacteria bacterium
CAAGGAGAACGTCATCATCGGCAAGCTGATCCCAGCCGGGACCGGGCTTGACTACTACCGCAAGCTGCGCGAGGAGGCGGTCCGCTACCTGGAGGAGGGTGAGGCGCTGCCCGAGGCGGGTCTGGAGGAGGAGCTGGCCGAGGAGCCGGCCCCCGACTTCGAGGACGCCGAGGCGGTGCTGCCCACCTTGGGCGAGGCCAGCGACTGAGGAACTGGCGGTCGTGGCGGGGTAGGTGCCGACCGACCCCGGCGGCTGCCTCCTCTTGGGCCCGAGCCATCCCGGTGGCGAGCGGGCCTGGTGGCGCGGCTGGTGGCGCTAGGCGCAGGCGTGCGCTCGGGGAGCGACCGTCTGCGGTCAAGAGGTTGCGCTGATCTGGGCCAGGTAGTGGCCGGCCCGAGGGCAAGAGTTCTGCGGCTGCCGCGAGGACTACGCTCGGGGGTCGGCCCGGCTCAGGACAGGTCGATCACCGCGGTGCGCACGTCGGTCATGTCCATCACCGTCCACTTGCCTCCGATCCGACCCCAGCCGCTCTGCCTGCCTCCTGCTCCCCCGAACGGCATGTTGATGTCCCAGTAGTCGGTGGTGTCGTTGACGATCACCTGGCCCACCTGGAGCCGCTCCGCGAAGTGGAAGGCGCGGGCCAGGTCGCGCGTGAAGACCGCGGCCTGGAGCCCGAGCCGGTCCTGGTTGGCGAGCTCAAGCAACTGCTGGTCGTCCCGCGCGGTCGTGATCGGTAGGATCGGTCCGAACGACTCCTCCTGGAAGGCTGCCATCCCCGGGGTAACCTGGTCGACCAGGCTGAATTCGTAGTAGAGGTCGGTGGGCATACCCGATCTCCGCCCGCCTCCGGTCAGGACCCGGGCCCCCTGGCGCACCGCGTCGGCCAGGTGACGGTCCATCTTGGCGGCCACGTCCTGGTTGTTGAGCGGGCCTAGGTTCACCCGGGGGTCAAAGGGATCGCCGAGGTGGACCAGACTCGCCTCGTCGAGGCAGCGGTCGAGGAACTCTTGGTGCACCGAGTGGTGGACCAGGACCCGCTCGGTGGCGCAGCACACCTGACCGGAGCAGAGGTAGGCACCGTAGGTGGCGGCGCGGGCGGCGCGGGCCAGGTCGGCATCGGCGCAGACGATCAGGGGGCCGTTGCCGGAGCACTCCATGATGCTTCGCCGCAGGCCGGCCATCGCCTGGATCTTGGCTCCGGTCGCCGAGGAGCCGATGAAGCCGATGGCGTCGAAGCGCGGCTCTCGCACCAGTAGTTCGCCGACCTCAGCGCCGCCCGGGAGAATGCTGACCAGGCCGCTGGCCAGGCCCGCCTCCTGGAAAGCCGCAACCGCTCCCAGGACCGCGGCGCACGTATGGGCAGGTGGCTTGACGACAAGGGCGTTCCCCCCGGCCAGCCCGGGGGCAACGAACTCGGCCATCATCAGCACCGGGAAGTTCCAGGGGGTGATGATCGCCCAGACCCCGACCGGGCGCCGGAAGGTCAGCATCCGCTTCCGGGCGTCGGTGACCGGGAGGGTCTCGCCACCGAGCCGCACCTGGTCCTCGGCGTGGAGGTGGAAGAGCTTGGCCGCCTCGCGGACATCGGCCAGCGACTCGGTCAGGGGCTTGCCCTGCTCCAGGGACTGCAGCCGGGCAAGAGGCTCGGCCCGGCGCTCCAGGGCCGCGCCGATCCGGTGGCAGATCTCTGCCCGCTGGAAGGAGCCCACCTCGGCCCAGTCCGCCTGAGCTCGGCGGGCAGACCGCGCCGCCCTGGTGACGTCTTCCCTGGTGGGTACCGGGACCTGGGCGATCTCCTGGCCCGTCACTGGGCTGATCAGGGGCAGGTGACGGCTGGTGTCCTGCCAGCCGCCCTCGAGGTAGAGCCGCAACCCGATCGGCTGCGGGGCGACCTCGGCGGTGAACTCCTCGGCGGTGATAGTGCTCATTGGCCCCTCCTTCGGCGCCGGCCCGGGCCGGCGATGCTGGCTAGCGGAGCTGCAGCCGCTTCTCGACCACGTCGCGGAAGCCGTCGCCCATCACATTGACCGCGATCACGGTGCCGACGATCATGAAGGCGGCTGGCCACAGCTCCCACCAGTAGCCGTCGAACAGGTTGTTGATCCCGGCGGTCAAAGTCAGGCCCCAGCTGGTGGCGGGCGGCGGCATCCCCAACCCGAGGAAATTGATCGAGGCGAAGGTGAGGATGGCATCGGCTACCTTGAGGGTGGCGTTGACCATCAGGACCCCTAGGGCGTTCGGCAGCAGGTGACGGAAGATGATCTTCCAGGGACCGCTGCCGAACGAGCGGGCGGCGGCGACGTACTCCCGGGTACGCAGGCTCAGCACCTCGCCGCGCACCAGCCGGGCGGTGGACAGCCAGCTGACCGAGGCGATGGCCAGGATGATGACCGGCAGCGAGGGTTGCACCAAAGCCGCCAGGAGCACCACGAAGAAAAGGAAGGGCACCGAGAGCATGGCGTCGACGATCCGCATCAGAAAGGCGTCGATCACCCCTCCCACGAATCCCGAGATTGCTCCCCACAGCGCCCCGAAGGCGGTGCCGACGACCGCCACCGCCAGGCCGACCTCCAGGGTGGACCGGCCACCAACCATCAGCTGGCCGACGATGTCGAACCCTTCGGGGTCGGTGCCCAACAGGTGGCCGTTTCCGGGCCGCGAGTTGCTCATCAGCAGGTTGGTGGCCAGCTGGTTGGTGTGGTAGATGAACGGCCCGAGAAACGAGAAGAGGATGGCGAAGGCGAGGAAGATGGCCCCGATGAGGGCGAAGCGGTTGCTGGCGAAGACCCCAAGGTTCTCCACTAGATGATTGGCTGGCGGCACCTCCCCCTCGCCTGCCGGCTCACCTTCGGCCGCGCCCGAGACCGGGGGGTCGGCCAGTCCCTGACCAGCGAGCTCCGGCTCGGCGCGGTCAGCCATAGCGGATCCTGGGGTCCAGCACCATGTAGAGCAAATCGGCAATCAGGTTGCCGATCACGACCGCGAAACTGAGCAGCAGGATGACACCCAGCAGCACCGGGTAGTCCCGCTCCTGGGCGGCGTTCCAGAAGAGCAGCCCGGTCCCGGGGAAGTCGAAGAGCGCCTCGACGATCAGCGAGCCGCTGATCACGAACGGGAAGCTGATACCGACCAGGCTGACCATGGGCAGAAGCGAGTTGCGCAAGGCATGGCGCAGCAGCACCCGGTTGCGGCTCGCTCCCTTGGAGCGGGCGGTGCGCACGTAGTCCTCGAGCAGGTTGTCGATCACCGACGAGCGCATGTAGCGGCTGTAGTAGGCGACGCTGCCGAGCATCAAGGTGAGTACGGGAAGCACCAAGGCGGCGATGTCCGGTCCCAGGCCGGTACCGAAGCGGATCGCGGTCGGGGGTAGGAGGTTGAACTCGATGTTGAACAGGATGATCCCGATCACGCCCAGCAGGAAGTAGGGCATGGAGTAGAAGGCGAGCAGCACCACCGAGAGCCCGTAGTCGACATCCCGGTTGCGCCGCGCCGCCTGGAGCAGACCCAGCGGGATGGAGATGGCCAGGGCGAGGAAGGTGGAGATCCCGACCAGCAGGAGGTCGCGGGGGAAGAACTCGGCCAGCAACGAGGTGACGGACGAGTTCTGCTTGTAGCTGAAACCGAGGTTGCCCTGCACCGCCTGCCACAACCAGAGGCCGTACTGGACCACAAGCGGCTTGTCCAAGCCCTCCTGGCGCGCCAGCTGGGCCACCTCGTGGGGGCTGGCCCGCGGCCCGAGCTGAGCCCGCACCAGTCCACCGGGCAGGAGATGCAGCAGACCGAAGACCAGGATGCTGACCAAGACCAGCACGATGGCCGCCTGGAAGAGTCGGTGGATCAGGTAGCGGGTCATCGCCGTGGTCCCCTTTCGCGCCCGGCCGGGTCGGGGCCCACGCTAGCCGCCGCCCTGCTGGTACACCACCCGGCCACCGACCATGGTCAGCTCGACGCGCGCCTCTGGCAGCCGGTCGGGATCCACCTGAAAAGGATCCTGAGCCAGCACCACCAGGTCCGCCCACTTGCCCGGGCCTAAGTCACCGGCCCTTCTCTCCAAGTGGCTCACGTAAGCCGAGCCACGTGTGAAGGCGGTCAGGGCCGCCTCTAGCCCAATACGCTCCTCGGGCAGGAAGGGCGGGAGTGCCGGCTCGCCGTGGCGGGCCGCGTCTGGGGCCACCCGGCTCACCGCCACCGCCATCTCCTGGAGGGGGTCGGCGGTGCTGACCGGCCAGTCGGAGCCGCCGGCCAGGCGGGCCCCGCGCTGGAGCAGGGAGCGGAAAGGATACTGCCGGCGGCCGCGCAGCTCTCCCAGGTAGGGGAGGGTGAGCTCGTCCATCTGCGGTTCGTGGCAGGCCCAGAACGGCTGGATGTTGGCGGTGACCCCGAGCTCACGGAAGCGGCCGATGTCGTCGGGGTCGATCAGCTGCAGGTGGGCGATCTGATGGCGCGGACCGTGAGAGGCGCCCTCGCCACGGGCCGACCGGGCGGCCGCGACCGAGTCCAGCGCCACCCGCACGGCTCGGTCGCCGATGGCGTGAAAGTGGACCTGGAACCCGAGCCGGTCCAGAGCCGTCACTGCCTCCCGGGCCAACTCCGCGTCCAGGAAGAGGTGACCAGCGCCGCCGGCGGCCGGGCCGCCCCCTAAGGGGTCGAGGTACGGCTCGAGGAGAGCCGCGGTGTAGGTCTCCATCACGCCGTCCAGCATCACCTTGACGCTGCCAGCGTCGAGGCCCTCGTCCGCCAGCCGGGCGCGCCGTTCCTCCAGCTCTGGGATCTGCTCCAGGCCGCGGTCCCGCTCCCACCAGAGCGCCAGCCGTACCCGGGCCGTCAGCTCGCCGCGGGCCTGCGCTAGCCCGTAGGCGCGCTCCGCTCGCGTGTCGACGGAGGCGTCCTGCCAGCCAACCAGTCCCAGGCTGTGGAGGTGGCGCTGAGCCTCCAGGAGGGCCGTCACCAGCTCCTCCTCGCGGGGGGCCGGGATCAGCCCCCCAACCAGGCCCATCGCTGCCTCGTGGAGGGTCCCCTGGGGGGCACCATCGGGGTCGCGCTCGATCCGGCCGTGGGGCGGGTCCGGGGTCGTCGCCGCTATCCCAGCGCGGGCCAGAGCCTTCTGGTTGACCCAGGCGCTGTGTCCATCCCGATTGGTCAAGAAGGCAGGTCTGTTCGCGGTCACCTGGTCAAGCAGCTCATGCGACGGGGTGCCGCTGGCGAAGGTCTCCATCGACCAGCCACCGCCAACGATCCACTCCCGGTCTGGATGAGCTCGGGCGTAGTCGTGGACCGCGGCCTGGCAGTCGGCCGGTGTCCGCTGACCCTCCAGATCGCAGCGGCGGCGCTGCAGGCCGCCGTGGAGGGGGTGGCAGTGAGCGTCATGGAAGGCTGGCAGAACCGCTCTGCCCGGGAGATGCAGGCGCTCGAACCCTGTCCCCAGCCGTGCGGCCACCTCCTCCACGGTGCCCAAAGCGGCGACCTTCCCGTCCTTGATCCCGAGCGCTTGGGGGCGGGGCTGCTGCGCCCACCCGCTCCAAATGCGGGCCCCGCTGATCAGCAGATCCCGCTGGCCGTCCAAGGGCACGCCCCAGGCTACTTGACGAAGTACCAGGCGGACGGGTGGTAGTTGGCATACGGGCTGAGCGGATACCAGCCACGTAGCGTCTTCTTGGCCACCACGATCTCATAGTCCTCGAGCGGCCACCACAGCGACGCCTCGTCCTTCGAGAGGTAGTCCTCGATCGCGTACAGGTGGCTGAGCCCCGGCTCGGTGTGGGCCGCCGCAATCAGCTGGTTGGCCTCGGGCGAGTCATACCCGCCAGCCCAGAAGTTCCCCTTGCCGAACTGGTTGCCTCCGACCGGAAGCACTTGGTACTGGCCGAAGTCCCACATGAAGCCGGAGTAGGCGAGAAGTCCCCACTTGCAGGGGCTGGAGTAGGGGCAGACGCCGCCGATAGAGAACATTGTGGTTTCGGTCTGACCATCGAGGTCAATCCCAACCCCGACCGCACGCGCGGCAGTGGAGAACGCCTCGACCTCAGCCAGGAAACTCGGGGTCCCGGTCGAGTACATGAAGAGCAGGCTCAGTTGCCTTCCCTTCTTGATGCCGGCCCCGCACTGGTTGGGGCCGGTGCCGGGCCGCTGGCAGGCGTCGACGCCGCCCGAGCCCTTCACCCAACCGTGCTCGCTGAGCAGGTGCTTGGCCGCCGCCGGGTCATAGGGGTATGGGTCCTTGCGCAGCGCCGGGCCGACGAGGTCGGAGCCTGGGTAGTCAGGGGCGGGTCCGTAGTCGGGGATGCCCAGGCCATGCATGGTCCTCCGGATGTAGAGCGACTGGTTGATCAGATGCTGGAGCGCCTGCCGGATGTAGAGCTGCTTGACCAGCACCCCCCAGGTTTTGCTCGTGTAGCCGAGCTCCACATCCTCATTGAAGAAGACGGGCCAGGCCGCGACCGAGAATTTGTGCGACTGGAAGTAGGACGCCAGCGAAAAGTCGGAGAACGGGAGGTAGCCGAACGAGATGTCACCGGAGCGAAGGGCGTCCACCTCGGCGGTATCGGAGGCGAAGCTGTAGACCTCGTAGCCGGAGAGCTTCGGCTTGCCCGGACCGGTGTAGTGGGGGTTGGCGGAGAACTTGGCCGTGTAGGTGGTTGGATCGAAGGACTTGATCACCCACGGGCCGTCGACCGTCTTCCAGAGGGGACTCGTACCGTAGGTGGAGAGCTTCTCCGACTGGTCGTAGATGAACTTGAAGACCGCCTTCGCCCCACCGGTGGTGGCGGCGACGTTGCCGACAGTGCACGTGAGGCAGGTCTTGTCCCAGGCCTGCTCTGGGAGCGCGAAGATCCAGTCCAGCTGGTTGTCAGTGAACCAGAGCGGGTTGTAGGCGTGGATCAGGTTGATGGTGAACTGATAGGGACCGTTGTAGGTGACGCTGCTGATGTCGTCGGGCATCTCGCCCGGGATGTAAGCGCCATCCTGGTTCTTGCCGGCGTCCAGTAGCTGGAAGAAGAACTGAATGTCGGCGGTGGTGACCGGGGTTCCGTCCGACCAGGTGTAGTCGTGGTTGAGGTTGATGGTCACCGACTGGTCGTTGGTGGAGTAGACGGGCGGGGTCGCCAGGGACAGCTGGTAGTCGATGCCGGGCTGGCCGTTGCGACCAGCGAAGTAGAGGGGTCGCCACATGCCGTCCTCGATGTTGCCGTCCCAGTCCTCGTAGTTGGCCTGGTTCTCGATCGGGAACATCCAGGAGAAGTCCTC
>JBOHUK010000049.1:0-1794 GCA_050734395.1 Candidatus Dormibacteria bacterium
CGCATTCCCAGGCTCCCCGCCAACGGGAAGGATTGCGGATTGACGGCGTCGATGGTGAGGTCAACCCCCTGGCCGTCCTTGCGCAGCGCGACCGCCGTCTCCTCCTGGACCGCGGTGTAGCGGGTGATCCGGCCCTGTTGCTCGAGCTTCTTGAAGAGGTCGAGCTGGCTCGGCGGGAAGGGAACGGCCACCGAGACCACCGAGACGTCGCCGCCGTTGGCAGACCGGACGTTGGCTGTCAGGGAGGCCGTGACCATGGCGGCCGCCAGCTGCAGGCCGACGATCGCCATCACCCCGACGCCGACGCAGAACCCGGCCAGCACCGTCCGGTTGCCCCCCCGCCGGAGGGATCGACCCGAGTAGCGCAGGTAGAAGCCGGCCCTCACCTCATCTCGGCCCTGGGGCCTGGCGAGTCACTGATCAGGACCCCGTCGGCCAGCTGCAGCCAGCGGGTGGCGTACTCGCCCACCGTGCGGTCGTGGGTGGCTATCACCAGGGTGGTGCCAAGGCTCTCGCGCAGGCTCCAAAGGAGTTCCAGGACCTCCCTGCCCTGGGCAGCCGCCAGGTTGCCGGTGGGCTCGTCGGCCACCAGCAGCGGCGGCTCGGTGGCCAGGGCGCGGGCGATCGCCACCCGCTGCTGCTCGCCACCCGAGAGCTGGTTGGGGCGGTGATTCAGCCGGTGGCTCAGGCCCACCAGTCCCAGCAGCTCGGCGGCGCGGTCCGCCGTCGAGCCGCGCCAGTTGCCAGCGTAGAGGGGCACCTCGACGTTCTCCCGGGCGGTCAGGGTGGGGATCAGGTTGAAGGCCTGGAAGACCATGCCCACCGAGCGGTTGCGGATCCCCGCCAGCCGCGACTCCCGCATCTGGGAGATGTCGACCCCGTTGAGCAGCACCTGGCCGCTGGTGGGGCTGTCCAGGCCGGTGATGCACCCCAGGAGAGTGCTCTTGCCGCTGCCCGAGGGGCCTGCCAGCGTGACGAACTCCCGGGGCGAGATCTTGAAGTTGATGTCCTGCAGGATCGTCAGCATCTCCCCGCCGAGGGGGAGAGAACGGCCGAGGTGCCGCGCCTCGAGCACTGGGACTCCGGCCTGGTCCGATCCGCGATCGGCCAGGCCAGCGGGGGAGGCGTCGGCTTGGGAGTCAGCCAATGCGATTGAGGTGGGGGGATGTAGGCTGGATCAACCAGACGACACCCCGGCCGCTCCGGATTATCCGGAGCCCGCACCCGCGGCGCATCCGCCGCCAGGGTGATTTCTGGCTCGTTCGCACCTGCCATATATTGAGGCCAGCGTGCTCGCCTCTGTCCAGCGCTCCGCCGAGCTCTCCATGCCCCGGGGCGCGGATCTGGCCCCTGTGCACCGCGCACTGGGGCACCTGGTGGGGGTGGTGAACCTGGTTGGCCTCACCGACAACCACATGGGGCGGGCGCGGCTCTCGCCCCTGGCGGCCATCCCCGACTGCCTGGCGCTGGGCCTGCGTCCGGTGCTCCACCTCTCCTGCCGCGACCGCAATCTGCTCGGCCTCCAGCAGCAGGTCGCTGGCGCCGCGGCGATGGGGGCGGCCGGGGTGCTGGTGGTCCGCGGCGACGGCAGCGCGTCGATCGTGCCAAGCATCGGGCTGCGCACCACCGACGTGCTGCGCCTGGTCCCGGAGTGGTGCGCCCCGCGCCGCCTGCTCCGCGGGGCGGTGGTCAACCCCTTCGCAGATCCGCGCCGGGAGCTGCGCCTCCTGGAGCGCAAGGTGGCGGCGGGCCTGGACTTCCTGCAGACCCAAATGGTGTTCGACCTGGGCGCCT
>JBOHUK010000050.1:0-1733 GCA_050734395.1 Candidatus Dormibacteria bacterium
GATCGGGGTCGTCCTGATCCTCGCCCGGGGCTGGCCGCTCCTGGTGCTGGGCGCGGTCGGGCTCCTGGGCGGCTGGGGCTATACCGCTCCCCCGCTCCAGTACAAGTACCGCGCCGCCGGGCTGCCGTTGGTATTCCTGCTGATGGGGCCTTTGATGGTGCTGGGTGCCTACTTCACGATCACCGGTCAGGTATCAGGTGCGGCGGGCGCCGCCAGCGTACCCATCGGCCTGCTGGTGACGGCAATCCTGCACGGCAACGAGTGGCGCGACATCGGGGAGGACGCCCGCGCGGGTATCAGCACCATCTCCATCCGGGCGGGGCGCCGAGCGGCCCATCGCATCTACGTGCTGCTGCTGGTCGGGGCCTTCGTGGCCCTGGCCCTGGCGGTGGCGCTCGGGGTGCTGCCCCGGCTCAGCCTGCTGGCGATCCTCTCCCTGCCGCTCCTGGTTCGGGTTCTCAACGCCTCCGAGCTCGGCGCGGCCGGCCAGCAGCGGGCGATCGCCATGATCGACCTCGAGACCGCCCAGCTCCACGCCGGCTTCGGCCTGCTGCTGGTGGCCGGGATCGCCATCAGCGCCGCCTGGCACGTGAGCCTCTGAGGTGTCGGTCGCGAGCCCGGGGCGGGCACTCCGCCTCGCCGGACTGGGGCTGGGAATCGCCTATCCCGCCTTTGCCGTCACCTTCCGGGGCACAAGGCGGCACTTCTGGCAGCGGATGAGCTGGACCGCGGCCACGCTGGGGGGCCTGGCCCTGCTGGGGCGCCCGGAGCTGCGCTCCGAGCGCTGGCACCGACAGGACCTCGGCTTGGGGGCCGCCATCGCGGCCGGTATGTACGTGACATTCGCGGTCGGCGACCGGGCGGCCCGCCGCCTCATGCCCAAGGGCGATGAGGAGATCAAGGACATCTATGCCCTGCGCCAGGCGCGTCCCACTCCAGAGTTGCTCCTGCGCATCGCCCTGCTCATCGCGCCCTCGGAGGAGCTCTTCTGGCGGGGGCTGGTGCAGCGCGACCTAGCCGAGCGCTACGGACCGACCCAGGGAGCGCTGCTGGCGACCGCCCTCTACGGCGGCGCCCACCTCGGCACCGGCAATGCCACCCTGGTCGGGGCGGCGACGGTGGCCGGTGGCGCGTGGTCCGCCCTGGCCCGGGTCGGGGTCCCGATGCCGGCACTGGTGGCGAGCCACATCATCTGGGACATCTGGATCTTCCTGATCCGCCCGACCGGCTCCTAGGATCTCAAGTGCCGGCCGGGCAGCCGGGCCCCCGTGGGACTCAGCTGCGACCGGCCGTCCTGGGCTGACCGAATGGCTTGAGCACCCGGAGCGCCGGGCGCCGCTCGCCGGACTCCTCCGGCGACTGCCCGGCCTCCCGGATCCGCCGCACCGTCTCCGCCCGCTCCACGTCCGCTGCCTGCCGCATCGCCGCTAGCCGCTGCGCCGCATACACACTGAGCATGTGGCTAGATTAGCATATCGGGATATGGCTGTCAACCTATTGCGGGATGTGATTACGAGTGCGACGAGATAGCCATTGGGCTATGGCCGCATCCAGTCAGAAGTAGTGGCGCCTTCCCCCCACCGCGTGGCCCATCCAGCCCAGAACCCACAGGGCCAGCCCGATCAGGACCAGGATGACGCCGATGGTCCATAGCACGGGCACCGCGAGGACGAAGCCGATGATCAGCAGGATTACACCTAGGACAATCACTTCCGCCTACCTCCTGGGGTGCT
>JBOHUK010000051.1:0-8972 GCA_050734395.1 Candidatus Dormibacteria bacterium
GCGCCTCACCGCCGACGGCCGCCTTCACACCTGCCTGTTCACCTCGGGCGGCCACGACCTGCGCCCACTGCTGCGCGGTGGCGCCGGGCGCGCGGCCCTGCGCGGGGAACTGCAGAGGATCTGGGGCCGGCGTGACGACCGCTACTCGGAGCTGCGGGCAGGTCTCGGCGGCGCCCACGCGCCCAAGCCGGAGATGTCCTACCTCGGCGGCTGACCCTGACCCGGTGGCCCCAGCACAGGTGTCGGCAGCCAGCTAGGTCGAGCCGACTACCTCGGGCAGACGGCTGAGCCCCGCGAGGAGGCGCTTGCCCCAGCGCTCCCCCGGCCGCCAGGGATGCTCGGGCGAGGGCGGGCTCAGGCGTACTTGGAGTTCGCAACGCGCGCCCGAGAGCGGCACCAGGCGCAGGCTGACCTGCTGCAGCTCGCCTCGCGACACCGACTCCAGCCCCAGGAGTCCGGGCCGGTGGTGGTGGGCGATGGTGTAGCGAAAGCCGCTGACGGCCCCCGCCGGCGTGCGCACCGACTGCCGGTAGAGGGCGCCCACGCCGCCGGGGCGGGCGAGGACCTGGCAGCTACGCACCCCGGGCTGCCAGAGGGGGTCATGGCCACCGTCGGCGAGAAAGTCGAAGACCGTCTCAGCCGCCATCTCCAGCTCCAGCTCCCAGTGGTGAGCTGGGGCTGCGCTGGCCACGACCGCCTGCTTGTTCACGAGCCGATGGTAGGGACGCGCGTCAGCCAAAAGGGTGACGTGGGAAGTAAAAAACCTATGAATTGACGCTCTTTTGTCGTGGGGAGGCGCCGCATTGATGGCCTGTTGATGGGGTGGGCGATAGCCTCGGGTCATGCTCGATTTGCTGGTGATCGTCATGGTCTTGGCGGCCCTGGCGGCGCTCCTGGGTTTCGTAGCGGTGGTGGACCGCATCTGATGAATGTGGCCGACTGGCTGCTGGTGACGGCCGCAGTCGCGCTCATCGCCTATCTGGTGGTGGCGCTGGTCCGCCCCGAGCACTTCTGATGGGGTTGGTCCTCAGCCTGCTGACCTTGCTCGTGATCTTGGCGCTGGGGTGGCGCTTCCTGGGCGCCTACATGGCCGACGTCTACACGGGAAAGACCAACTGGCTCGGCTGGCTGGAGCGCCCCATCTACCGCGTGCTGGGGGTGGACCCCAGCTCCGAGCAGTCCTGGAGACGCTACGCCACCTCGACTCTGGTGTTCTCCGCGGTCGCGGTGCTGGTGGTCTACGCCATCGAGCGCTTCCAGGGTTTCTTGCCACTCAACCCCCAGCACCTGCCGGCGGTGACGCCGTTGCTCGGCCTCAACACGGCGGTCTCTTTCGTCACCAACACCAACTGGCAGAACTACCTGGGCGAGACCACGATGTCCTACTTCACGCAGATGGCCGCTCTGGCCGTGCAGCAGTTCGTCAGCGCCGCCGTGGGAATCCAGGTGGCGATCGTGCTGGTTCGCGGCTTCACCCGCCGCCAGTCCAGGACCCTGGGGAACTTCTGGGTGGATCTGGTGCGGGGCGTGCTCTACATCCTGCTGCCCATCTCGCTGGTGGTGACGCTGGTCTTCGTCGCCCAGGGTGCGGCTCAGACCCTGGCTGGGCCGGCGCGCATTCATGACCTGCTGAACGGAGTGAGCCAGGTGATCCCGCTGGGGCCGGTCGCCTCGATGACCGTTATCAAACAGCTCGGCACCAATGGTGGCGGTTTCTTCAACGCCAACGCCGCCCACCCACTGGAAAACCCGACGGCGTTGACCAATCTGCTCGAGATCGCGCTGCTGCTGGTGATCCCGGTCGCCCTGACCTACACCTTCGGCCGGATGGTCGGCAACATTCGCCAGGGCGTGGCGCTGCTGGCGGCGATGGGTGTGCTGTTCGCCGCCGTCCTGGGGACGAGCCTGGCCTTCGAGACCGGGAGCACGCCGGCCCTCAGCCGGGCCGGGCTGAGCGCAGCCCAGCAGCAGGGTGGAAACATGGAGGGCAAGGAGACCCGCTTCGGGGTGGCCACCTCCGACCTGTTCGACATCGCTTCAACCAGCACGTCGACCGGCTCGGTCGACAGCAGCAACGACTCCTACACCGCCATCGGCGGGGCCGGACTGCTGGCGGGAATGATGCTTGGGGAGGTCTCCCCGGGGGGCGACGGCAGCGGGCTCTACACGCTGCTGCTCTTCGCCGTCATCGCGGTCTTCATCGGCGGCCTCATGGTGGGCCGGACCCCCGAGTACCTGGGGAAGAAGATCCGTGCCCGCGAGGTCAAGCTGGCCTCGATCGGGGTGCTGATGATGCCGCTGGTGGTGCTGGGCCTCTCCGGCCTGGCGGTGGCGCTGCCGGCAGGGGTGACCTCGGTCCTCAACAAGGGGCCGCACGGCTTCTCCGAGATCCTCTACGCCTTCACCTCGATGGCCAACAACAACGGCTCGGCGTTCGCCGGGTTGAACGGCAACACCCCCTTCTACAACCTGACCGGGGCGCTGGCCATGGCCCTGGGACGCTTCGGGATCATCGTCCCGGTGATCGCGGTGGCCGGGGCGCTCGCCGCCCAGGCTCGGGTACCGCAGACGGCTGGCACCCTGCGCTCCGACCAGCCGCTGTTCGTCGGCCTGCTGGTGGGCACGGTGGTCCTGGTGGGCGGACTAACCTTCCTGCCCGCCATCTCTCTCGGACCCATCGCCGAGGGGTTGGCCGGGCATGGGGTGCTGTTCTGATGGCCTCCGCGCCCGCGGGCGGGCAGGCATCCCCGAAAGAACCGGTGACCGCGCCGCAGCCGGCGCCGGCGCAGTCGGGCAGCGTCGCCGGCGAAGGCGGTGCGCCCCGGGCAGGTAGTCGGCGCCAGCTGTCCTGGATGACCCGCGCGATCGCGCTCCGGGCGGTCTGGGACTCCTTTCTCAAGCTGGACCCGCGCGCTGAGCTGCGCAACCCGGTGATGTTCGTCGTCTTTGTCGGCACGGCCGTGACCGCAGTGGAGTCGCTGTTCCATCCCTCCACCTTCAACTGGGTGGTGACCGGCACCCTCTTCTTCACCCTGGTCTTCGCCAACTTTGCCGAGGCCACTGCCGAGGGGCGGGGGCGAGCCCAGGCCGCCTCGCTGCGCCGCATGCGCGCCGAGGCGATGGCCCGCAGGCTGGTCGAGGACGGCCACGAGGAGCGGGTCCCGGCGTCCACCCTGCAGCGGGGTGACCTGGTGGTGTGCGAGGCGCACGACGTGGTGCCCTCGGATGGCGAGGTGGTGGAGGGGGTCGCCTCGATCGACGAGTCCGCGATCACCGGGGAGTCGGCGCCGGTGATCCGCGAGAGCGGCGGAGACCGGTCCTCGGTGACCGGCGGCACCCAGGTGCTCTCCGACCGGATCGTGATCCGGATCACGGCCGAACCCGGCAAGACCTTCCTCGAGCGGATGATCCGCCTGGTCGAGGGCGCGGACCGCCAGAAGACCCCCAACGAGCTGGCGCTCACCATCCTGCTGGCGGCGCTGACCCTGATCTTCCTGCCCGTGTGCATCGTCCTCGCCCCCTACGCCGGCTACGCCCACGGGCAAGTCTCGGTCGTGGTGCTGGTGGCGCTGCTGGTCTGCCTCATCCCCACCACCATCGGCGCTCTGCTTTCGGCGATCGGCATCGCCGGAATGGACCGGCTGGTGCAGCGCAACGTGCTGGCCATGAGCGGCCGCGCGGTGGAGGCGGCCGGGGATGTGAGCACCCTGCTCTTGGACAAGACCGGGACCATCACCTTGGGCAACCGCATGGCCACCACCTTCATCGGGGTGGGCGGCACTCCGGAGCGGGAGCTGGCCGCCGCTGCCCAGCTGGCCTCGCTGGCCGATGACACCCCGGAGGGCCGCTCGATCGTGGTCCTGGCCAAGCAGCGCTTTGGGCTGCGGGCCCGCGACCTCAGTGGGCGCCATCGCGTCCTGCCCTTCAGCGCCACCACTCGGATGTCGGGGATCGACCTGGGCGAGCAGCGCATCCGCAAGGGCGCGGGCGACGCAGTGCGGCAGTGGGTCAAGGAGCAGGGGGGAACCGAGCCGCCGGAGCTGGCCGATGTCGTGGAGCGGCTGGCGCGGGAGGGGGCGACCCCACTGGTCGTCGCCGATGGCGCGCGGGTGTTGGGGGTGGTGGACCTGCGCGACGTCGTCAAGTCGGGGATCAAGGCGCGCTTCGAGGAGCTGCGCCGGATGGGCATCCGCACCGTGATGGTGACCGGGGACAACCGCCTCACCGCCGCCACGATCGCCTCCGAGGCAGGGGTGGACGACTTCCTGGCCGAGGCCACCCCGGAGGCCAAGCTGGAGCTGATCCGCCAGGAGCAGGCCGGGGGGCGGCTGGTGGCCATGGCCGGGGACGGGACCAACGACGCCCCGGCGCTGGCTCAGGCCGATGTCGGCGTGGCCATGAACACCGGCACGATGGCGGCCAAGGAGGCGGGGAACATGGTGGACCTCGACTCCAACCCCACCAAGCTCATCCAGGTGGTGGAGATCGGCAAGCAGCTGCTGATCACCCGGGGCGCCCTGACCACCTTCTCCATCGCCAACGACGTCGCCAAGTACTTCGCCATCATTCCGGCGCTGTTCGTCGCCACCTATCCCCAGCTGCGGGGGCTGAACATCCTGGGGCTGCACAGCCCGCACAGCGCCGTGCTCTCGGCGGTGATCTTCAACGCCTTGGTGATCGTCGCCCTCATCCCGCTGGCGCTGCGGGGCGTGCGCTACCGGCCGGCCCGGGCCCAGGCGCTGCTGCGGCGCAACCTGGCGGTGTACGGCGTGGGCGGTCTGATCGTGCCCTTCGTCGGCATCAAGCTGATCGACCTGGCGATCACCGCGCTCAGGATCGCCTGATGCTGCTGCAACTGCGGCGCTCGCTGCTGGCGATGCTGGTGCTGACCGTGATCTGCGGCCTCGCCTACCCGCTGCTCGAGACCGGGCTTGCGCAGTGGTGGTTCCCGCGCCAGGCCAACGGCTCGGTGGGCCGAGACGGCTCCACGCTGATCGGCCAGACCTGGAAGGGGGCGCAGTGGTTCCACGGCCGCCCTGATCCCGACAACCCCATGGCCAGCGGGCCGAACGACCTGGGGCCGGCCTCGGCCGCGCTGGCGGCCCAGGTGCGGCAGTCGATCGCGGCGGAGGCCCGCCTGGGAGTGCGGCGGCCACCGGCGGACCTGGTCACCGGGTCGGGCAGCGGCCTGGACCCGGACATCTCGCCGCAGGCGGCACTGGCCCAGGTGGGGGCGGTCAGCCGGGCGCGGGGGCTGCCGGAGAACCAGCTGCGCCGGCTGGTGCGCTCAGAGGAGCAAGGGCGGCAGCTCGGCTTTCTGGGGGAGCCGGTCGTGGACGTCCTCCAGCTCAACCGGGCGCTGGCGCGGCTGGCCCGGACCCATCGGGCCGAGAAGGCGGCTCGCCCGGGCGCAGCTCGTAGCCAATCCCCGGGTGGGTGACTAGCAGCACCCCCGGGCCGCTGCCCAGCTTGCGTCGGATCCGGTTGGCATAGACCCGCAGGTAGTGGGCGTCGGCTCCGTAGCGGCCGCCCCATACCTCGGCCAGGAGCTGGTCCTGGGTGACCACGCGCCCGGCGTGGCGCGCCAGGTAGGCGAGCATCTGGTACTCGGTGGCGGTGAGGGAGAGACGCGCTCCGCTGAGGTGCGCGGTGTGGGCGGCCAGGTCCATCAGCAGCGGCCCGACCTCGAGCGCCGGGCCACCCTCCTCGGCCTGGCGGTGGCGCAAGGCGACCCGGATCCGTGCCTCGAGCTCCGCCATGCCGAAGGGCTTGGTGACGAAGTCGTCGGCGCCCGCGTCCAGCGCCGCCACCTTGCGCTCCTCCTCGCCGTGGGCGGACAGGACCAGGATGGGAACCTGGCTCCAGCTGCGGATCTGCCGGCAGACCTCCATGCCGTCCATGTCGGGGAGCCGCAGGTCCAGCACCACCACCTCGGGGCGGTGCAGGGCGGCCCGAGCCAGCCCCTCGGCGCCGTTGGCGGCGGTGTGCACCTGATAGCCGCGGGCGCGTAGGCCGATGCCCAGGGCCCGGACGATCGCCGGCTCGTCGTCGATCAGCAGCAGAGAGGCCATCGGCTGAGAGCAACTCTGCACGACCAGCGCCGGCAGGCGCGCGGCTCCGGCGCGGTGGTGGGAGTCGAGGGGCGCCGGCGCAGGCCGTCAGGCGGCGGGCAGAGCGATGTCCACCTGCAGGCCGCCACCCGGGTGGCTGCGGGCGCTGATGCGGCCGCCGTTGGCCTCCACGAAGGCCTTGCAGATGGAGAGGCCGACCCCGCCGCGCTCCACCGCGAGGGACGCGGGCTCGCCGTGGTGGCGGGGGGTGAAGAGTCGCTCCAGCTCGTCGGCCGCCACTCCCGGGCCCGAGTCCCGCACCGAAAGCTCGACCCAACCGTCCTCGCCCTTGCCCACCAGGGCCATGGGCGTCGCACCCGGGGTGTGGACGGCGACGTTCTCCAGCAGGTTGACCAGCACCCGCACCACCAGGTAGCGGTCCACGTTGGCGCGCAGCTCCGCGGGCACGTCCAGGCTCACCGGGTGGTCGCTGACGGTGCTGCCCAGCGCCTCAAGCGCCTCCTCGGCCAGCTCCGCCAGGGCCACCGGCTCGCGGACCAGGCGGTGGGTGCCGGCCTCGATGCGGTACATGTCGAGCAGGTTTCGGACCAGGCGTGAGAGCCGGTCGGTCTGCTCCTCGGCGGTGTAGAGCAGCTCATCCCGGTCGGGGGCGGAGAGCGCGATCGAGCGGTTGCCGAGATCGGAGAGCGCGGCCTTGATCGAGGCCAGCGGAGTGCGCAGGTCGTGCGCCACCGAACCCAAAAGGGCCCGCCGCCAGCTGTCCACCTGGCGGAGCACGTCGTTGCGCAAGGCCTGCTCGCGCAGCTGGGCCCGCTCCACCGCCATGGCGGCGTGGTTGGCGTAGGTGCTGAGCAGGTCCTGGTCGGTGGGCGAGAGTGACGGGCCGGAGAGCACCAGCACCCCGACCGGGCGCTCGGCGGTCGCCAGCGCCAGGGTGCGCAGGCCGGAGCGGCCCGCCAGCGCAACCGAGGCTGACGGGGCCGAGGCCATCGCCACCGCCTCCTCCGCGGTGGGTTGCCCCGCCTGGGCCGCCACCGTGAGCCGCTCCCCCTCCCCGGGGAGCAGCACCGTCGCCGAGGTCAGGTGGAACTCGCTCTGGACCGTGCCCACCACGGTGTTGAGCAGCTGCCCCAGAGGCAAGTCTCCGATCAGCAGATCGGAGACCTGCAGCAGGTGGCGGGCGCCCTCGGCGCGGCGGCGCGACTCCAGACGGGCCCGCTGCAAGGCGGAGACCATCTGCGCCACGATCAGCATCACGACCACGTACACGCCCAGCGTCACCCAGTCGCGCAGGCTGGAGACGGCCAGGGTGAGGTAGGGGCGGATGAAGAAGAAGTCGTAGGCGAGGAAGCCGAGCGCGGTCGCCCCCACTCCGGCGACCAGGCCGCCGGCGGCCACCCCGGCCACGACCGGGATGATCAGCACCAGCCCGCAGGTGCCGGTGCCGAGGTGGGAGCGGCCCGGGATCATGACCGCGGTCAGGGCTGCGGTGAGCAGCAGCGAGACCAGCAGGCCGAGCAGGGAGCGCCGGTTGGGAGCGCTCACCCCGGGGGCGCGGGATCGCGCTCCTCGCCAGGGGCGGAGATCACGTGCACGTCCAGGCCGGTGCCGGCGGCCAGACGCAGCACCTGGTCGACCACCCCCTGGCCACCCAGGTGCCAGCGGCGCGCGGGTTGGGCGGCGAGCACCAGCTGGGTGACGTGGTGCCCGCGGGCGTAGTCGACCAGGGTCTGGGCCACCTCGTCGCCCTGGGCCACCACCCAGGGCGCACCCAGCGAGGAGGCCAGCGCCTGCAGCGACGCCAGCTTCCCCGCCTCCAGGCGCTGGCTGGCCTCGGCCGCCGTCACCTGCACCACCCGCAGATCGCCCTTGGCGCGGGCCGCCAGCAGGGCGGCCCGGCGGAGCAGGTGCTCGGCGTCCGGCTGCGGGCTGGCCCAGACCAGGAAGTGCTCGGCCGTCTCCAGCCGGACAGCGCCCTGATCGTCCCCCTCCAGCAGCGCCTCCTCCGTCTCGTCGGCGACGAAGCGCAGCGCCAGCTCGCGCAGGACGGTCAGGTTGTGGGTGCTGAAGAAGTGGGTCAGCGCGTTCTCGACGCGGTCGGGGGGGTAGATGTTGCCGTGCAGCATTCGCCGGCGCAGCTGCTCCGGGGAGGAGTCGATCAACTCCGTCTGATCGGCGCGGCGCACCACCCAGTCGGGCACCCGCTCGCGCACCGGGACTGCGGTCATCGCCTCCACGCTCCCGGCGACGCTCTCCAGATGCTGGATGTTGACGGTGCTGATGACGCCGATCCCGGCCTCCAGCAGTTCGATCACGTCCTCCCAGCGGTGGGCGTGGCGGCCGCTGCCGGGCACGTTGGTGTGGGCCAGCTCATCCACCAGGGCGACCGTGGGGTGGCGAGCCAGGACGGCGTCCAGGTCCATCTCCTCCAGGCGGACGCCGCGGTAGTCGACCGACTTGCGGGGGACCACCTCCAGATCCCTGATCAAGGCGGCGGTGTTGGGGCGCCGGTGGGTCTCGACGAAGCCCACCACGACATCGCGGCCGCGCTGCCGGCGGCGCCAGCCCTCGTCGAGCATGGCGCAGGTCTTGCCCACCCCAGCCGCCGCTCCCAGATAGATGCGGAAGCGACCCGCGGGGGCCACCAGGTCCGGGCTCGCCGAAGTGGGGGCCGGCTCTTCATCGTCCTGGGCAGTGACCATGGGCGACAGCCTAATCTGCCGCCCCCGCCCGGCCCGGGCGGGCCTACCCAGACATCTGCGCCCAGTGCGCACAGAGCGGCAGAATGGCCCAGTGCGGCTCGGATGGGGAGGTGCCCCGGCGCCTCGGGGAACCGGTCCCGCCCTGGCGGCTGTGGCCTGCTCCGCGGTGCTGGCCGGCTGCGCGGGGATCGCGCCCAAG
>JBOHUK010000052.1:0-2375 GCA_050734395.1 Candidatus Dormibacteria bacterium
CCGCGCTGGCAGCGTTGCTGCTCCTGGGCCTGGGAGCCGCGTCCTGGGCGGGCTGGGCGCATGGGTGGGGTGGCGGGTGGCTGCGGCGCTTGCGGATCAGCTGGCTGCCCCGGCCCAAGGGCTGAGCTCCAGTCCGCTCGCGAGCCCCCCACGTAGACTCAGGGCCTCAAACCGAACTTCCAGTAGCGCCGGGTTCAGGAGTCGCCAGACGCTCGCAACCGCCGCGCCCCGCCGGGGCCTGGTGCTGGCCCTGCTCGTCGCCCTAGGCTGCCTCGCCGGCTGCGGCCCCGGCCCGGCCCGGCCCGCGCGGCATTCGCCCCACCCCAGCCCCAAGACCAGCCCCACCTCCACCCCGACCCCGGCACTCGCCGCCAGCTGGCCCGTGTACCACCAGAACAGCGGCCGCGCCGGCGAGTCCCCCAACACGCCGGCCTTCACCTCGCTGGGGATCTCCTGGCGGCAGACCCTCGACGGCGCGGTCTGGGCCGAGCCACTAGTCGTGGGAGGCCACGTGATCGTGGCCACCGAGAACGACACCCTCTATGCACTGAGTACCGCCAGGGGCGGCGTGGTCTGGCAGGATCACGTCGGCACCCCGGTACCCGAGTCCAACCTGCCCTGCGGCGACATCTTCCCCCTGGGCATGACCGGCACGCCGGCCTACGACCCGCTCACCCAGACCATCTTCGTGGTCGCCGAGGAGACCGGCCCGGTGCACGTGCTCTATGCCTTCGACGCCCGCACCGGGGCGGTGCGCTGGTCCCGGCAGGTGGACATCTCCATCCCCTCCGAGTACGCCAGCGCGGTCCAGCAGCGCACGGCGCTGGCGGTCGCCAACGGCTACGTCTACTTCGGATTCGGGGGGCTGGACGGCGACTGCAGCCAGTACCGGGGAGCGCTGGTGGCGGTGCCCACCTCGGGAGTGGGCAAAACCCTCGACTACGTGGTGCCTACGGCGCGAGAGGGCGCGCTCTGGGCGACCGGAGGACCGGTTGTGGGTCCGGGCGGCCAGATCTTCGTCTCCACCGGCAACGGCGCCGCCACCTCCGGGGCTTGGGACTACACCGACTCGGTGCTGGAGTTCTCCCCCACCCTGCAGTTGGAGGCCGACTTCGCCCCCTCCCAGTGGGCCTACGACAACGCCCATGACCTCGACCTGGGGTCGGTGGCGCCCACCCTGCTCCCCGACGGCTACCTGTTCATCGCCGGCAAGAGCGGCAACGGCTATGTCCTGCGTCAGTCCGCCCTGGGCGGGGTCGGGGGGCAGGTGTACACGGCGCGGACCTGCGGAGGGGCGATGGCCTTCGGCGACACCGCCTTTCTGGGGACCACCCTGTACCTGGCCTGCGCCGACGGGCTACAGGCGATAACGGTCTCCGCCAGCGGGACCTTCTCCAGCTCCTGGCAGACCGCCTCGGGGGCCAACGGGCCCCCGGTGCTGGGCGGAGGCAGCGTCGTCAGCGCCGACACCAACGACGGCAACCTGGTCATCCTCAACGGCGCCAGTGGGCAGGTGCAGGGGGAGATCGCCGTCGGCGACCTGCCCCATTTCACCTCGCCGGCCCTGGACGGCGACCTGGCGCTGGTGCCGACCTACTCCGGGGTGGTCGCCGTCTCCGGGATCTGAAGGACCGCTCCGATGGCGGTCCGTCGTTGACGACGTTGTAACGGTCTGGTTACGGCCGCTACAGGCGATGTCTCCAAGCTCCCAAACACCGTAACCGATCTGTTTCTATAGGGAATGGTTTCGGCGGGGACGAAGGACGCTCCCCCAGGGGAGCGGTGAGGGAACCGTCAGGGACCGGATCTCGGGAGGGAGGGGCTGGTTGACCGCCAGCCTCGCGCACCGGCGAGACCCGGTTCGGCCAGCTTTCGGCCGTCGACGCGTCCCCGGCCCCGAGCGGGCACCCGATTTGAGCCATTAAGGACCCGGACCAGGCACTAACCCGGCTCCCCGAGGAGAGAGACGTTGCACCTGGCGAAACGGGGGGGAGCGAACGGCGGTCACATTCTTGACACCCGCACCGGCGGCTGGATAGCATCTGGCGCGGGCTCGCAGAGGGATGAAGGGAATTTCAGGGCGTTCTGTCTGGATGAACACGCTCTGGTGTCCGTGGGCACAGGCCCGCGCCGCGCCTCGGCCGCGTTGGGGACGGCGGCGATCCTGAACGTTCTGATCACCGCCGCCATGGAGGCCTCCTGAGGTGCAGACCGAGGCCCGGCCCACTGTCCCCGACCTCACCGAGAGCTGTGACCTGAGCGTGGTGGTTCCCACCCGCAACGAGGTGGCCAACCTCCCCGCGCTTCACCGTGAGCTCAGTTCGGCCCTGGCGGGGATCAACTACGAGGTGGTGGTGGTCGACGACAGCACCGAT
>JBOHUK010000053.1:0-6208 GCA_050734395.1 Candidatus Dormibacteria bacterium
CCGTGCCCACCCGGAAGGTGAACAGCAGCGGCGTGAGCCGGCCGGGGGTCACCTGCAGCACAACCTGTTGGAGGTCCTGGACCTCGGTGCCCGCCTCGGTGCGCAGCGTGAGCCGGGCGGAGCGGTAGTCGCCGCTCGGCACCGACGTGAGGAACAGGGACTCGCTGTTGGGTGCCAGCCACTGGTGCGAGAGCACGACCTGGGTGGAGGCGACCGAGACCGCCACCGCCGACCCACCCGAGCTGGGGGTGAGGGAGAGCGCCAGCACCTGGCCCGTGACCCCGCTGGCGCTCGCCGCCAGTGGCTTGTCCACGCTGGCCAGCACCAGCACCCGACCGGTCCGCGGAGAGTGATGCTCGAAGAGCGCCCCCGCCCCCAGGCCCAGCCCCAGGCCCACCAGGCCAATCACGGCGATCAGCAGCACCGCCTTGCGGCTGAGCCTGGTCATGACGGGGTGCCCGCTCTCGTCAGCCCTTGTCCCACTCCGGGCGCTTGCGGAAGAGCCCGCCCCAGCCCAGGTGGTACCAGCGCTCCTCCTGGTAGTCGGGCAGCTCCGCCACCTCCTCAGGGCGCACGTTGGTGTGCACCCCGCCCAGGGTGATCTTCTCGATGCGGTCGGCGGCCAGCTCGGCCACCCGACCGCCCTCCCGGACCTTGACCGCCAGGCCGTGGAAGATGTCGCTCCCCTCGTCGCCGAGCAGCGACTCGGTGGTGGCGAAGTCCTGGCCCTGCTGGTCCAGGACCGGCGCCCGGTACGGGGTCCGCAGCCAGGCGACCTGCTGGTCCGGGTCCTCTACGGATTCATCCATGCTGCTTCGCTACCTCCACACGCGGCCTCCCCGCCTCATGGTAGACGGGAACACACCCGCGAGCTGGGGCCCGGTCTCAGGAACAGCCGCTGGCGGTGAGCTCTCCGAGCAAGACCGAGACGGTGGTCTTGGAGCCGTTGGGCTGGGTCAACGAGAGGGTGACGTTCTTGCCCGGGTTCAAGTTGGCCAGGTAGTTGGTCAGGTCCTGGACCGCCTGGGTGGCGTGGCCGTCGACGGCGGTGATCACGTCCTGGGGCTTGAGACCGGCCTGGGTGGCGGCGGCGCGGTCCACTTGAGTGATCAGAACGCCGGCATCCTGGCCGTGGCTGCCGGTCACCTGCTCCACCTCGATGCCCACGCAGGCCCGGCCCGAGGTCTCGACGTGGCCGTACTTGACGATCTGGGCGGCGATGTTGGCGACCAGGCTGCTGGGAATGGCGAAGCCGATCCCCGCGGCCTCACCCCCGCCCAGTTGCTGGTCCACCGCCGCCAGCGTGGGAATCCCCACCACCTGGCCCTCCAGGTCCACCAGCGCCCCCCCACTGTTGCCGGGGTTGATCGCCGCCGAGGTTTGGACCACGTCGGGCAGGGTGACGCCATTGGGCTCGCTGACGGTGCGACCGACGGCGCTGACGATGCCGTCGGTGGCGGAGCTCTGGAAGCCCAGCGGGTTGCCGATCGCCATCACGATGTCGCCCACCTGGACCTGGGAGGAGTTGGCGAAGGTAGCAGGCTGGAGCCCCGAGGCGCTGATGTGAATCACCGCGAGATCGTCGGGGGCGAAGTTGTTGACCAGCGTCCCCGGGTACTGCTTGCCGTTGGCCAGGGTGACCTGGAAGTTCTTGGCACCATTGGCGACGTGATTGTTGGTGACGATGTCGCCCTGGGCGTTGAAGATGATCCCGGATCCCAGGTCGGTCTTGGTGGAGATCTGCACCACCGACGGGCTCACCTGCTTGTAGAGCTGGACGTAGGCCTCCTGCAGCTGCATCAACCCCGAGGGGAGCTTGGTGGCCGCCGAGTCGACCGTCGGGATGCTGGCCACCTTGGGCGGAGCGCCCTGGGGGGAACTGGCGCAGCCCGCGACCGCCAGCGCCAGCAGCGGCGGCAGAAGGGCCCCCACCTTGAGGAGCTTGCTCATCTTCTCCATCATCCTCGGGGCTCGCAACCCGGGGCTCGCACCCCGGGTCGCGCAGAATCGCACTTGCCGGCCCGGGCGATGCCGCCCAGGCTAACGCTATTCATAGGACCTTACGGCCAGCTGAGATGAACCCGAGAGGAGCCTGAGAGTGCCGGGCGAACTGGTCCACGTGGAGTTGCAGGGTGCCGTGGCCCGGATCGAGCTCGACTCACCCCACAACCGCAACGCCCTCTCCGCCGCGATGCTGGGGCAGCTGACGGCCGCATTGCAGACCGGCCTGCAGGATCCCCAGGTCCGGGTCCTGGTGCTGGGACACCGCGGCCCCGCCTTCTGCTCGGGGGCGGACCTGCGCGAGCAGGCGGCCACCTTCCGTCAGGGTGAGCCCGGCCCGGGTGTGGGCGCACTCGTTCCCCTCTTCCGGCTGATGCTGGACTCGGACAAGCCACTAGTGGCCAGGGTGGGCGGCCCGGCCCGGGCGGGCGGGGTGGGCCTGGTCGGGGCCTGCGACCTGGTAGTGGCCACGACCCAGGCCGACTTTGCCACCGGTGAGGTGCGCCTGGGCGTTGCCCCGGCCGTGCTCTCGGTCGTGGTGCTCCCCAAGCTCGGGCGGGCGGCCGCCGCCCGGCTTTTCCTGACCGGCGCCGTGGTTGGCGCCGAGGAGGCATGCCGGATGGGCCTGGTGACTCAGGTCGTCCCGGAGACCGAACTGGAGGCGGCCACCTCTACCCTGATCGACCAACTGTTGCTGGCCGAGCCCGGTGCACTTGCCGCCGCCAAGGCGATCATTCGCCTGGTGCCCGGCCTGGAGCGGGACCGGGCCTTCAGTGAGATGGCGGAGTTGTCCCGAGAGCTGTTTGCCAGCGCCGGGGCACAGGAGGGCATGGCGGCGTTCCTGGAGCGGCGCCCCCCATCGTGGGTGGCACAGGTAGAGCCGGCCAAGTCGCTCCCAGAGATGCGCCCACCCGGGTGAGCTGCTCCACCGGGCTGCTCCAGGCCCCCTCCGCTACTCAGCGAAACCTTCGCCACTCGGGCTGTCGGTCCAGGTGACGGGGTTGACGGCCGGCCAGCAGCGCCTATGACCAAAGCTTCTCGCGCGGGCGCCACGCTCTTGTGCCTGCCGCGAGACGCCGCTCACCCGAGCCGGGTTCGTTAGCCGTGGTGGCGAACTGCACCTAGAGGCGTCTCACCGAGCCTGAACTGCGAAGTCGCCCCGGTCTGTGCACGGACCACTGCCACTGATCGCACCATCGTGCCGCGCGCCGATCAGATTCGTCAGTCGCCCTCCCCGAGGACCCGGTCAATGTCGTGGATCACCCGAGGCAAGTCGTCGTCAACCACGGAGCCAAGGAGCCCGACGTCCACGTTGGCATAGTCATGGACCAGCCGATCCCGCATCCCGGCAATCTCGTCCCACTGGATTCCGGGGTAGTCGCCGCGCTGAGCTCTTGGGACTCGATACTTGGCCAGTTCGGCCAGTTGCTCCACCCGCTTGGCGATGGCGTCGAGCACCAAGTCGTCGCCGCGCCAATCGGGGTGAGCCGCCGCGTAGGACAGCGCCCGCTTCGCACAGTCGCGCATCAAGCGCAGGGTGTCTAGCGTCCGATTGGTCAAAGAAGCGCCACCGCCTCGCGTGTCACCCGCACCCGGTGCTCGGGCCTGAGGGCTTCCTCGCGGACCAGATCGACGTCGCGACCAAATTGACGCTCGAGCTCCGACTCAATCGCTGCCATCAATGCCAGTGTCGGTCGAGTTCCCGGCCGCAGGCCGACCAGCACGTCGACATCACTGTCAGGTCGGAAGTCGCTCCTGACGGCAGAGCCGAACACCCGCAGCGAGGTCAGACCGAGGCGTCGCGCCAGCGTCCGCATTGCGCTCTTCGAGGGAGCGGCCAGGGTGGGATGGAGCGCGACCAGTGGCTGGCCCGACCGGACACCGTGGGCGGAGCGGTCAGGAAAGCTGCGGTCTAGCGCGCCGTACAGGACGGTGGCGGCCGCCATGCGGTCGCGAATCTCGGGATGCGCGAGCAGCTCGCGTCGGACGTCGTCGTGGTCCATGTACTCCACAGGAGTTCCGAGCTCGGCGCCGATCCGGTCGATGACCCGTGCCACCCTGGCCTGCTCCAGCGCCCGGGAGCCCGGGGCAAACACCACCACCAGCTCCGGCGCCCGACCGAGGAACTCCACCGCCCGGCTGGACCGTGCGGAGATCGCCAGGACCGCCTCGGCTTCCACTTGGGTATGGGCAAGTTCGAGCACGCTGCGGGCGGCCCGGGTAGGGGCAAGCCGGTACCGGGCTCGGGCGGGGCCATCGGCCCGGCTGGCGATCCCGTCGTCCACCAGGACCTCCAGAGCTCGCTGAGTCGAACTCGTGCCGGCTCCGATCGCCCGGGCCGTGTCGGTCAGCGTCAACTCGCCGGCGGCCTCCAAGGCGAGCACCGCGAGCAGGGCAAGATCGGAGCTGAGCAGCCGCATCCTGCCATTATACGCTGTCAGCGTAATTTGCTCCAGCGGTTTGGGCAGAGGATCCGCCGACCCAAACTCGCTTCGGAGAGCGGCCCACATGAGGGCCCGGAGGCGGCGCCGAGCTGGCCTCAGCCCGGGCGGGCTCCGTTGACGTAGAGGACCTGGCCGCTGACGTAGGCGGCGTCCTCGGAGCATAAGAAGCAGATCACGGCGGCGATGTCCTCCGGCTGGCCCAGGCGCCCCAGGGGGATCCGGGCGACCGCCTGCTCTTGGAACTCCTCAAGCGAGAGGTGCAAGCGCTCCGCCACCGCCCGGGTCATGGCGGTGTCGACGAAACCGGGGGCGACGGCGTTGACATTGATCTGGAAGGGTCCGAGCTCGAGAGCCAGGGTGCGGGTCAGCCCCTGGAGCCCCGCCTTGGCGGTCGCGTAGTTGGCCTGGCCGCGGTTGCCCAGGGCCGAGGTCGAGGAGAGGAAGACCATCTTCCCGAAGCGCCGCTGGACCATGCCCCGGGCTGCCGCCCGGGCACAGAGGAATGCCCCGCGGGTGTGGACCGCCAGCACCTGGTCCCACTCGGCGAGGCTCATCTTGTGCAGGAGGTTGTCGCGGGTCACGCCGGCGTTGCTCACCAGGATGTCGATGCCCTGGAAGCGCTCCTCGGCCTGGCGGACCATGGCCTCGACCTGGTCTTCTTGGGCCACGTCGCAGCCCACCGCCAGCGCCTCGCCCCCCTCCCCCTGCACCTGGCCCGCGACCTCGTCGGCCGTGGCCTGATTGAGATCGGCGATGACCACCCGGGCTCCCTCCCGAGCCAGGCGCAAGGCGGTCGCCGCCCCGATCCCCTGCCCAGCCCCGGTGACCAGAGCCACCCGGCCCGCGAAACGCGCCAAGCCACCCTCCTGAGCCCGCCCGTTCCCGCAACAGGCAGTTTGCGGCGGACCCTGCCTACACTAGCGCCAAGCGCCGGCTCGGCAGGCGTCGGGGCGGGGCAGGGAGGAGGGCCGGGATGAGCGAGGCCCGACCCGCCTCGGTCCTAGCCGAGTTGCGGCGCGGCCCAATCCTCGAGGGCGTGGTGCGCGGCCATGTCGTGGTGGTCGATGCCCCCGGGAACCTGGTTGCCTGGTCGGGCCTTCCCGAGACCCGGACTGCGCTGCGCAGTGCCCTCAAGCCGCTGCAGGCGGCGAGCCTGGTGGAGTCGGGAGCCGCTGACGCCCTAGGGCTGGACGAGCGCAGCCTGGCCGTGGCCTGCGCCTCCCACCAGGGTGAGCCCGGCCACCTCGTCGAGGTGCGGCGCCTACTGGAGCTGGGAGGAGTGGCCGCGGACAGCCTGCGCTGTGGTGCCCACCCACCCGCTGATCCCCAAGCCTCCCGCCAGCTGGTCCTCGCCGGCGAATCCCCGACCGCTCTGCACAACAACTGCTCCGGCAAACACGCCGGACTGCTGGTGGCCAGCCGTCAGCGAGGCTGGCCACTGGCGGGCTACCTGGAGCGCCACCATCCCATCCAGGAGGAGATCGCGGCTCGGCTGGGCCGGCACTGCGGGCACCCGGCGGAGCAGCTCGTCTACGGCACCGACGGTTGCGGCCTGCCCACCTACGAGCTGACCCTGCTGGAGTTCGCCTCGGCACTGCTCTCGGCGACCCGCGAGGACCAGGCGGTGCGCCGTTGCCAGGCGGCGATGTCGGCCCACCCCTGGTTGGTGGGCGGCTCCACCTCCTTCGACACCGCGTTGATGGAGCTGGTCGGAGAGCGGCTGAGCTGCAAGGGGGGAGCGGCCGGGCTCTTCGGAGCCGTCA
>JBOHUK010000054.1:0-12338 GCA_050734395.1 Candidatus Dormibacteria bacterium
CTGATAAGGTCTCTTATCTTTAGCCCATCTGGAGCTCAGACCGACACCACTTCAAGCAAACCCTCCAGGCCGGTCAGGTCCTTTGGGTTGCGGGTGTAGAGACGCGCGTGCCGGCTGTGGGCGGTGGCAGCGATGAGGAGATCCATGACTCGCGGTCGCATCTTGCGACCGGAACGGACCACGGTCGAGGCCAGCAGGCCGTAGCTCATCGCGACTTCAGCGTCAACCGGGATGGGAACGAAGCGCAGTTGTAGCAGCGTCAGCTGGCGCAGACGCTCGGCTCGGACTCGGGCGTCCCGGGCGACGAGGGCTCCGAAGTGGAGCTCGGCGAAGGTGGCGGCGCTGACCGCCAGCTCCCCCTCGAGCGGGCCTGCGTCCCGGGCGAGCAGGACGCTGGTGTCAAGGACCGCGCGCATTGAGGTTCAGTCGCTCAAGGAGCCTAGGGCGTGATCAACAAGCGCACGGTCAGCAGCCCACTGCGGGTCCGGGGTGCCGCTGACGATGTCGGCGACGTCGCTCCATCTCCGCCAGGTGTCACGTCCGACCGCAACCAGCCGGACGCTCCGCCGACCAGCGACTGTCACCGTGACCTCCTCGCCTTCCTCGGCTCGCCGGACTAGCTCAGAGGCCCGCTGCCGCAGCTCGCGTAGCCCGACCGTCAACTCTCCCACGTAGCCGCCAGCGTAGCACAAGTGCAGCGTGCTGATGGACCTGGCGTTTGTCCAGGACCCTGAGGTGGAGTTATGTGGTCTGCGGACGTTCCAGCCAGCGGCGTGAGAGTAGGTCGCAGGTGGTATCGCCGATCAGCGACCATGGCCACATGGGATGGTCGAGGGTCGACGAGCTTGAGGGCGAGACTTTGATGACGACCGGTCACTTTTGGATGGCCCGTCTCGAGGGACGGCTCTGGAGGTCATCATCGGGCGGAATGGAGGTCGGTCGCGTGGCGGTGCGTTTGACGTTTGAACACCGCCTCGGTCCGCCCGGTACTCCACTACTCCTCGACGCCGATGGATTGCCGTTTGCCGACGAGGGCGACACATTGATCTGCGCTGGGGGCTTCCCTCCAGCAGCTACCGGGCAGGAGAAGGTCTTTTGCGTCGGAAAGGTGACGCGGACCAGCGCGGGTCCCGCATTCGCAGGGTCGGATCGGGCCCAAGGGAGAGGGTCGGACTAGCGTTCCAAGCGCCACCCCAGCGCGTCACATCCAGCCGGCCAGATGGGTCTTCTAGGCTGGTGGAGTAAGTGCAACCCAGGAGGACACCATGGAGCCACGGCTCGACTACCGAGGATCGGAAACGCTGCAGACCTTCGCCAAGCACATCAACTCTGCGGGGATGGCGATCAAGCAGACCAAGCTGCCTGAGGCCACCCAGAACCTGGTCCTGATCCGGGCCAGCCAGATCAACGGCTGCTCCGTCTGCGTCGACATGCACACCAAGGACGCCGAGCACGCCGGGGAGACCTCGGTCAGGATCAACCTGGTGGCCGCTTGGAGGGATGCCAAGGTCTTCACCGAGGCGGAGCGCGCGGCCCTGGAACTGACCGAGGCAGGCACCCGGATCGCCGACGCGACCGGCGTCAGCGACGAGGTCTGGGCTCGGGCCGCCGAGCACTATGACCCCGAGCAATTAGCGGCCCTGGTGTGCGCAATCGCCATCATCAACACCTACAACCGGCTCAACGTGATCACCAGAAACCTCGGCGGCGATTACCAGCCCGGCCAGTGGGGCTGATCACCAGCCCGCTCGGGGGCTGCGGCGAAAGCTCGGCTCAGCGCCCGGCCTGAGCCGAGCGGGGCTTCCCTCCCCCATCCTCGCTCCCGACCGCGGCCGCGGCTCGCCGCGTCCAAACCCGCGTCGCCGAGAGCAGCGCCGCCACCGCCATCAGGGCCATGGCCAGGTAGAGGGAGCTGTGGATCCCGGACACGAAGGCGTTGCCCAGCCGCCCGGACAGGTTGGCGCTGCCCACAAAGATGGCGAAGGCCAAGCCCCGGGGGATGCTGTAGGCGGCCGCCACGAGGGCAGCGGCGAACGAGAAGACCATGCCCACGTTGGAGGCGGTGCGCAGCAGACCGGCGCTGAGGCCGAAGTCCCGCTTCGGTGAGGCCCGCATGACCGCGGTCGTGTTGGCGGGGAAGAACGCCGCCGATCCGATCCCGTTGATGGCGCTCCCGATTGAGATGATCCAAAGTGGGCTAGTCGGACCCAGTCGCGAGTAGAGCAGCAGGGCCAGCATCGAGATGACGAGCCCGGCGGTCGCCGGTATCGCCGGTCCCAGGCGATCGGCGAGGCGTCCCCCCAGCGGGGACGCCACCCCCCCGACCAGGTAGCCGGGCACCAGCCAGAGCGCTCCTGCCAGCGGGGACAGGTGGCGCACTCCCTGCAGGTACATGATCAGGAGAAAGAGCACGGCGAAGTTCGCCAGCGCCTGGAAGAAGGCGGCCAGCAGTGACGCCGACATCGTCGGGATGCGGAACAGCCGGAGCACGATCATCGGCTGCGCCACCCTCTGCTCCACCACCACGAAGCCGAGCAGGCAAGCCAGTCCCGCTGCGACGCCGGCCAGGACTGTTCCGTCCAGTGGCTGGGAGGTGAGCTCGATCATGGCCCAGAGGATGCCGAAGAGGCCGAGCCCCAGCAGCACCATCCCCAGCGGGTCGAGCCGCTGGTGGTGTCGCTCTCCACGCTCCTGGAGCACGCGCAGGGCCACGGCCAGGGCGAGAAGCCCGATGGGGACGTTGATCCAGAACACCCAGCGCCAGCTGAGGTAGGTGGTGATCAACCCACCCAGGACGATGCCGATTATCGCGCCCACGTTCCAGCCCACGGCGTTGATCCCGTACGCCTGGCCGCGGCGATCCGGGGGGAAGGTGTCGGCGATGACTGCGGAACTGTTGGCGGCGATCAGCGCCCCGCCCACCCCCTGCAGCACCCGGAAGCCCACCATGGCCGGCTCGCTCCAGGACAAGGCGCACAGCAGGGAGCCGAGGACGAAGACCGCAAAGCCGGCCTCGTACATCCGCACCCGCCCGAAGATGTCCCCCAGGCGGCCCACCTGGGTCGACAGCAGGGTGATCACCAGCAGGTAGCTGACGATCACCCAGACGATTGAGCTGAGGCTGGCGTGCAGAGCGCGCTGAATGTGCGGCAGCGCCAGCACCACGATGGTGGTGTCGATCGCCGTGATCAGGACGCCGGTGGCAATCACCGCCAGGGCCCAGCCGGGCGAACCGCGGCGCGCCGGAATCGACTGCTGGGCCATCCGGCTAGCGTAGCCCGGGCGGTAGCGAGGGGGGCCGTCCCCTGCCGAAGGGCGTCACCGCCGGGGCGTCAGGCCCGGCCGCTCCCCGCGTGGCGGGCTGCCGCCCGCGCCCAGCGCTGCTCCACCCTACCGAAGTGCCAGATCGAGAGGGCCACCAACCAGGTGGTCACGAACAGCCCGACGATGATGAACCCTGCCTCGTTGATATTGAAGGTGCTGGCGGCATTCCAGAAACCGCCCCGCAGCTTGAACTCGGTCGCCAAGAGCCCCAGGATCTCGATGCTGCCGATCAGCATCGCCACCGCCACCGAGAGGCCGGTGATGGTGATGTTGTAGTAGACCTTGCGGACCGGCTTGGCGAAGGCCCAGCCATAGGCGAAGTTCATGAACGAGCCGTCGAGGGTGTCCAGCAGGCTCATCCCGGCGGCGAAGAGGATCGGCAGACAGAGCACGGCGTACCAAGGGAGGCCGGCGGTGGCCACGGCTGCCACCCCCACCAGCAGGGCGATCTCGGTCGCAGTGTCGAAGCCGAGCCCGAAGAGAATCCCGACCGGGTACATCTGCCAGGGGCTGCGGATGGTCCGCATCAGGCGACCGAAGAAGCGGTACATCATCCCCCGGCTCTGAAGCTGGTGCTCCAGCTCCTCCTCTTTGAACTGCCCGCGGCGCATGCCCATGAACACCTTGACGATGCCCACCAGCACCACCAGGTTGAGGATGGCGATCAGGTAGAGGAAGGACCCTGAGACCAGGGTCCCGAAGAAGCCGCCGAACCCCTGCAGCGCGGAGTGCGGATTCACCGTCGCCTGGAAGACCGCCCGGGCCGCGAGGGTCAGCCCAACCGCCAAGGCGAAGACCACGGTGGAATGTCCTAAAGAGAACCAGAACCCCACGCTCAGGGGGCGCTTGCCCTCGGCCATGAACTTCCGCGTCGTGTTGTCGATGGCCGAGATGTGGTCGGCGTCGAAGGCGTGGCGCAGTCCCAGGGTGTAGGCGGTGATGGCGATGCCGACCCCCAGGGCCTTGAGATGCTGGGGCAGGATGACGATCACCAACAGGCCCCAACCCAGCAGGTGCAGGCCCACCACCGTGGCGCTCATCGCCCCGGCCCGGCGCCACTCGGCAGCGGTCAGGCCGCGCCGGATCCGCTGCAGTCGGCCGCCCTGGGCGGCAGCCAAGATGGACAACGCATCTCCTCCTTCCTGCTCCGATGCGATCCTACCCCTATTGCGATCAGTTTGCAAGAGAGGACAGCCGCTTAGTAGCTATCGAGAGCAGTCTGGTGCGCGGGGAGCAGATGAGCGGCGCAAGCTGGCAATCTAGCTTCGTGGCCAACCGGCTCGAACCCGCTCTCCCCTCCCCCGCCCCGGGGGGGATCGCCATCAGCGACGTCACCCCGGTGGTGGCCTGCGGGCGCTTTCCCGCCAAGGCGGTCTTGGAGCAACTGGTGCCTGTGCGGGCGAACGTCTTCACCGACGGACACCAGGCCCTGTTGGTTCGGGCGGCGTGGCGGAGCCGGGGTCGGCCAAGCTGGCACCACGCCTGGCTCGAGCCTCACATCGACGACCTCTGGGTCGGGGCGATGAGCTTCTCCGCCTTGGGCGCGGCGGAGTTCCGCATCGAGGCCTGGCCGGACCGCTTCCACTCCTGGCAGACCGACTACCGGCGCTGGCTCCGCGCCAAGGTCGACGCCACCGCCGAGCTCCCGGCGGGACGAGCCCTGCTGGGAGAGCTGCTGCCGCTGCTGCCGGCGACCACCCGCACCCAGCTTGAGCGCCGGATCGCCCGACTCGAGGGGGCCTCCCCGGAAGGCTGGCGGCGCTTTCTGCTCAGCCCGCGGCTGGCGTCCCGGCTGGCGGCGGCGGTGGCGCGCACCCCCGCGACCCGCAGCGCGACCTTCCCGGTCTACGTCGAGCGCGAGCGGGCGCTGGTGGGCGCCTGGTACGAGTTCTTCCCCCGCTCGGAGGGGGCTTCGGAGGCGCGCTCAGGAACCTTCGCCACCGCCGCCCAGCGGCTGACAGCGATCTCGCAGATGGGCTTCGACGTCGTCTACCTGCCGCCCATCCACCCGATCGGGAGGACGGCGCGGCGCGGGCCCAACAACTCTCCGGTCGCCGGACCCGATGACCCCGGCAGCCCCTGGGCGATCGGCGGCCCAGAGGGAGGGCACACCTCCGTCCATCCACAGTTGGGAACGCTCGACGACTTTGCAAACTTCCAGGCGACAGCCCGGGGCCTGGGCCTGGAGGTCGCCCTGGACTACACCCTCCAGTGCTCGCCCGACCATCCCTGGGTCCGAGAGCACCCGGAGTGGTTCATGCACCGCCCCGACGGCAGCATCCGCACGGCGGAGAACCCGCCCAAGCGCTACGACGACGTCCTGCCGTTTGATTTCGAGTGCCCCGACTGGCGGCAGCTGTGGGAGGCCTGCTACCAGATCCTCGAGTTCTGGATCAGCCACGGCGTGCGCATCTTTCGTGTCGACAACCCCCATACCAAGCCCCTTCCCTTCTGGGCCTGGCTGATCGGGCGCCTGCGCCGTGAGCACCCGGAGGTGGTGATGCTGGCGGAGGCCTTCACCCGCCCGGCGCTGATGGACGAGCTCTCCAAGCTGGGCTTCAGCCAGTCTTACACCTACTTCACCTGGCGCTCGACCAAGGCGGAGCTGCGCTCCTACCTGACGAGACTCACTCGCACCAGCGTCGACTACCTGCGCCCCAACTTCTTCGTCAACACCCCGGACATCCTGACCCGAGAGCTGCAGCAGGGCGGGCCGGCGGCGTTCCGGTCCCGGCTGCTGCTGGCAGCCACCCTGTCCCCCAGCTACGGGATCTACAGCGGCTTCGAGCTCTGCGAGAACCAGCCCCACGGCCCCCAGACCGAGGAGTACCTGAACTCGGAGAAGTACCAGTACCGCCCGCGCGACTGGGGCGCCCCGAACTCCCTGGCACCACTGATCACCCGTCTCAACGACATCCGCCGGCAGCACCCAGCGCTGCGCCAGCTCCACCGGCTCCACTTCCACTTGACCGACGACCCCAAGGTCCTGGCCTACTCCAAGCACACAGAGGGCCACTCGGACGTGGTCCTGGTGCTGGTCAACCTTGATCCCACGCGGGTACGGAGCGCCCGGCTCAGCCTGGCCATGAGCCGGCTGGGCCTGCGCCCCCGGGCACGCTTCCGGGTGCAGGGGCTGCTCTCCCCGACAGGCCCCGAGGAGACCTGGGAGGGGCGCCTGCGCGAGGTGCGCTTGGACCCTGCGCGGGGACCCGGGCAGGTGCTGTGGATACGCCCGTGGCGGTGATCCGCGACCCGCATTGGTACCGGGACGCCGTTATGTACGAGGTGTTCGTTCGCGGCTTCTACGACGCCAACGGCGACGGCATCGGAGACCTGCGCGGGCTGATCGAGAAACTTGACTACCTGCACTGGCTCGGGATCAACTGCATCTGGCTGCTCCCGATCTTTCGTTCTCCCCAACGGGACGGAGGCTATGACATCTCCGACTTCATGACCCTCCAGCCCGAGTACGGCGACCTCGAAGACATGCGCGACCTGCTGCAGGAGGCGCACGCCCGGGGGATCCGGGTGATCACTGACCTGGTGGTGAACCACACCTCCGACCAGCACCCCTGGTTTCAGGAGGCACGCCAGGGACCGGGGTCGCCTAAGCGGGACTGGTACGTCTGGAGCGAGACGCAGGACCGCTACCGGGAGGCGCGGGTCATCTTCATCGATTCCGAGGTCTCCAACTGGACCTGGGACGAGGAGGCGGGCGCCTACTACTGGCACCGCTTCTTTCATCACCAGCCCGACCTCAACTACGCCAACCCCGAGGTCCAGGAGGCGATGCTGGCGGTGATCAGCTTCTGGCTGCGCCTGGGAATGGACGGCCTGCGCCTGGACGCCGTCCCCTACCTCTTCGAGGCCGAGGGCACCAACTGCGAGAGCCTTCCCGAGACCCACGCCTTCCTACGCCGCGTGCGGGCCCACGTGGACGCCAATTTCCCCGACCGGGTGCTGCTCGCCGAGGCCAACCAGCTGCCCCAGGAAGTCCGCGCCTACTTCGGCGAGGGCGACGAGTGCCACATGTGCTTTCACTTCCCACTGATGCCGCGGATGTTCATGGCCCTGCGCCAGGAGCAGCGCTACCCCATCACCGAGATCCTGGCGCACACGCCGGAGATCCCCGAGGACTGCCAGTGGGGGATCTTCTTGCGCAATCACGATGAGCTCACCCTGGAGATGGTCAGCGAAGCTGAGCGCGAGTACATGTACACCGAATACGCCCACGACCCCCGGATGAAGCTCAACTTGGGGATCCGCCGCCGCCTGGCACCGCTACTGGGCAATGGGCGCCGGCAGATGGAGCTCCTCTACGGCCTGTTGCTCTCCTTCCCCGGGACCCCCATCCTGTACTACGGGGACGAGATCGGGATGGGCGACAACGTCTACGTGGGCGACCGGGATGGGGTGCGCACCCCCATGCAGTGGTCCGGCGACCGCAACGCCGGCTTCTCGCGCGCCGACTTCGCCCAGCTTTACCTGCCGCCGCTGATGGACCCGCTCTACGGCTACCAGGCCTGCAACGTCGAACAGCAGCAGCGCAGCGAGACCTCCCTGCTCCAGTGGCTGCGGCGCTTCATCCGCATCCGCCAGGCGCACCCGCTGTTCGGACGGGGGGCCTTCGAGCTCGTCGAGGTGAGTAACCCCTCGGTACTGGCTTTCGTCCGCGGCTGGGAGGGCGAGCACGTGCTCTGCATCAACAACCTCTCTCGCTTCCCGCAGCCAGTCAACCTGGATCTGCATCAGCACCAGGGCCAGGAGCCAGTCGAGCTGGTGGGCCGGGTGCCGTTCCCCCGCATCGGCCCAGGATCCTATCCCCTCACCCTGGGGCCACACAGCTTCTACTGGCTGCGGCTGGGGGCGCCGGCATGACTCCCACCCCCCGGCTCGGCAGCCTGCGCGACCTCGATCAAGTCCTTGCCGCGGGGCTATCCCAGGAGCGCTGGTTCGCCGACAAACACCGCGAGATCCGCCAGCTGGTCCCCAAGCAGGCCTTCTGGCTGAGCGAGGAGCTGCCCGCGGTCCTGGTGCTGCTGGCCGAGGCTCGTTTCGTCGAGGGCGAGCCGGCGCTGTACCACCTGGTGCTGGGCGTCCGGCCGTGGGACCGTCACCTGGGCTCGCACATGCGCTCCATCGCCCGCCGCGTCGCCCTGGACCGTCCCTCGGAGCACGACCACCGCCGCACCCCCTCGCTCGCCGTCTACGACGCCTTCGCCGACCCGGAGCTCGGTGACCAATACCTGGGCGCGCTCAGGGGCCGCGTCAAGCTCCGGGGCGATCAGGGCGGATCGCTGCAGTTCCGGGTGCTCCACCCGCCCCTCCCGACCGAGGCCCGGCTGCAGCCCAACCGGCTCGGACCCAAGGACCAGAGTCAGTCGACGGTGCTCTTCGGCCAGGAGCTCCTGCTCAAGGTGTTGCGCCGAGTCTGGGCTGGGATGAGTCCTGAGGTGGAGCTGCTGGAGGCCCTGGACCAGCAGGGCTTCCCCGGGATCGCCCGACCGCTGGCCGTGGTCGAGGCGGAGTTGGACGGAAGCCGGCTGTCCCTGGCGGTGGCCCAGTCCTACCTGCGCAACGGGGCCGACGGCTTCGCTTTGGCGCTCACCTCCCTGCGGGATCTCTACGGGGACCTGCTGATGGACGCGGATGGGGCGGTGCCGCTGCCTGAGGACGTGCTCCACAAGGTGCTCAACCAGGGCGGCTCGTTCGCCGCGGCGGCGACCCAGATCGGTGTCTTGACCGCGGAAATGCACCTGGCCCTCGCCTCGTTGCGGGCCACCGAGGAGTTGCGCCCGCGCCCACTCACGGCCGAGGACCTGCAGCTGGTGGCGGCTGACCTGCGCCGCCTGGTGGGCAACCTGCTCGAGCGCCGGGATCCGCGCCTCGAGCCTCTCTCCGTCCACGCTGGAAGCCTGGAGGCGTTGGCGCGCCGGGTGCTGGATCTGACCCCAGCGGGCAGCGCCATCCGGATCCACGGCGACTACCACCTCGGCCAGCTGCTTCGCACCGATCAAGGCTGGCACGCCTTGGATTTTGAAGGCCGCCCCTCGCTGCCGGTGGCGATAAGGCGTCGCAAGGCCTCGCCCCTACAGGACGTGGCCGGCATGCTCCGCTCCTTCGACTACGCCGCGACGGTGGCCCTGCGCCAGCAGATCGACTCCCAGGACGCGAGTGCCGCCACGCTGGAGCCCTACGGGCGGGCGTGGTCGGCGACCGTACGGGACCGCTTCCTCAGCACCTACCGGGAGCGGGTCCAAGGGACTGGCCTGATTCCCGAGGACCCCCATCAGGTCGAACTGCTGCTCACCTGCCTGGAGGCGAGCCAGGCGCTCTACGAGGTCGACTACGAACTCCGCAGCCGTCCCGAGTGGGTCTCGATCCCCTTAGAGGGGATCGCCCGCCTGCTCCAGGGCTCAGCGGCCTCCCTCCCCTCCAGAGGCAGACACCGCTAACTCAGACCGGGGGCAGCAGCAGGCGCTCCCCGGGCACGATGACCGCCCCGTGGAGGTGGTTGGCCGCCTCGATGGCCGCAATGGCCTGCCGCGGATCCGCCTGCGGGTAGCGACTGGCCGCTATCCCCCAGAGCGTCTGCCCGGGCCGAACCACGACGTGCGGCCCGCGGGCACCCGGGGTACCGACGGCTACCTGGGTCATCAGCGCGCCCAACACCACCAGAAGGACCACAAGTCGCAGTGCCAGACGACGCTCCCGTTCCCAGGGACGCTGCCTCGCTGCATCCTCGCGAACTCTCTCGAACATCGGTTCGCATTATAGAGTACATCCGTTCCCCGGTGCGGGACCGCTTCGGTTGCTCGCTTTCGTTGCCGGACTGTTGCGAACAGCCGTTTGCAGCGGCAGCCTCCCCACTGCTAGCATCCTCTTCGATCATTTGTTTGGGCCGGGATTCCCGCCCAGCAGGAGGCGCCCCATGGCCGACGAACTCCATGCCCGCCAGCGCGAGATAGTCGACTACCTGCGCCGGCGCAGCCGCCAGGGCGGCTACCCCCCATCAGTGCGTGAGATCGGGCGCGCAGTCGGCCTCAGCTCGAGCTCCACGGTCCAGAACCATCTCAACATCCTGGAGCGTAAGGGCGTCATCCGCCGGGACCCGACCAAGTCCCGCACCGTGCTGCTAACCAGTCTGCCGCCTCCCCCGGCCCCCGGGCGGTTGCTGCCCTTGGTGGGGCAGGTCGCCGCCGGCGGCCCGATCTTGGCGGAGCAGAACATCGAGGGCCACTTAGCCGTCGGCCCGGAGATCTCTGGGCGCGAGGACTCCTACCTGCTTCGGGTCAGAGGGGACAGCATGACCGGCGACGGCATTCTGGACGGTGATTTGGTCGTGGTCCAGCCCGGAACCGACCTGGCCAACGGTCACATCGGGGTGATCCGGATCGAGAATCCCGAGACTGGCGAGAGCGAGGTCACGGTCAAGCGCGTGTACCGCGAGGGGGGCGAGCTGCGGCTCCAACCCGCCAACCCCGACTACCAGCCCCTTCGCGTGCGCCAGGCAGTCATCGAAGGGCGGGTCACGGCCGTGATCCGGATGCTCCACCCCTAGGCGGAGCTCGCCTCCTCGGGCGTCCGTCCTCGTAGAGCCTCGGCCAGGGGCGGGGGCAGACGACCCCGCACGTGGATCCCGTCCGCCTGGAACTGCTCCTCGTCGACGACTCCGTAACGGCGCCACCGGTCCAGCGCCGCCCAGTTGTCGTAGGAGATGGTCGCCTCGGCTGGGAGCATCTCGCGGGAAAGCGCCTGGCCGATCAGGCGTCGCAGCCGGTCCAGCCCCGCGCCGCGTTTGGCGCTGACGAGTTCCGCTCCCACATAGGGCGACGGCTGGAAGGTGGCGAGCCGGGCGCGGCTCTCCGGGGAACAGAGGTCGATCTTGTTGATTGCCACCACCATCGGCCGGTCCTCCAGACCGAGCTCCCTCAAGGTGCGATGGACGGTTTCCAGGCGCAGCTCGGCCCCGGCGTGGCTGGCGTCGAGGACGTGGACCAGCAGGTCAGCCTGGGTCACCTCCTCCAGGGTGGCACCGAAGGCGGCGACCAGCTCGTGGGGCAGCTTCTGGATGAAGCCAACGGTGTCGATCGCCAGGCAAGGCTGCCGGTCGGGCAGCTTGAGGGCGCGGGTCGTCGGGTCGAGGGTGGCGAAAAGCTTGTCCTCGGCGCGGGCCCCGCCCGAGGTGAGAGCGTTCAGCAAGGTTGATTTGCCGGCGTTGGTGTAACCCACGAGTGCGACCGTGCGGAACGGCAGGCGCCGCCTCGCCTCGCGACGCAGGGAGCGCTCCTCCTGGAGCTGTTTGAGGTCCTTCTCCAGCCCTCTCAGCCGCACCCTGATGCGCCGCCGGTCGGTCTCCAGCTTCTGCTCCCCGGGGCCGCGCATACCGATGCCGCCCCCCATTCGGGAGAGGCGCTCCGCCCCGGCTAAGCGGGGCAGCAGGTGGCGCAACTGGGCCACCTCCACCTGGACCCGCCCCTCGCGGGACCGGGCGTGCTGGGCGAAGATGTCCAGGATCAGGCCGGTGCGATCGACGATCGGCACCCCCAGGGCCTCCTCGAGGTTGCGCTGCTGACGCGGCGACAGCTCCTCGTTGACGATCACCAACCCAAACTCCAGGGTCTGGCGCAGCGCCCGGATCTCTGCGACCTTGCCCCGGCCGAACAGCAGCGCTGGATCGGGCTTGGGACGGCTCTGCGTGTCGGACCCCACCACCACCGCGCCGGCGGTGCGAGCGAGCTCGTCCAGCTCTTCCATCTCCCGCTCTACTGCTTCGGCGTCGTCACCCTGGGACCGACCGAGCAGAAAGGCGCGCTCGCCTACCCCCTTGACCGCCTCGTCGAAGACCTTCACTCGTCCATCCATATAAGCGATTCATCCTGGCGGAACGCCGCCCCGGCCTGCCGCAGCTGCAGCGACAAGTCGGCCTCCGCGTCGATCTCGCTCGCGCCCGTCTCACCACGCAGCCAGGTCTGCTGGGCCCGGGCATAGCGCCAAGTGCGCCTCTCCACGGC
>JBOHUK010000055.1:0-18076 GCA_050734395.1 Candidatus Dormibacteria bacterium
GCCATCAGGCCATCTGCATGCGCATGCTGGAGAACCATTTCCAGCACATCTCGGCCGAGGAGAAGCAGCTGGTGACCCGCCAGTTGCGGGCAGGGTTTGTCTTCCTTTCGATGATCCTCTTCGAGCCGCCGGAACAGTTCTGGATCATCCCCCCTGACTTCGCCGAGGTGCACCACCGCATGGAGGACCTGGCCCGAGGCGCCGGCCTGGGGGTGGCCACCCTGGAGCAGAAGACCGAGAACTGGCGCCAGGCGATGCTGAAGATGAAGACGATTGTCGAGAAGCACGGCATCGCCTTCCCCGCCATGCCCGAGGTGGGCATCAGCGGCGAGGAGGTGGCCAACTTCAGCGAGGCGGATCTGATCCCGGTGTTTTGAGCCGCCCGGCTCAGCTCCCGCACTCCACCCAAGGCGACGGCCCAGCGACGAGCACTCCCACCCTGGCACGGCGCCATTGGCCGCGGCGCGGGGCACACCAGCAGAGCCCGCCCGGTCCCCGCTACAAGTGGGTCGCGCTCTCCAACACCACGCTCGGGGTGATGGTGGTGACGATCGACGCCACCATCATGATCATCGCGATGCCCGACATCTTTCGGGGCATCCGGCTGGACCCGCTGCTGCCGGGCAACAGCTTTTACCTGCTGTGGATGATCCTCTCCTACCTGATCGTGTCCAGCGTCCTGGTGGTCAGCTTCGGGCGGCTTGGCGACATCTTCGGGCGGGTGCGGATCTACAACCTGGGCTTCGTCGTCTACACCGCCGGCTCGATCCTGCTCTCCATCACCTGGCTCACCGGGCCCGGAGGCGGTCTCTGGCTGGTGCTGATGCGGGTGGTGCAGGGGGTGGGCGGGGCGCTGCTGGTCGCCAACTCCGCCGCCATCCTGACCGACAGCTTCCCCCCTCACCAGCGCGGGCTGGCCCTGGGGGCCAACACCGTCGCCGGCATCAGCGGGTCCTTCATCGGGCTGGTGTTGGGCGGGGTGCTCGGGGCCATCGACTGGCGGCTCGTCTTCCTCGTCTCGGTCCCGGTGGGGGTGGCCGGCACCGTCTGGTCCTACCTGCGGCTGCGCGAGCTCGGGGTGCGGAAGCGGACCCGGGTCGACTGGCTCGGCAACCTCACCTTCGCCTTGGGGCTGGTGCTGGTGATGATCGGGGTCACCTACGGGATCGAGCCCTCGGGGAGCTCGGCGATGGGGTGGACCAGCGCGCCAGTGCTGACCGAACTCGGCCTGGGGGTGCTATTGCTGCTGGCCTTCGGGCTGCTCGAGCGGCGCGTCGAGGCACCGATGTTCCGGGTCGGGCTCTTTCGGATCCGCGCCTACGCCTTCGGCACCCTCTCCAGCCTGCTGGCGGCTCTGGGCCGGGGCGGCCTCATGTTCATGATGGTCATCTGGTTGCAGGGGATCTGGCTGCCCCTGCACGGCTACAGCTTCGCCGCCACGCCCCTTTGGGCAGGCATTTACATGATGCCGCTCACCTTGGGGTTCCTTCTAGCCGGTCCCGTCGCGGGCGCGCTCTCGGACCGCTTCGGTGCCCGGCCCTTCGCCACCGGCGGGATGCTGGCCGCGGCGCTGAGCTTCCTGCTCCTCGAGTTCCTGCCGGTCGACTTCAGCTACGGACTCTTTGCCCTGCTCCTGCTGCTGAACGGGCTCGGGATGGGCGCCTTCTCGGCCCCCAACCGGGCAGGGGTGATGAACAGCCTGCCCCCACAGCACCGGGGCGCCGGTGGAGGCATGAACTCGACCTTCCAGAACTCGGCCCAGGTGCTCTCGATCGGGATCTTCTTCACCCTGGTGATCCTGGGGCTGTCCAGCACCCTGTCGCACTCGCTGGAGGCGGGGCTGCTAGCCCACGGCGTGCCGCGGCTGGCTGCAGCCCGAGCGGCCAGCCTGCCCCCCGTCTCCACCCTTTTCGCCGCCTTCTTGGGATACAACCCGGTGCAGCACCTGCTCGGGGCCCACGCTCTGGCTCAGCTCCCGGCCGGCACCCTCCACCTGCTCACCGGCCGGCGTTTCTTCCCCGACCTCATCGCCGGGCCCTTCGCCCAGGGCCTGCATGTGGCGTTCGACTTCGCGATCGGGTGCTGCCTGGTGGCGGCCGCCGCCTCCTGGTCCCGCGGCCAGCGCTACGTTTACGGAGGTCAGACCGCCCCGGCCGCTGGCGCACCGGTTCAGGACAACCCTTGAGCCCCCGCGTCAGGGCTAGCTGACCCGCTGCAGCACTGCCTCCACGTGCGGGACCGGGGTGGCCGAGTCCACGGCGATACGCACCACGTGGTGCAGTTGGCCAGCCTCGAGCCAGAGCTGGCGGTGGACCGCGGAGAGCGCCTTGGAGCTGGGGGTCGCGGCGAGCGCTCGGAGCCCCAGCTCGAGCTTCCCGCCCTCCCATGTGCCGGTGTGGATCTCGACATAGCCGGCGGGGATCGCCAGCACCAGCTCCAGGCGCCCCTCGGGGAGCACCCGCAGGAATCCCTCCTCGCTGTGGCTGAGCTCCCCCTGGGGCTCGGTGCGGGTGACCTGGCTCCAGCGCACCAGAGCCCGCTTCGGAACTTGGGCCAGGCTCAAGCGCTCCCGATAGCGGAAGGGCGGCTCCGCGGCCCACAACCCCTGCCCCGTCCCCTCCCAGTCGCCCAGCAATGGCCGGAGCGGCTCCACCAAGAGGTCGGGGCCGGCGGGGGTGGCCACAGCTTGGAACATAGGCGCCCACCGGTCGGTCGTCAACCGGGCTTCTGCCAAGCGGGGCGCTAGGCTAGATCCATGACCCCCGTCCAGCCTGCCCGCGCCTTGGTGCTGCGGCTGCTGGCGGCGGGACTGCCGGAGGCGGGACCGTTCCCGCTGCGCTCCCGCCTCCCGGAGCCCGGGCTCTTCGGGCCAGGCAGCGTCACCTGGCAGGTGATGCGCGAGCCGCTGCTGATCCTGGGAGCCTCGCGGGCCTTGCTGATGCAGGTGGCGCACCCACTGGTGGCCCAGGGCGCCCTCGACCACAGCGACTTCGCCACCGATCCGGTTGGCCGGTTCCAGCGCACCGCCGGTTGGGTGACCACCGTGGTCTTCGGCACCGAGGACGAGGCGCGGGAGGCGACTCGTGAGGTCAACCGGCTCCATCGGCGGGTGGCGGGTGAGCTGCCCTTGGAGCACACCACCACACGCTGGCCGGCCGGGAGCCCCTACCGGGCCACCGACCGAGACCTCCTGCTCTGGGTGCACGGCAGCCTGCTGGAGGCCATGCTCCGGACCCATGCCGCTTTGGTCGCACGCCTGGATGAAGGCACCGAGGACCGCTTCGTCCGCGAGTGGGACGCCGTGGCCGCCCTCATGGGGCTGCCGGAGGGGTCGACGTGGCCCGGGGCCAGGGGGATGCGGGCCTGGCTCGCGCGCCAGGTGGGCACGAGGCTGGCCGAGCCTGGCGACGGCTCACGCCGGGTGGCCGCCGTGATCCTGCAGCCTCGGTCGCGGGGATTCGGACCGCGGGGGCTCACCGAGATCAGCTCCTTCATCACCTGCGGGCTGATGCCGGAGCCCACGCGGCAGCAGTTCGGCATCCGTTGGTCCTGGGCCCAAGAGCTCGCCTTCCAGGGCCTGGCCCTCAGCCTGCGTCGGGCCCGCCCGCTGCTGCCCCGGGAGCTGCGGGTGTCCCCCGTCTACGACTTCGCGATCGCCCGCAGCACCGGAGAGTTGCAGAGACGCCCGGAGCGGGCGGAGCGGCTTCTGCGGGTGCTGCGCATCGCCTAGGTCGGTTCCGCCACGGTGAGATTCCAGGACTGGATCGCTTTCACCTGGTGCTCCTCGCCCAGGACCGACACCGAGGCCACCTGCAGCACGAGCCGCGCACAGAGCTCGAGGGAAGACTCGGTGTAGACGGCGGCCACGGCCCGGAGCAGGTGCCCGTGACCGAAGAGCAGAAAGTCGCGCCCCCCTCCTCCCTCCAGCGACTCGAGCAGCAACCGGGCTCGCCGCTCCACGTCGGCCGGACTCTCGCCTCCGGGGCAGCCGTCGCGCCAGAGCCGCCACCTCGGGCGCAGGGCGAGGATCTCGGGCCGCGTCAGGCCTTCATAGTCACCGTAGTCGAACTCGGCCAGCAGCGGGTCGGGCCGGGCCAATTGGCCGAAACCCGCCAGCTCCGCGGTCCGCCTGGCCCGCAGCCGCGGGCTGGTGAGGACCCGGGAGAAGTTGTGCCCAGCCAAGAGGGCGCCCAGGCGTCGCGCCTGCAACTCACCGGTTGCGGTGAGGGCCACATCGGTGCGACCGGTGTGGCGGTGGGCGCGCGACCACCCGGTCTCGCCGTGGCGTACCAGGTAGGTGGCCACGGGCTGGAAAGTCTAAGTGGGGGCCACTTCGAAGGGTGCACTCTGACGGCCCCCGAAAGCAGCTCCGTGCGCGGGGCTAACCCGTTCCGGCTGCCCCTCGGTGGCCATCGCATGGACTGAGAGAGGCAATGCAGATATCAGATATGATATCTGCATGCCAGAGCCCGATCCTGAGCAGGTGCTGCGGTTGGCGGCTCGTGACCCCAAATTCGTTGAGGTGCTGGAGGCCGCAGCGCGGGCCGAGCGACTCGTTCCCGGGGCCGTGGTCGTCGGCGAAACGGCGGCGACTCTCTGGGCCGGCCACCGTGTCTCCTACGACGCTGATCACGTCATCTCCGACCTGTCGGACCGTTTTGAGATGGTGCTAGAGGCACTGGAGCAAGACCAGGGTTGGGCTACCAACCGCCTCATGCCCGGCAAGGTGATCCTCGGGAACCTGGACGGAGTCGAGGTCGGGGTCCGCCAGATGCGCCGGCGCCGGCCACTTGAAGTGGTGGACCTGCAGCTCCCCTCGGGGGCGTCGCTGCGGGTTCCGACGATCGAGGAAACCCTACGGATCAAGGCCTTTCTCGTAATCCGGCGCAACCAGACGCGCGACTACCTGGACGTGGCCGCTCTGGCCGAGACCATGGGCATCGAGCGCGCGGCGGAGGTGCTCGCCGGCATCGACGACTACTACGCCGACCAGGCCGAGAGTCGTGACGGCGTCGCCTCGCAGGTCGTGCGCCAGCTGGGCGACCCCCGGCCCGCGGACCGGTCAGTGACGAAGCAGCTCTCGCGCTACAAGCGGCTCCAGCCCCGGTGGAGCCGTTGGCAGGACGTGGTGGCAGTCACCAGGGCAGTCGCCGTGGCCATGACCAGGACGGGGTAGTGAGGTTCCGCAACGTCGATGTTCCGGAAGGATCGCCGCTCCGCACCTGGCCGACGGAGGCCATCCAGGCCGTGCTCGAGCGGGGAAGCCTCGACCTGTGGCGGCGGTTGGTGGCCGAGATCAATCGCGAGACTTGGGGGTCAGTGGCCCGGGCGGTCGAGGAGGTGGTCCACCACAGCCCGCCCTACGGAATCGGCACTGTCATGGAGCAGGTGATCGCCGACGCACGGCGCAACCAAGCCGAGTTCGAGCGAAGGGCCGTGAGCGCATTGGTGGCGTCGGCGCTGAAGAGGTCAGGCCTGGTCCGCGAGGACTTTGCCTCTCACATTGGGACCTCCTCCTCGCGCCTCTCCACTTACCTGTCAGGGAAGGTCGTGCCCTCGTCCACCATGCTGCTCCGTATGCACCGGGTGGCGCGGAGGCGGCTGGCCAGGTAGGCGCAATCCCAACCGGGGACAGATGGGGTGGCAGCCGCCCAGCCATCTGCATCCCGGACACGCCTGCCGCTCTCCGGACTGGCAGGTTCGCTGGCGGTGAACTCTCCCGAAGACTTCCTGTGGGCTCTCCACCCGCCATACCGGGTAGCCGGCAGAGGGCCGGAAAGTCCACGTGGGGCCCACTTCGGAGCGGGATATACTGACGCTCCCGGGAAGTAGCTCAGTCAGGTTAGAGTGCACGGTTCGGGACCGTGAGGTCGGCGGTTCAAATCCGCCCTTCCCGACCAACTCCACCGCTTTGACGCGCGCTGCCGTTTGAGCGGACCAGTGTGGGGGGCCAGTTGCCGTCAGCGTTGCCATAAATCGCTCTGCGCCAAGGTGACTTGTGCACGGAGGCCCGATGAGCACCTGGACCGTGGTGTACGCCGTTCGCAACCGGCCCTTGCGGGCGGTCCGAGGCGGCCTTCAAGGAGTGCACCGCGGCCGACTCCCGCCTGGTAATCGATCATCGCTGACGTCCACGCTAGGGTCGCAAGTCGCAGCCTGAGGTCGGCCCCAACTGGCGCAGCCGCACATGCGAGCCGACGCAGCTGCCGAGCCGCGGAACGGCCGGGTGAACAAGGCGTCTTCGGCGCTCGAGATGATCAATGCGGCCGTGGTTGGGTCGCAACGGAGGCGGCTCAGACCGGCCGGCAAGCCCAGCGGGTCTTCATCCTGGCCATTCGACGGCGAGGCCAAGATCCTGGGCGGCGTCCGCCATCCGCCGGTCATAGGTGACGACAGCCCGCAGGTCCGCGCCGACGACCTGGGCCGCTGCAAGATGGATCGCGTCGAGACTTCGTAACTGGAGGTTTGGGGCCAACGTTGCGGCGCGGTCGAGCACCTCGGTGCTCAGCAGAACCTGGTCGAGGCGAGAGAGCTGCCGACGTGCTTGTGCGAGAGCGGCAGGCCCTCCGGCGAGGACCACTCTCACCACCTCGACTCGCGCCAATGCGCTCGTCACCAGCTGGTCGGCTCGATGGCGGCGCAGGAACCGCCGCAAGGCGGCCGACTCCGACTCTCGCTGGACAAGCTTCACCACGGCAGACGAGTCGAGGTAGAGCCTCATCCCTCTTCGGCGCGAATCGCGGCCAGTCCAGCCGAGGCGTCGATGCCGTAGTCGTTCGGTGGGTCATCGACCACGTCGCCCTCACCGGTTGCGGCTAGAACCTGACCGCTGGCTATAAGGTCCTGCCAACGATCTCCATGAGTGGGAACGAGGAGCGCCACGAGCCGCCCTCGATCGGCAACCTCAATCGTCTCTCCCGTTGCAACCCGAGCGAGGTAGCGACTGGCATGTTGGCGAAGCTCTCTGACACCGATCCGCTCCACGGTGCTACATAGTAGCACCATGGAGCGGGTCACCGCCTTCAGCGGTGGAGCGACGGGCTCACACCGATGCGCACCGAGCCGGAAGGACCCAGCCACTCCGACTCCCGGCCACCAGCATCATGCGGTCAAAGTGGACGGCGTCCGGGCCGTAGAGCACTTCTACTAGCCGCCAAGCCATCTCGATGGCACCCAAGGCCCCCGATGCTGTGATCACCCGCTTGTCGAGATGCTCAATTACCCTTGCGGTCTCTGCCTTTGCACCGTACGCGTTTAACTCGCTGCGGTAGCGCCCGTCTGTCGTGGCTGTGAGGCCACGCAGAAGCCCGGCCGCGCCCAGGACCAGCGATCCGGCGCTCACGGCGGTTGTGAAGCGCGTGCCGGCGTGCGCCTTTCTTACCCAATTGAGGACACGGTCGTCGTGTTCCAGGCGCCCAACGCCTGCTCCCCCTGGGAACACGATTACGTCGGGGTACGGCAAGTCCTCGAAGGTCCGGTCCACGACCAGGCCGAGCATCGCGCCCTCGGCCCTGACCCGGCCACGACGATACCCGAGGAAAACAACGTTAACGCTGGGGATGCACTGGAGCACCTCGTACGGCCCGACGGCGTCGAGGGCCGCCACCGCTGGGAAGAGGGGGATGGCGACCTGGAGTCGGTCGGAGGTAAGCGAAGCGTGTTCGCCGGGGTCCGCGTGCGGTGTTGACGCGTCCCGACGATGCGCAAACTCTCCCCTCTTGCGATAGCCAGGGTGCGCTTGGTTGGGGCGAGTTGTCACGGGTGACGACCGGGTCATTCCTCCCCTCGGTAGCTCAGAGGGGCCCGGCTCTCGCCGGGCCCCAGAGGCTAGTGGTTCTTTCTGGTCAGGTCGGTTGTCTAGAAGCTGTAGTCCTCCGGGTAGATCTCGAGGAAGACCCCTTGGGGCAGGTACCCCTTCAGGTTGCTCTTGTAGGCCTCGAGTTGGTATGAGGCCGTTGGCACCCAAACCACCGGAAGCTGCTTGGCGATGTAGTTCTCGTACTGATCCAGAGCCCTGGTCTCGCCCGCCGCGGTGGCGTTGGTGTTGGTGGCCCTGATCAGCCGGTCGGCCTCCGGGTCGCTGTAGTAACCGGGATTGGAGCTGGCCCCGGTCTCGAAGAGCTCCTCCCCAGTCGGGTAGTAGTCGGGCGAGTAGACCCAGCCACCACCCCAGTTGCCCATGTCCCAGCTACTGCAGGGGCTGCTGGGCGAGCAGGCGCCGCCGAAGGTGTCCGAGATGACCTGGCCAAAGGGTGCTGTGGAGAGCGTCAGCTGGATGCCAGCGACCGAGGCCTCGTTGGACTTGAGCGCTTCCATCTCCTGGGTCAGGTAGGTCACGCCACTCTCGTAGAGCAGCCGGAAGGAGAGCTGCGCCCCCGACGCTATCCCGGCTCCGCACTCACGGCTGCCGGTCCCAGGCTTGACGCAGGTGCTGGTACCGCCAGGGACCACCTTCCAGCCATGGTCCTTGAGCAGGGCGACCGCCTTGCTCGGGTTATAGGGATACACCTGCCCAGCCGTCTCGAGCTTGGTCACGTCAGGGTTGCCCTTGGGGAAGGTAGGGACCGGGCCGTTGGTGACCGAGGCGTAGCCAGCCAGGAAGCGCGAGATCCACTCCGGCTGGTTCACCAGCGACTGGAACGCCTGGCGGAAGTAGAGCTGCTTGAAGATTGGCCCGGTTGTCGGCTCTGTGAAGTTGTATGGGAAGTACGTGATGTTAAAGCTGTTCCAGGCAGCGAAGGAGTACCCGTGGTGCTCCATGTAACCCTTCTGGGCGATATCGTTCGGCGGGATGTACCCCATGGTGAGGTCGCCAGCCCGCAACTCATTGAACTCTGCCGTATCGGTGGTGAAGGGGATCTCCTCGAAGGCGCTGAGCTTAGCCTTGTCAGGCCCTGAGTATTTGGCGTTGGGTACGAACTTGATGAATCCGGCGGTTGTGTAGGTCACCAGCCTGAAGGGGCCGTCAACCACCTTCCAGAGCGGGTTGGTGGAGTAGGTTGAGGTGTCCTCCGACTGCAGGTTGAGGAACTGCGCCACTCCGAGAGCACCACTAGAGGCTGTACCAGGGGCGCTCGGCTGATACGTGGCCGGAGTCGACGCCGGTGCCACCTGGGCGCGCGCTTCGGCGGACGCGTCGTAGTTGCCAACCGCGCCTGACGGCGAGAGCTTGTCCCACGCATGCTGCGGCATGGGATAGATCTGGCTGAGTTCGTTGTAGAGGAACCAAGTCGGGTCGTAAGACGCGTTGAGGTGAAACACGACCTCGTAGTTCCCGACCGCCTGGTAGCTGACCACGTTCTGAGGGAACCCACCGGTTACGAAGGCGCCCCAGCCCGGTCCTGGCGCGCTGGTGCTTCCGACGCTCCCCGCTGCCGGCGATACGGCCGCACAGAGCAGGTTCATCCAGAAGATCACGTCGCGAGACGTCACGGGCTGCCCATCCGACCAGCGCCAGTGCTTCAACGTGACGGTGACCGTCTGGTCGTTATCGGACCACTTCGGAGTGTTGCCGAGGCTGAGCGCATCGTTGAACGTGGGTTGCCCCGAGCTGCCAAACCAGAACAAGGGTCGGTAGAGGATGAAGGACAGGTCCTGGGCATTGCTGACGCTGAACCAAGAGCTCCCTTCGAGGGGCAAAATGTACTGTGGAGCGGCGGCAGCGCCCTCAGCAAAGGTGGCGACGCCGCCCTTGGCGGGCGCGCGCGAACCGCTGGCGAGGCTGCCGCACGCGGCGAGCAGCAGGGCCGCCACGGCGACGCCTCCCGCGGCGCGCCACAGAGACAGAGCAGAGAATCTGGGCATTAGTGAATGAACCCTCCGTGTCTGGGCATTCGGTTAGTCATCAACGCGCGGTGCCTTGCCCAATGTGTGTCAGACGCTAGCGGGTGGGCGCGTGCCTGTACATCGCCCATTGAGGTGGATTCTCAGTGGCATTGGTGCCTGAGCAGCCGAATTGCGCCACGCAATTAGACGCCGAGTAGCCGTCGCTCTCACTCATTAGGGTGAGCGGAGAGCAGCGTCAACTGACCGGGCACACCCGGGCACCGACGGCCGGCATCGCCCTGACGGGTGACAGCGGAGGCGCCCCGGCCTTTGCTGCGGCGCCGTAGGAGGTCAGGCTCGCCAAAGCCATGATTGGCTGGCGGTCGGAGTGGCGCCGGTCCGGGCGACGACCCCACTGGACCTGGAGGGCCATGTGAAGTGAGCTACGGCGGGGTGTGCCCGGGCGCGCCCAAGGGGCAGCCCAGAGCCACTGATGGCGCGGCCTGGCAGTTGGTGACAAACCCCTAGGCAATCCGGTCGGCCACGCCATCCCTCGCCAATCACCCCTCAAGATGGCGCTAGTGGACGACCTTCCGCTCGACGAGCCCACACCACCCTCCCTCCCCACCGCGTCCTTTCCGGCGGCGGCCGTCGACCGCGTCCCTCTGGCCACCCGGATGCGTCCTCGCGATTGGGACGAGGTGCTCGGCCAGAGCCGCCTGCTCGGCCCGGAGGGGACGCTGGGGCAGGAGCTGAGAGCCGGGCTCCTGCCCTCGATCGTGCTGGTGGGACCGCCCGGGTCCGGTAAAACCACGATCGCCCAGCTGGCAGCGGGAGCGCAGGACGCCCATCTGGTCTCGCTGTCGGCGGTGAGCGTCGGCGTTGGCGAGGTGCGTCGAGTGGTGGGCGAGGCCCGGGAGCGGCAGCGCGTGGGCCAGGCCACGGTCCTGTTCCTGGACGAGATCCACCACTTCAGCCGGACCCAACAGGACGCGCTGCTTCCCCACGTCGAGTCTGGGCTGCTCACCCTGATCGGGGCCACCACCGAGAACCCAAGCTTCCAGCTGACCTCCGCCCTGCTCTCCAGGGTGCAGGTGCACCTGCTGGACCCCCTCTCGGACCTTGACCTGGAGGCGCTGCTGGACCGCGCGCTGAGCAACGTGGAGCGGGGGCTGGGTGCGCTCGGGCTGCGCCTTGAACCCGGAGCTCGGCGTCTATTGGTGGCGCGGTGCGGCGGGGACGCCCGGGTGCTCCTCAATGCCTTGGAGCAGGCGGCCGCCGGCCTCGGCCCCGGGAGCGAGATCTCCGCGGCGCTGGCCCTGAGGGCGCTGAGCAGCCCGGTGCTGCGTCACGACCGCGCCGGAGACCTCCACTACCAGCTGCTCTCCGCCTTCATCAAATCGCTGCGGGGGAGCGACGCCGACGCTGCCGTCTACTGGCTGGCCCGGCTCCTGGAGGCCGGTGAGGACGCACAGGTGCCGGCGCGGCGGATGGTGATTCTGGCGGCCGAGGACATCGGCCTGGCCGAGCCCCGCGCCCTGGAGCTGGCGGTGGCGGCCCAGGCCGCCGCGCGTCGGGTGGGCATGCCCGAGGCCACCCTGCCGCTCACTGAGGCAGCCATCTTCCTAGCACTCGCCCCCAAGAGCAACAGCGTGCTGCGGGCCTACTCCTCAGCCCAGGAGGACGTCCGCCGGCACCTCCACCTGCCGGTGCCGCTGCACCTGCGCAACCCGGTCACGCGCCTGGACCGCAGCCAGGGCGCCGGCTCCGGCTACCAGTACGCTCACGACGACCCTGAGGGCCTGGTGGAGCACTCGCACCTGCCTGACCAGCTCCTCGGACGGGAGTACTACCGCCCCTCTGAGCACGGCCAGGAGCCCAGGCTCGCCGAGCGTCGGCGCCAGGCGCGGGCGCGACGGGTCCCCCGGGACGCCCCAGCTACTTGAGCACGACCGCCATGTCACCGTAGGTGGCGTAGACGCTGTCGAAGACCGACATCGGCACCCAGGCGTCGGGGCCGAGATACGGGTCGCCGTAGATGCTGGTCAGGAGTGGGTTGTCGATGAGCACGGAATTGGCGCCGATCCCAACCACGGTGACCGAGTGCTCGTCGGCCCCCGCCCAGAGGAAGCAGTCCCCCTCGGCGCAGATGGTGGTCGACGCGTGGGGCCTCCAGCTGGCGGTGACCCAAACCACGGCCGGGTGCCCCTGCTCGACGTAAGTGAAGAGCTCACCGGGGTCTATCCCCTGTCCGGCCGCCAGCACATCGCCGCCAAAGTCGGCGGCCGCCCTGGCCACCGGCGGCGAGTAGGTGCCCGGCTCCAGGCCGTGGGTGTCGGCGCCGAGCGGCAGGTTGGGCTCGCCGACGAAGTAGCGATCGGGATCGCCGGTCGGGCCCCCGATGCCGCTCGGCGGGTACTCGACCCCCTCCGCACCCAGGATGGTCCCCGCCGCCCCATAGTCAGGAGCCGATCCGCCCCCCTGGGCGACGTTGATGCCCTCGTGCGACAGCGCCATCTGCAGCGCCGCCTCCTCGCAGTCCTCGGTATAGACCTGATAGTGATAAGTCACGTCGCTGACCACAAACCCGCCACCGCTGGCGAGCGGCATCGCAACTGAAGCCTGCTGCTGCGAGCCGATCTGGGGCGCGTTCGAGTCCTGCACCATCAGGTTGTAGTTGCCAGCGGCCCAGCCGTAAGTGTCGAAGATGTAGGAACTGGCGCCCACCCACCCCGACGCGCTGGTCCAAGCGCTGGACCCGCTCACCTGGTAGAGGAAGTTGTAACTAGGGGTGCCCAAGGGACAGCTCACGCCGCTGAGCGTGGCTTCCACGGGATCCCCGATCACGTCGGAGCTGATATCGGTGGTCACCGTGCCAGCGCCGCAGGCATACCCGGTGGGGGTGGCTCGTGTGCCCGGGGTGAAGTAGCCCGAGACGTCCAGGACCAGGTCCGCTTGCCCCCCGGCGTCGTACGCGGTCGTGGTGTCGGCCGAGCTCAGCGTCACCAGGTCCAGGTTGGCCTGGGTTTGCCCCGCCGCGAACCAGTTGAGGTCCGAGTCAAGGGTTTCCGGCCCGGGGTACAGGCCGAGGTAGCCCGGGCCGGCCGTGTCGGTGGTGGTCACGTTGGTGACGACGGCGCTTGCGGTCGTGGGAACACCCGCCGGGCCGCCGGTCATGGGCTCGGTCATGGACACTCCAGCCCCGATCTGCGGCCCCTCCAGCCGCGTGTCGAGGATCCGGGTAGGGTCGATCGGGGTGAAGAAGGAGGGGTCGGTCATCGTGCCACTGGCGCTGGCAAACCAGCCGTTGACGTCGAGGACGAGGTCGACATCACCAACTGGATTGAATACCGTGACCTCTCCTGTCGGTCCCAGCGGCACGACCACGCGGTTGGCCACCGTCTGCCCCGTCCCCGTCCAGTTGACGCTGGAGCTCAACGGCTGCGCCTCTCCCTGCGGATATAGCTGCAGAAAGCCGGGGGAGGTGGTATTGGTGATGGTCAAGTTCATCACCGCCGCCTCGACGCCGGTGGCGGGCACGCCTCCCGCGCCCCCAACCTGAATGCTCAAGTAGCCGCCCGGAGGGAGGGTGTCCCCGGCGTACGGCTCACCTGAACCAGCGCGCGTGTCGGCGATTCGCGCGGGCGGGAGGGGAGCATAGGCCCCGGCAGTACTGCCGGGAGCCGCCGGTGCGAAGTACCCCTGGAGATCGAGTACGACGTCGGTGTGCCCCAGATCGTTGTAGATGGCGATCTGGTGATCGGGGCCGATGGGGATGATCCCGAGGTTGGCTCTGGTCTCACCACTCGACCAGTTGACGTTTGAGACCTCGGGCAGCGACTCACCGGCGGGATACACGGTCAGGAATCCGGGGGTGCTGGTGTTGGTCACCGTGATGTTGAGCACGACGGCCGTGGCGTCGGCGGGCACCACCTCACCCTGGAAGGTCCCAACCACGTCAAGATCGAGAGACTGTCCGCTGTTCAGAGACTGCCCAGATAAGCGGGTGTCGAGAATGCGTACGGGGTCGAGCGCAAAGTAAGCGTCGTCCCCGACTGTGGCCGCGACAGGTAGGGCTCTGATTGCCGGGTGCGGGTTCACAGCACGAACGCTGGGCAGCATGATTCCCACCGCCAGGCCGACGCTGGCGACCAAGACGAGTCGCACCGTGGAGCCGCGGGGAGTAAGAATCGCGATCCGCTCATATCACGGGTCGCGCCCGCTCATCGTCACATTTGGATGGCGTGTGTGGAGCGAACTTTTCACCTGGCCCATTCGCAGCGCTGGGCGCCATAGCGCCAAGAAGCAGCGGCCGGGCGCGCCTGCCGGTAGCGGTGAGCCGAGCGAGCGCCGTGCACTGACACCAGCGCGCGGTGCGACCACACGACGCCGCCTCGATCGCCGGACACCGGCCGGGGCGCCCCCAAGGTGCGAGCCGGACGCCGGAGAACCCAAGGTGGGGGCCCTGAAGGCCCAGGGGCGCTGGCCGAGCCCGAAAGGGGCTAGGCGGACTCCTCGTCGGTCGGTGCCGCCTCGGCGCCCTCCGCGGCGGCCTCACCCTCGGCACCTTCCTCCGCTTCCGCCGCCGGTGCCCCCTCCTCTTCCTGGACCCGCGGGGCGGCGATCTTGGCGATGACCTCCTCGGGGTCTGGGGCGGTCGCGAACTCCACCCCCTCGGGGAGGGTGATCTCGGAGATGCGCACCGCGTCATCGATCTCGGCGAGCTGCGAGATGTCGACCGTCAGCTCACCGGGAATGGCGTCAGGCAGGCAGCTCACCTCCAGCGAGTGCACCAAGTGCAGCAGCTCACCGATGTTGAACTTGCTGGCGGGCGGCTCACCTTGGAGGATCACCGGGACCTGGACGGTGAGCTTCTCCTTCAGGTTCACCTGGAAGAAGTCCACGTGGTTGGCCTGGGCCGTCCTGGGGTTGAGCTGCAGCTCTTTGATCAGGACCGGGCGGGTGCCGCGCTCCCCGGACACCTTGAGTTGGAGCAGATGGCTGCGGCCGGCGCGGTGGAACAGCCGCGAGAACTCCTTCTCCGGCAGCTGCACCGCGAGCGGCGCGACCTTGTGCCCGTAGACCACGCCTGGAACCAGCCCCTGGCGGCGCAGCCCGCCAACGTGGCGGCCGACCGTGGCCCGCGGGGCCACCTCGATCGTGAAGTCCATCAATCTCCCACTGGCCCGGTCAGGCAGGGCGAGCGATCTCGCCGGCCGCCGACCCGAGGCGAGCGGATGGTATCAGAGGCACTCCCAGCGACTCCCAAGCGTCCCCATCGCCCTCAGCCCGCCCCCGCCTTGGCCGGTTGGGGGTGGAAGCGCCTCTCCACGTAGGCGACTATCTCCTGGATGCTGGCGCCGGGGGTGAAGACCTCGTCCACCCCGAGCCGCTTCAGCTCCTCCGCGTCCTCGGGGGGCACGATTCCACCTCCGAAGACCACGATGTCCTCCCCGTGCCTCTCCCGCAGCAGGCGCAGCACCTCGGGGAACAGCGTCATGTGGGCGCCAGAGAGCAGGGAGATGCCGATGCCGTCGACGTCCTCCTGCAGGGCCGCCTCGACCACCTGGGCCGGGGTTTGGTGCAGGCCGGTGTAGATCACCTCGACGCCGGCATCGCGCAGCGCCCTCGAGATCACCTTGATCCCACGGTCGTGGCCGTCCAGCCCGACCTTGGCGGTGAGGATCCGCACCCGGTCCCGGCTCATCGCTGCTCAGTCTAGGCGGGGTTCAGCCCGGCAGACTCCATCCAGGCCACCCGCGATCGGTCGCAGGCCGCTCCGGGGTCACGGCCCGAGCCGCACCAAAGGCACGATGGCGACGCCGTCGGGCCGGACGTAGGCATACCCGCCGACCCCGGTCACCACCACCAGCGCGGCGGGCGGGCCACGCTTCTCCGAGTCAACCGTCGCGGCAAAGTGGACCAGGGACGCAGCCGCCCGGTTCACCGCCTCCTCGCCTCCGAGCTTGACCTCGAAGGCCGCCCAGCGGCCGTCGGCGCACTCGACCACCGCATCGACCTCGAGGCCGTTGGAGTCACGGAAGTGAGCGACTCTCCCGAGGCTCGCCTGGGCGTACACGCGAAGGTCCCGGACGGCCAGCGACTCGAACAGCAGGCCGAGGTAGTTGAGGTCGGCGAGCAGCCGACTCGGCCCGGCGCCCAGCGCCGCGACCGCCAGGGCCGGGTCAACGAAGTGACGCGTGGCCGCTGTCCGAAGCCTGGCCTTCGAGCGCAGGTGGGGCGCCCAGGCAGGGGCATCCTCCACCACCATGAGGCGCTCGAGAGCAGTCAGGTAAGACGCCGCCACCCGCCAGTCGGCCGCGCCAGCGCCATCGGAGGAATCCCTGGCGATGGTGGAGATGGTGGCCTCGGTGGCGACATTGCGGGCAATCGAGGCGAAGAGTCGCTGAGCGCGTGCGGGATCGCGCTTGACGCCGTCGACGCGGCTAATGTCCAGGCGACTCAGCTCCCCCAGGTAGTCAATGTTCGCCTGCATCGCGTGCGGCAGTGCGAGTCTCAGGTTGGCGGGCCACCCTCCGCGGGCGATGAGTTCGGCGAGGCGCTGCAGGTTCACCCCCTCGCCTGCTGCACTTGGCGCAGCGCCGGCGAGCAATCCCGCCAGCGAAACCGCCGCGTCACCGTCGCCGGACTCGAAGAGCGACATGGGCCGCATCCGCAACCGGGCGAAGCGGCCCGCCCCGGCGTGGCGGGTGCTTTCGTCCGCCGGCACCGCTGAACCGGTGAGGACGAACTGACCTGGCTCCTGCCGGTCGTCCACGGCCCTGCGCACGTGGTTCCAGAGCGCGGGGACCACCTGCCACTCGTCCAGCAGACGGGGCACCGGCCCACCGAGCACCAGCGAGGGGTCTATCGCCGCGGCCTGACGGGCTGCGGCATCGACGTCGAGGCGGACCTCACTCGCCACCACCCGGCGTGCAGTCTCGGTCTTCCCGCACGCCTTGGGTCCCTCCATCAGGACGGCGCCCACGGCCGCCAACCGGGTTCGAAGCTCCAGGTCCACCACTCGCGGGCGGTAGGCCTGGGCGCCACCAGGGGTCGAGACGATGGTGCTCACTTGGTCCTCTGGACTTGAAATGCAGGTACCGCAGTCCGTTCATTGTATATGTTGCAGGTCTGGAAATGTATATTCTGCAGACGTCTGAGGCGTCACTCCTCCGACGCGCCGGGCAGAAGCTGGACCCGGGAACCCCGAACCGCCGGCCGGACGCAGCAAGTCCCGCGGCTGCCCGAGGGGTCATGGTCCGGGCGCCCAGGCAGGGCCGGTCGCCAAGATGACCCAGTGCGCGTCCCCAGGATGCCGTCCTCAGAGGTCTCCCACCACGCCCGCGGGTTGCTGCTGGCGTTCGCTTGGGCGGAGCGCGCCACCGGAGGTGGGCTGCAGTTGCAGCTCAGCCTGGCCGTGGCCCGGCTGGCGCTCGTGGGCAGCGATCTGCAGCCGGAGTCGGTTCTGCGCACGTTCGCCGAGCTGCCCCAACTAGGACTCGACCCGGGATCCCTGACCGCCCAGGCGCTCACCCTCTACCGGGCCGGCTTCGCCCCCGCCGAGGTGGCGCCGGCCGCGGCCCGGCTCGCGGTGGCGGGCGGGGGGGCGGGCCCGCTGGCCCGGGCGCTGCCGCTGGCCATTCCCTGGCGGGAGCAGGGGCGCCACCTCAAGCTGCTCGCCCGGCGCAGCGCTGCCTGCACCCACGCCGCCGTGGTGAGCCAGCTGGCGACGGTCGCCGCCTGCCTGCTGGCCCGCGACCTGCTCACCCGGGATCTGGAGGACAGCCTGGCGCGCGTCGGCCAGGCACTGCGCGAGGAGGCGCCCCCCAGCCTGGCGCTCAGCCTGCGCCGCCCGGACCCCCAGGACCCACCCGCGGTGGAGCCGGGGCCGCTCGCCGCCCTCGGCTGGGCCGTGCAGGCGCTCAGCTGGGAGCAGCCGGTCGCGGAAGTGGTCCTGGACCTGCGGGACCGCGGTCTGCCACCGTCGACCGTCTGCCTGGCGGCAGGGCTGGTGGGGATCCGCCTGGGTGGGGCCGCACTGGGCAGGCGCGAGCAGGACGAACTTGGGCCGGAGTTGCTGGGGGAGCTCTCGGAGCTGGCCTTGGAGCTGGCGCCGGCCCGGGATCCCGAGATGCTCCCCAGCTCCCCGTGAGCATCGCCCCCGAGCTCGTAGTCGACGGTACCAACCTGGCCTGGGCCTGGCCACCGGCCCGGGCCCAACTGCTGCGACGTGACCACGGCAGCGCCCAGCGCCTGCTGGTGGAGGCGACCTGGCACTCCTCCCTGCGCTCCGCCCACCGGGCCATCA
>JBOHUK010000056.1:0-8148 GCA_050734395.1 Candidatus Dormibacteria bacterium
CCGCCCGGCCACGCACCGAGGTCTCCTTCGCCCTCGACGCCTTCGCGCTGGTGGTGGGAGGTTACGTTCGGGCGCAGCTGCTGATGGCCTTCATGGTGGGGGTGCTGGCCGGGGCCGGCACCGCCGCCCTCGGAGTTCCCTTCCCCTTGGTGATCGCCATCGCCACCTTCGCCTTCGAGCTGATCCCGCTGGTGGGTCCCTTCGCCGGCGGCGCGGTGGCCGTGTTCCTAGCCCTCACCAAGAGCCCCGTGCTGGCCCTGTTCACGGTGGTCCTTTTCCTCGCCATCCACGTCGTCGAGGGCTACCTGCTGGCGCCGCGGATCCAGGCCAAGTTCGTGCGCCTGCACCCGGTCGTGGCACTGATCGCCCTCTTCGCGGGGATCGAGGCGGCCGGTTTCCTCGGGGCGCTGTTCGCGATCCCCGTCGCCAGCCTGATCGCCGTCTTCATCCGGGCGGCGGTGCTGGACTGGCGGCACAACCGCCCGGACCTGTTCGGGGCCCGGGCGGTGGGGATCGCGTCCGCGGGCTCGGCGCCCGGCCGGCGGGTGCTCCGCGACTTCACGCCCATCCACCGCGACCTCTGGAACTGGATCCGGCGTCGCGGCCGCCGCCGCGACTAGGCCGCCGCCTTCGCCAGGCGCCTGGCGGCCGCTCAGCCGGCCTGGCGGCTGGCGAAGTCCTCCAGGGCCTGCACCATCCGCCCGGCCAGGTCCGGGCCCAGCGACTCCAGGATCCCGCGCACCGTCTCCTCCTGGAGCCGGTCCAGGGTGGCGCGCAACTCCATCCCCAAAGGAGTCAGGCAGAGTCGGTGTCGGCCGGGGCCGGGCTGTCGTTCCAGCAGCCCCTTGGCCAGCAGTGCCTCGATCGCCCCTGGGCTGAAGCCAGCCACCCGCTCCAATTCGGGCCCCCCCTCGAACAGACCGTCCAGGGGCAGGTTCGAGAAGACCCGGAACTGCTCCATGGTGAGGTCCAGCAGTTCCAGGCGCCGTTCGGGTGGCACCGCCTGCCCGGCCTGGGCCTCGAAGCGCCGCCGGATACGCAGCCACTTGGCGGCCAGCTCCTCCGGGTCGGGGGGGCTGAAACGAAGTGGCTGCCTCACCGCCACCGACCCTCATCCACGAGGCGGGCTGGGGTCCGACTCCGGCGCGCCCGAACTCCGCGGCCCCGGGCCCCCGCGCTCGCGACCATGGTCTTACCTTTCACGCAGAGTTCAACGGTCTGGAGCCAGCGAGGGTTCAGAGTTGGCTCTCCATCGCGAAGTGCGCAAGCGTCTCCTGAGATGCAGTGGCGGGGAGTCCGGCGATCCGACCTAGGCTCGCTCCATGAGCGACGAACAGGAGCCGGAGCGGACGCCGCCGCCCCCCTCGCCCGGGATTCCGGTGCCGAATCCGCCCCCTGACGACCCCGATGGGGACGAGGAGGACGAGGACCCGGACCCGCGCTAGCGGCCTACTCCGCTGGCGGGACCGGGAAGTAGCGGGCCAGCGCCTCGTCGTGCTGGTTCTGCTCCAGCCAGGCGCGCGCGCGCCCGGAATCGACTGCCCGCTCCAGGACCCGACCTCCTCCATCCGCCCAGCGGCGCAGCCGCCAGCCCCCGGCCAGGGTGCGCACCAGCGACTCGTGCTCCTCGGAGGTGCCGGTCGCGAACGAGACTGAGTTCCCGGCGGCGCAGGTCGTGGCCTCCTCGAACTCCTCTTCGACCCCCTTCATGGCCTCGCCGTCCGGCGGGCGGGTCACCGCCGGCTTCCGTGGCGCAAGTGCTCCATCAGGACCTGGGCTGCCGAGATCTCCACCTCCTTGGTGGCGGTGATCAGGGTGAGCGGGCCGCGCTGGGTGCGCCGCTGGAGTTCGCCCAGTTCCGCCTGCGCGTCCGCGCCTCGGAGTTCGGCCCGGTAGCGGTTGGCGAACTCGGAGAAGCGCGCGGGCTGGTGGCCGTACCAGCGGCGCAGCTCGGTTGAGGGGGCGACGCCCTTGGCCCAGTGGTCCCAGGGGGCGGAGTCGGAGCGGATCCCCCGGGGCCAGAGCCGGTCCACCAAGACCCGGTAGCCATCCCCGGGCTCCACCGGCTCGTAGGCGCGGCGGACCCGGACCTCGGACCCGGCCATCGCCGTCAGCGGGCCTCGGTCCGGCGCGCCCGGCTGGGGGCCACCCGCCGCGGTTCGCCCGACTGCTTGGCGAAGTGAGGCGGCCAGGGCGCGTCCCCCAGCCCTGAGGCCTGGTCACGGTCCGCCAGCGCGAGCAGCGAGTCCAGGCTCCCCCGGCGCTCGTCGATCTCTGCGCCCGGGTCCCCGCGACTCTGGAAGCGCCCGGGGACGGTGGCCAGGGTCAGGTCCTCGGGCTCCACGTCGGGCACCTCATCCCAGTCCAGGGGGCAGGAGACGCGCCCCTCGGGATTGGGGCGCACCGAGTACGCCGAGGCCACGGTGCGGTCCCTGGCGTTCTGGTTGTAGTCGATGAACACACGCTCGCCGCGCTGCTCCTTCCACCAGGCCGAGGTGGCGAGCTGGGGCAGGCGCCGCTCCAGCTCCCGGGCCAGTGCCAGGGCGGCGCGGCGGACCGCCAAGAAATCCCAGCGAGGCTCGATGGGAACGTTGACGTGGATACCCCTCGACCCCGAGGTCTTGGGAAAGCCGCGGAGCTGGTGCTCCTCGAGCAGATGCCGCACCTCAACTGCCAGGGTGCGCACCCCGGCGAATGGCACCTGAGGCTGGGGGTCGAGGTCGACGCGCAGCTCGTCGGGGTGGTCCAGGTCCGAGCGGCGCACCGGCCAGGGGTTGAGCTCCAGGCAGCCCAGGTTGACCGCCCAGATGATGTGGGCCACGTCCACCGGGCAGAGCTCCTCGGCGCTGCGCCCGCTGGGGAAGTGGATGGTCGCCGTCTGCAACCAAGCGGGCCGGCCGGTGGGCACCCGCTTCTGGAAGAAGAAGGGACCGGAGGCGCCGCCGGGGAAGCGCTTGAGGACGGTGGGCCGCTCGCGCACCCCGCGCAGCGCCCCCGAGCCCACCGCCAGGTAGTAGTTGACCAGGTCCAGCTTGGTCTCTCCCCGGGCGGAGAAGAAGACCTTTTCGGGGTTGGAGATCTGCAGGGAGTGGCCGTCCACCTCCACCGCCACCGCCGACTCCGGTGCCACCAGGGCATGGTGGCAGAAAGCGAACCCGAGCTCGCCGCGTTGCGGGGCATCCGGACTTGACAGGCCCGGGGCGCATCCCCAGCGTTGCCGCCATGGAGCCCGCCGCAGCCCTGCGCCGGATCGCCTACCTCCTCGAGGCTGAGAATGCCGAGAGCTACCGGGTGCGCGCCTTCCGCCGCGCCGCCGAGGTGGCGGCGGCCGTCGACCCCGGCGAACTCGAGCGGCTGCGCAGGAGCGGGCAGCTGACCTCGCTGGCCGGCGTCGGCGAGACCACCGCCCAGGTGGTGGCGGAGACCCTGCAGCAGGGAACCCCCGTCTACCTGCGCTCGCTGGAGGAGCGGTTGCCCCCGTCCCTGGAGGGCGGCGCCGCCCTGTTCCGGGCGCGGCTCCAGGGCGACTGCCACACCCACTCCGACTGGTCCGACGGCGGCAGCCCGATCGACGAGATGGCCCGTGCCGCCGCCGACCTAGGTCACGGCTACATCGCGCTCACCGACCACAGCCCCCGCCTGACGGTGGCGAGGGGGCTGAGCCCCGAGCGGCTGCGCTCGCAGCTGCAGGTGCTCGATGGCCTGAACCCGTCCCTCGCCCCCTTCCAGATCCTGAGCGGGATCGAGGTCGACATCCTGGAGGACGGTGGGCTGGACCAGGAGCCGGAGCTGCTCGGCGGCCTGGATCTGGTCGTGGCCAGCGTCCACTCCAAGCTGCGCATGGAGGCGGTCCCCATGACCCAGCGGATGCTGCGGGCAGTTGCGGACCCCAACTCGGACGTGCTCGGGCACTGCACCGGGCGCCTCATCACCGGCCGGGGCCGACCCCAGTCGAGCTTCGACGCGACCGCGGTTTTCAGCGCCTGCCAGCTCCTGGGCAAGGCGGTCGAGATCAACTCCCGCCCCGAGCGCCAGGACCCCCCCGAAGACTTGCTCAAGCTGGCGGTGGAGCTGGGCTGCCTCTTCGCCATCGACACTGACGCCCACGCTCCGGGCCAGCTGGAGTGGCTGCGCCTGGGCTGCCTCCAGGCGGAGCAGGCCTCGGTGCCGGTGGAGCGGATCGTCAACACCTGGAGTGCCCAGCGGCTGCGGGAATGGACCCGCGCCCACCGGGGAGGCGCCGCTAGCTGAAGAGCTGGGCGAGCTCCGCCGGCACCACCACCTCCAGCTGGGAGTAACTGCAGGAGCGCGGGTCGCGGTCCGGGCGCCAGCGGCGGAAGGTGGTGCCATGCCGGAAGCGGTCTCCCTGGAGGTGATCGTAGGCGACCTCGCAGACCAGCTCCGGGCGCAGCGGGACGAAGGAGAGGTCGCGCTTGGCGGTCCAGCGGCTGGGTGTTCCCGGCCGGCGCTCCCCGGCAGCGGCGGCGGAGGTAACCCAGGGGTGGTCCTCGCCGTCTTCGAGCTGGTAGGGCTCGAGCTTCGCGACCAGCTCGCGGCGGCGCTCGGCGGTGAAGCTGGACGTGATCCCCAGGTGCTGCAGGCGAGGCGTCTGGTCGTAGAGCCCGAGCAACAGCGATCCCACCCCCAGGCCGTCCTTGTGCCAGCGGAAGCCCGCAACCACACAGTCGGCGGTGCGCTGGTGCTTGACCTTGACCATCACCCGTCGCCCCTCCACGTAGAGGAGCTCCCGGCGCTTGGCGATCACCCCATCCAGCCCCGCCCCCTCGAAGCGCGAGAACCAGTCGGCGGCGACCGCGGGGTCGTCGGTCTGGGGGGTGAGCCGCAGCCGGGGCTCGCCCGCGCCGATCAGCTCCGCCAGCTGCCGACGCCGCTCCCAGAGCGGCTCGGTGCGCAGATCGTGATCACCCTGCGCCAGCAGGTCGAAGGCGACCAAAGAGGCCGGCGTCTCCTGCGCCAGCCGGCTCACCCGGGACTCGGCGGGGTGGATGCGCTGCAGCAGGGCGTCGAAGTCCAGCCCCCCTTCGGTGGAGATCACCACCTCCCCGTCCAGGACGCAGCGCTGCGGCAGCCCTTGCAGCAGCGGCTCACGGAGCTCCGGGAAGTAGCGCGTCAGCGGCTTCTCGCTGCGGCTGGCCAGCTCCAGGTGCTCGCCGTCACGGAACACGACGCAGCGGAAGCCGTCCCACTTGGGCTCGTAGAGCCAGCCCTCGCCACGGGGGAGCTCGGCCGCCGGCTTGGCCAGCATCGGTGCGAGGGGCGGGTTGACCGGCAGCGACATTGGCTAACCCTCCCAGGCGGCTCAGGCGTCAGCCAGCGATGGTACCGAGCGCCGCTCCGGCCTCCGGCTCGGCGATCATCAACGCCAACCTGGCCCGCGCCCGAACTGAGTTTGGAGGACTGTCATGGGTGACCTGACCCACCTGGCCATCGCCCCCTGGGACATCGTGGTCCGCTGCCTTTGCGTCTACCTGGTGCTGCTGTTGGGTTTGCGGCTCTTCGGCAAGCGCCAGCTGGGCCAGTTCACCATCTTCGACCTGGTCTTGGTGCTGCTGGTGGCCAACGCCGTCCAGCCCGCCATGACCGGGCCCGACAGCTCGCTTCTGGGCGGGTTCCTCATCATCGGCACCCTGCTGCTGCTCAACTTCCTGGTCAGCCAGGGCCGGGTGCGCAGCAAGCTGCTGCGCCGGATGCTCGAGCCCCCCGCGACGGTGCTCGCCACCGGCGGGAAGTGGATCCCTGCCGCCCTGCACCATCAGGGCATGGACATGCAGGACGTGGCGGAGGCGCTCCACGAGCACGGGGTATCCGACGTCAAGGACACGGTCCTGGTTGAGCTGGAGCCGGACGGCAGCATCAGCGTGGTCGACCGACAGGGCCAGCGGGTGCGCGCCCGGCGCCGCTCCCGCTTCGTGAGGCGTCCGTGAGCAAGCCGGGACAGGGGGCACCATTTCCCTCTGCCGGTAGTAGTGTGCTCGCAGGGCCTGGGGTCCAACTCAGCGAGGTACGGCGATGGCGACGCTTCCCGCCTTCCACACCAACTTCGGCGACTACCGCTACGAGGACCGGCACTCCGTCTTCCACAACCACCCGGATTGCGAGCTCGGGAACGCAATCCGGGTTGAGCACCGGGTGCTGGGGCGCGGCTTCAACCGCCGGCTCTGCCAGGAGTGCGAGCGCCTGGCCCATGAGGGGGCCGGGGCCAAGACCGCCTAGCTAACGGCCCGGTGCCTTGGGCGCGGGGCGCCGGCGTCCGCGCCAGGCGCTCACCAGCGCCAGGCCGAGCACCGCCAGCGGCAGCAGCGCCACCGCCGCCTCGGGGCTGGCGCGGCTGAGCAGCCAGCTGGCCGGGATGACGACGGCGACTCCCACGGCCAGCTCCGGGGTGTCCCCGACCACGAACTCGTAGACGAAGCGGCCCAGGCCCCGGGCCGCGGCCCCGAGGCGGGTCACGCGGGCTCCGGCAGCTGGGACGTCGGGCGGCGGCTGAGCGCGCGCACCGCGACCCAGGTGGCGCCACCGTAGAACGCCAGCAGGACGAGCAGGGTCAGGTCGCCCAGCGGCCAGCTAACCCCCGCTCCCTCCCCGCCCCAGAAGGTGCCGAAGGTGGTGAGCATCAGCGCCACCCCCAGCTTTAGGGCGTTCTCGGGCACCTCGGCGAGCTGGCGCGCCAGGACCAGGCCCACGGCGCTCACCAACACGACCGCCGCGGCGGCAGCCACCGCTGCCAGGGCCAGCCGCCCCGAGCTGAGCCCCAGGGTGAGCACGATCATGATCACCTCCAGCCCCTCCAGCAGGACCCCCTTGAAACTGATCACGAAGCCGGTGGGGTCGAAGCCGCCATCCTTCGGCAGCGTCGAAAGCCGTGACACTTCGCGCCGGTAGATCGCGTTCTCGTCGTGCTTGGCCAGATGCCCGCTGGCTCGCAGCACTGCCTTGCGCAGCCACTGCAGCCCCAGCACCAAGAGCAGGCTGCCCACGACCAGTCGCAGTGCGTCCAGGGGAACGTAGTGCACCAACGCCGGCCCCACCGCTGCCACCAGCACCGCGAGGCACAGCAGAGCCAGGCCGGCGCCTTGCAGCGCCGATCGCCAGCCCCGGGTGAGGCCAGACGCCAAAACGATGGTCAGCGCCTCCACCGACTCCACCGCGCTGGCGCCGAACACGGCCAGCGCCAGCAGGATCGATCCCGTCAAGAGGTGGGTTCCCAGGGTGTGCTATCCACGGCTGGCTCCAACAACGGGGGGCCGAACTCGGTCCGGCCGGCGCCGACCATGCCCCCCTCCCGGGGCAAGCCGTCGAGGAACTCGACGGCGGCGTTGCGGGCGGCGCTGACGCGCTCGCCCGGGACCACGATCCCCACCAGGTTGAGCGGGTCCGCAGCCGCCACCCGGACCAGCTGTCCGTTCCTCGGGTTGCGCCGCACCGACCGCAGCATCTCCACCGCCTCCGGCAGGGCGTACTGCTCCCCGGAGAAGCCGGAGGCGAACCGCCCCCCGCGCACGGTTCCCCGGGCCTCCATCCGCCGCAGCGCCCAGAGCACCTCCCGCCAGGGCAGGTTGAAGTTCTCCCGAGCCAGCAGTCCGTGGAAAACCACCCCCCAGCGGACCAGCAGCTGCTCGGCCAGAGCTTCCGCCAACTCTTCGGTGTCGCCACCCTGCACGGGCTCCGGAAGCAGCCCCCAGCGGCCCTCGCCGCCGAAGCCGCCTGCCCCCCGGCGCAGTCCTAGGGCGCGGGGGCGGCTGCGCCAGCGGGCGTTCAGCAGCGACCGCGCCGAGCCGAAGCCGTCGGCGCTGAGCAGGCCGCGGGCCACTCCGTCCCAAAGGGCTCCTTCGACTTCCTGAGGCAGCCGTCCGGTGATCTGGACGAGCTCCCCGATGAAGAGTGCGCCTCGCTGGCGCAGGGCTTCCACCACTTCGGCGGTGGCGCCCAGCTCCGGCGACCGCGGCCCTTCATCTCCCCGGACGGCGCGCAGCAGCCAGGGCAGGTCCTGGCGCACCACCAGGCTCACCGGCGTGCTCCGGGACGGGAAGGCGCTGGAGCGTGACTCCTCCTCCTCGGCGCCAGGGCGCGCCCGCAGCCGCCCCCAGGCGACCTCCCCAGAGAGGCAGAGCTGGTCCAGCCAGGTGG
>JBOHUK010000057.1:0-2221 GCA_050734395.1 Candidatus Dormibacteria bacterium
CGTTCTCCTTGATCACCCCCATGTAGAGAGAGAGGCCGAGCGCGCACACCCCGACGACGGCGATCGCCCTCGCGGCCAGGGGCTGGAGCTGGAAGTCGGTGCCCCGCTGACGCAGGGAGCGAACGTAGAGTCCGAGGTTGGCGGCCGTGGCCAGAAACGCGATCAGCAAGGCCACGTAGCGCAGGGCCACCACCTGGCTCGGGATGATGCCCGCGGGCAGCACCGTCCCCGCCATTCCCAGCAGGGCGATGACGGTGAGCGTGCCCCCGCCGGCGCCCTGGTGGTGGCGCCAGAAGACCAGGTTCGCGCCCAGCACCACCACGGCCAGCAGCGCCACCTGGCCGATGAAGAGCGCCGCCGAGTTGAAAATGAAGAGGTTGTCGTAGGCGGGCACCGAGCTGCCTTTGATCGACTCCGCCAGGATGAAGCCGGTCACCGGCTGCGCCATCAGGAACACTGAGCCGATGGCGAAGTTGACGCGCGCCGCCCAGCGCTGATAGGCGACCTCACCCGGGCTCTTGGCCCGCCGCCCGCGCCAGACCGCGATCGCGGCCAGGAGCAGGGCCCCCCAGGAGAGGTTGGCCCCGGCGTAGTGGAGCAGCAGCCAGGGGTAGCTGGGTGAGAAGGGCGAGGCGACGGCGCTGCCCGGGTTGAGGGCGTAGCTGTCCAGCTGCACGATGAAGAACAGGAAGGCGTATTGGAAGAGGGCGAAGAGGAAGCCCACCGCCAGGTGGAGGCGCGGACCCAGCCTGTCCCATCCGTAGACGTAGAGCAGCAGCAGCGGGATGCCGATGAAGAAGCTGGCGAAGGCGATGGTGAGCGGCAGCAGGAGCTGGTTGAGCAGGGTTGCCACCAGCCTGCCGTAGAGCCCGGCCAGCAGCACGACGGCGAAGACCGCCCAGGTGGCCCCGAGGCTGTACAGGTAGAGGACCGAGTGGGACAGGCGCTTGGCGTAGCGCAGGCACATCTCGTCGCCGCCCCGGCGCAGGGCAGCCAGCTCCATGAACGGGGAGAGCCCGGCGGCGGCCAGGATGAAGCCCACCAGCGCGATGTGGAACAGGAAGACCGTCCCGATGGCGAGCTCAGCGCCCAGGGTCCCCAGCGGCAGCCGCGGATTGGCGATCGCGAGGGAGGACACCAGCACTTCGCCCCAATGCTGACGGGCCTGCCCTACCCAAGGCAACTCTCCAAGTTCCGCAAGGGCGTCCCTGGCCGCCCGGCGTCCCAGGGATAATCGTCCCGGTGCGCGAGCCGCTGGTGGTGGTCCTGGGCGACGACACCCACCTGGTCACGGACCAGGCGATCCAGCTCCGCGCCGAGCTCAGCCAGGAGCTGCTCTCCGAGGTGGGCTTGGAGGAGTTCCGGCGCAGCCGGGACCTGGACGCGATCGCCCAGAGCGTGGAGACCCCGCCCTTCCTGGCGGTGCGCCGGGTGGTCCTGATCTGGGACCCTCCCCAGCTCGAATCGGGCCGGCGCAGTGACAGCGAGTCGGAGCGGCTCGCCGAGATCCTGGGGCGCCGCCCCGACTCCACCGCCGTGGTGGTGGTCTGCCGCCGGCCTGGGGCAGCCGCTTCCAACCTGGTGCTCCGCCTCAAGAGGGCCGGTGCCGAGCTGCGGCGGCTGCAGCGCCCCCGGGGTGCCGAGCTGCGCGGCTATGTCCGGCGCCGCCTCCAGCTCCGGGGGCTGCGCCTGGGACGGGCGGTCGAGGATCGGCTCCTCGAAGTGGCCCAGCGAGACCTCGGGCAGCTGGAGCAGGAGCTGGAGAAGCTGAGCGTGCTCGCCGCCGGCGCCGCGGCGGTGGGTGACGCCGAAGCCCTGCGCCTGGTGACGCCGGCGCCGCCCACGGAGGCCTACCGCCTCACCGACGCCCTGTTCGAGAGCCCGGCCCGAGTGGGTGCCAGGCTTCGGGACCTCCGCCAAAGTCCCGACTACGCCCCCCAGATGCTGGTCGGCGCCCTGGCCCGGGTCCTTCGCGACCTGATCGCCTACTCCGACCCCGGGACCCCGCCCTCCGCTGACCTTCCCAGCTGGCGGGAGGACAAGCTGCGCGCCCACCTGCGCCGCTCGCGGCCTGAGCGGCTCCAAACCTGGCTAGTGGAGCTGGCGGACCTGGACTGGCGCTCACGGACCGGGGAGCTGGACCTCGACGAGGGCCTGGAGTTCCTGCTCGGGCTGATTGCCGCCGAACTGAGCCCGAGGGTGGCCTGAGCTCAGTCGGGCT
>JBOHUK010000058.1:0-3422 GCA_050734395.1 Candidatus Dormibacteria bacterium
GAGGGCTCGCTAAGCGAGGGTAGCCGGCGCACCAGGGCGTCGGTCTGCTCCGCCCGGGCTCGATAGCGCTGCAGCGCTAGGCCGATGGGCAGCTCGGGACCGGGGAGGAACTCGCTCTCGTCCCGGCTCACTTCCTGGCCCAGCATCGCCCCTTCCGTCCAGCGCCACTCCACATGGGTCAGGTGGTTGACGATCCCGGCGAGGGAGATGAGCCGGCCGTCCGGGCGCCAGCGCGCCTCCTCGTCGCTGAGGCCCTGCGCCTTGCGGACGACCGCGGAGCGCAGGAAGGAGAGCCAGCTCAGCAGCAGCTCACGCTCGTCGGGGTTGCCGTCCGGGACATCCACCCTGGTCGCCGCCACGAGATCAAGATAAGCCGTGCCGCTAGTCGGCTGCAGCCCCTGCTAGAGTGCCCAATCACCCTGCGAGCGCCAGGGCCGAGGGACCACAGGGGAGGTGCTGGGATGCGCTGGACGATGCCTTCAGACCAGATGCCGGAGACCTGGTACAACGTGGTCCCCGACCTGCCCCAGCCTCTGCAGCCGCCACTGCACCCCGGCACTCGTGAGCCGGTCACCCCCGACCTGCTCACCCCGCTGTTCCCCATGGCCCTGATCGGCCAGGAGGTCTCGGCGGAGAGCCACATCGACATCCCAGGCGAGGTGCTGGACGTGCTGCGGCTGTGGCGTCCCACGCCGCTGGTGCGGGCGCGGCGTCTGGAGCAGGCGCTGCAGACGCCGGCGCGGATCTACTTCAAGGACGAGTCCGTCTCCCCCGCCGGCTCCCACAAGCCCAACACCGCCGTCCCCCAGGCCTTCTACAACCAGCAGGAGGGGGTCAAGCGCCTCACCACCGAGACCGGGGCCGGGCAGTGGGGCAGCGCCCTCGCCTTCGCCTGCTCCCTCTTCGGGCTCGAGTGCAAGGTCTACATGGTGCGCGCCTCCTACCAGCAGAAGCCCTATCGCCGGGTGATGATGGAGACCTGGGGGGGCGAGGTGGTCCCCTCACCGGTGGACCAGCCGGACCACCCGGGCTCGCTGGGCACGGCCATCAGCGACGCGGTTCGCGACGCCGGGAGCCGTGAGGACTCCCACTACTCCCTGGGATCGGTGCTCAACCACGTGCTCCTACACCAGACGGTGATCGGCCAGGAGGCCCGGCGCCAGTTGCAGCTGGCGGGCGAGGAGCGGCCCGACATCGTGATCGGCTGCTGCGGGGGCGGCTCCAACCTGGGCGGCCTGGCATTGCCCTTCGTCACCGACCCCAAGGTGGAGCTGCTGGCGGTGGAACCGGCCTCCTGCCCCACCCTGACCCAGGGGCGCTTCGACTACGACTTCGGGGACACGGCGGGAATGACCCCTTTGCTCGCGATGTATACCCTGGGGCATGAGTTCATTCCCCCGCCCATCCATGCTGGCGGGCTGCGCTACCACGGCGACGCCCCGATCATCTCCAACCTGGTCAAGGCGGGGCGGATGGCGGCCGTGGCCTATCCCCAGGGGAAAGTGTTCGAGGCGGCCATGCAGTTCTCCCGCACCCAGGGGCCCATCCCGGCCCCGGAGACCGCCCATGCGGTGCGGGCGGCGATCGACGAGGCCATCCGCGCCCGCGAGGCGGGCCAGGAGCGGGTGATCCTCTTCGGTTACTCGGGCCATGGCCTGCTCGACCTGCAGGCCTACGACGACTACATGGCGGGCCGGCTCACCGACGAGTGAGCCCGGCTCAGGTGCCCGCCACGCGGTCGATGGCCGCCCGCAGCTTGGCGGCGGTCGCCTCCAGGTGCTCGGGGACGACCTTGACGTCGGCCAGCACCGGCATGAAGTTGGTGTCCCCCGCCCAGCGCGGGACCAGGTGGAAGTGCAGGTGGTCTTCGATCCCCGCTCCCGCCGCACGACCCTGGTTCCAGCCGCCGTTGAGGCCCTCGCAGCCCAGCACCTTGAGCAGCAGCCGGGTGGCCAGGGCCAGCTCCGCAGCTACTGATGCCAGCTCCTCTGCCCCGAACTCGCCGAGGTCGCCTCTGTGACTGCGCGGGGCCACCATCAGGTGGCCGGGGTTGTACGGGTAGCGGTTGAGCATGGTCACGGTCAGGTCGGTGCGGCGCACCACCAGCTCCTGATCCGCGCCGGAGCCGGACAGGGCGGAGCAGAAGATGCACTCGCCCGGGGCCCCGGGCCGCTTCACCCGGTCCACGTACTCCATCCGCCAGGGAGCCCAGAGGGTGTCCATCGCTCCTCCCGTGCACCGACATCGAATTGACGCTCGAATTCGGTTGCCCGTAGACTACCCGGGTCTGGGGCGCAGGCCGCGTGGGCTCGTGCGCCCTTGCCAGTCGCCTTGGGGCAAGCAGAGGTCTTCTTCTTCGTGGGATCGGTGATCAAGAAGCGGCGCAAGAAGATGCGCAAGCACAAGCACAAGAAGATGCTGAAGAAGACCCGCTGGCAGCGCCGGGCGGCCTAGCCCCCCAACGAGGGGGCGGCCGCCTGGATGCGGGCCGCGACCTCCTCGGGCTGCTCGCATCCGATGACCAGCTGCTGGTAGCGCGCGCCCTCAAGCGTGACCACGATCCCGCGGCTGCCATGGTGCTCGACGGCGAAGGTCTCGCCCTCCGACCCGGTCCAGGTCCCGACCGCGGTGCCCCCGGGCAGGCCGGTGCCCACGAGCTTCATCCCCGAGATCGCCGCAGACGGGTTGTCGCTGACCTGCACCGAGCGGACCGAGCTGAGCGGTACCCGCAGATCGCCGTGCATCGACTCCAGCTTCTCCATCCCCGTCATCTTCACCACCAGCTGGTCGCCGTCGATCTGGACTTCGGCCATCTCCCAACTCCCTCAAGGTGAGCTTTCGCAGTCAAAGGCCAGGATAGGTGACCCCCGTCCCGGGCGCGCCAACGGGGCGAGCGCCGTCGGACGCCAGCTGGGTGGCTGGCCAGGCGGAGCCAGGCCGGCAGCCCGGTGTTGCCGCACCTGAGCCGCGCCAGGCTGAACACCAACTCTCATACGGCCACCACCCAATAGGGAAACCGCGGGAAGGCCTTTTTTGAGATCCGCCGGTATACTCAGCTCCCCGAGGGGCGATAGCTCAGCTGGGAGAGCGCTGCCCTCGCACGGCAGAGGTCGGGGGTTCGAATCCCCTTCGCTCCACCATTGTGATGTCTCAGGAGATGGTGCCCACCTGTCGCAGGTGATAGTGCCCGATTTGGGATGGGTTCTGGGGCTGGTAGTCCCTGGTGGGATCGAGGGTGAGCTCACGGATGAGGCTGCCGTCCTCGGTGAGGATACGGATATGCCGATCGGCGGCCAGGAGGTGGACTGAGAGGCCGCGGTAGGCGGCACCCAGCCCGATGTGGTGGAGGCGGCTGAGGTAGCGCAAGGTGACCCGACCGTGGTGGTCGACGCGGTCATGGCGGACCCTGAAGTGGGTGGGTG
>JBOHUK010000059.1:0-7733 GCA_050734395.1 Candidatus Dormibacteria bacterium
CGGGGCTCCCCCCCGGCCCCATCGACAGCCCCGGCCAGGCCGCCATCAACGCCGTGCTCCACCCCACCCCCAACCCCTACTTCTACTTCCTGGCGCTGCCCAACGGTAAGGTGGTCTACAGCGTGACCCTGGCCCAGCACGAGCAGCAGATCCAGCAGGCGGGGATGGGTTGACCCGGGCTCGGGGGGCGACCAGCCCTTGACGCTGCTGCAGGCGGCGGGGTGGGGGTTGCTGGGCCTGCTGGGCGGGCTGGGGATGGGGCGCCTCTCGCTGCTGCTGGAGCGGCCGCTGCGAGAGGAGCAGCCGCCACCCCGCCTCGGCGCCACCAAGCTCGAGTGGCTGCTGCTGCCCGCGCTGGGGCTGGTGGGCTTTTTCATGTTCGCCTGGCGCCAGGGGATGGGCCCCGGGCTGCTGGTGCACAGCCTCTGGATCCTGGTGCTGATCCAGATCCTGGGATTTGACATCAAGCACCGGCTGGTGCTGGACGTGGTCACCCTGCCCACCATCCTCATCGCCATCGCGCTCGCCAACTGGAGCCCCGACCTCAGCGTGCTCAGCGCGCTCTTCGGCATCCTCATCGGAGGGGTGGCGCTGCTGCCCTTCGCTCTGGCCAGCGACCTGCTGCACCGCGGCGAGGGCTTCGGGTGGGGGGATGTCAAGTTGGGCATGACCATCGGGGCCATGACCGGGATGAGCCTGAGCTACGGCTCCCTGTACACGGTCTGGGCCTTGATCGCCGGCACCCTGATCGGCGGGGCGGTGACCATCCTGCTGCTGCTCACCCGCCGGGTGGGCCTGCGCGACGCCCTGCCCTACGGCCCCTTCCTGGTCGCGGGGGCGGGGGTGGTGCTCTTCTTCATGTAGCCCCGCCGGGCTCAGCTGTGCTGGCGCGCGACCATCTGCTCCAGCGCGGCGATGGGCTCGGCCGCCAGCCGCGAGCCCTGGTCCTCTTTGAGCACGGCGAGAGCCTCGTCGTTTTCCATGCCGCGCCGGTAGGGGCGGTGGCTGGTGAGGGCGTCGAAGACGTCGGCGACGGCGAGGATGTCGGCGCCGTAGGGGAGCTCGGGCCCGCGCAGGTGGCGGTGGTAGCCGGTGCCATCCAGGCGCTCGTGGTGGGCCGAGGCCATCTCGGCGACGTCGGCCAGGGGCCAGAGGGGCGCCAGGATGTCGTAGGTGATGGAGGTGTGGCGCTGCATCTCCTCCACCTCCTCGGGGATGAGCGCGCCAGCCTTGTCCAGGATGGCGTTGCTGACCGCCAGCTTGCCCAGGTCATGGAGGAGCCCGGCGAGCCCGATCCGGTCCTGCTCCTGGGGCGAGAAGTGCATGGTCTCGGCGATCAGGCGGGCGATGGCGGCGGTGCGGGTGGAGTGATTGGTGGTCCAGGGCGACTTGGCATCGACCACGGCGGCGAAGACCTCGCCGATGCGGATGGCGTCGTCCAGCGAGGACGTGGGGATGGGCCGGGGCTCGGGGTCGAGCTGGCTCACGTGCTCGGGGGCGGAGACGGCGCTCAGCTGGGCCCAGAGCTCGCCCGGGCGGGCGTGGGCCAGCACCAGGTCCACCAGCGTGGGGTCGAACCAGCGGCCGCGGCGCTGGCGCAGCACGGTCTCGGCGGAGCGGCCGCCCCCGAGGCGCCAGAAGATCTCCACCGTCTGGCAGAGCAGCGCGATGCGGGAGAGCAGCGGGATCTCCTCGCCGCGCAGCCCGCGGGGGCGTCCCGAACCGTTCCAGTGCTCGTCCAGGCCGATCACCGCGGCGGCGGCGGGCTCGGCCCAGCCCAGCTGGCGGACCAGCTCGGCGCCCTTGTTGCAGCGCACCTCGACCAGCTCGTTGGCGAGGCGGTTGCCGCGGCTGCCCATCGCCACCAACTGGGCCATCTTGCGGGTCACCGGGGCGGCGGGCGCCGTCTGGCGGATGGCGAAGAGCATGGTCCGCCAGTGGCTGCCCCAGTCGGTGGCCTTCAGCGAGGCCTTGGTCGTGATGTCGTCGGCCTGGAACCAGTGGGTGACGCTATAGGCGTTGGCGGAGCAGCCGGCATCCTTGAGGAGCAGGGCGTAGTAGAGGTCCTGGCGCTCCTCGGGACGCAGCTCCAGCCACTTGGCGACCTGCATCCCCAGCCAGCAGGCGCGGATGGCGTGGCCCATGGGCTCGCCCTCGGCGAGGTCCAGGGCGCGCGAGAGCGCGGCGATCACCAGAGAGCTGGGCATCGTGCCCAGCCCCGGCGCCCGGGCCGTGGTCGGCTGCACCGTGGTAGCCATCCGCTGCAACTTTGGCTGAGCAGGCCGCGACCACCCATCGCGTTCCCGCCGCAAGTTCTGACAGCTCCGTCGCAGGGGTCCGTCCTGACTTCGCCGTCTCCCACACCGACTTCCGGGGCGGCAGCGGCCGGCGGGCGGGCTGGCGAGCGTGGAAGCTGGGATGATCAGGGCCGCCCGGAGAGCCCGGCACTGGAGGTAGCAGCGGATGATCAGCGCCGGCGAGTTGCGCTCCGGGACCACGGTCGAGCGCCAGGGGCAGCTCTACGAGGTCCTCTCCTTCGAGCACATCAAGCTGGGCAGGGGCACGGCCGTGGTCCGCACCCGGCTGCGCAACCTGGACTCGGGGGCGGTCACCGAGGAGACCTTCCGGCCCGAGGAGCGTTTCCCCAGGGCGCGGATCGAGAAGAGCGAGGTGCAGTACCTCTACCGGGACGGCGACCACTTCGTGGTGATGGACACCGGCAATTACGAGCAGTTCCCGCTCGACCAGGAGCAATTCACCGAGGCCTCCCGCTACCTCAACGAGTCCGCCCACCTGGCGGTCCTGCGCTATGAGGGGCGCGTGATCGGGGTCGAGCTCCCGATCACGGTGGATCTCGAGGTGGTCGCCACCGAGCCCGGCTTCAAGGGGGACACCGCCACCGGGACCAGCAAACCGGCCACGCTCAGCACCGGTTTGGTGGTCGACGTCCCGCTTTTCGTGGCGGTGGGGGACCGGGTCAAGGTGGACACCCGCTCCGGCAAGTACCTGGAGCGGGTGCAGTGAGCGAGCTCGGCCTGGCCCACCGCGGCACCCCGCCGCCGGGCCGGGTGCGGGTTGCCAGCGAGGTGGTCCGCGCCATCGTCGCCTACGCCGCCCTCGAGGTCGAGGGGGTGGCGGCGATGTGCGACCCGGCGGGGCTGGGCCTGGCACTGCACGGCCAGCACCGCCAGCGTGGGGTCCAGGTGCAGATGGTGGGCGAGACCGGGATCCGGGTGGACCTTCACCTCAACATCACCCCCGAGGCCTCGCTGACCGAGCTCGCCGACCATCTCCAGACCCGGGTGGGCGAGGCGGTGCGCAGCATGCTCGGGCTGGAGGCGGTCGAGATCAATCTGCACGTCCGCGAGATCGAGGGCGGCTGAGAGTGGCGGCCCGCCACCGCGCCCGGGCGGTCGGCGTCCAGGTGCTATTCCAGCTGGAGCTGCAGCCCGGCGACTGGCGCCAGCCGCTCAGCTACCAGCTGGGGGAGCAACCCCTGGCGGCGGCGGATGCCACCTTCCTTGAGGGACTGATGGAGCAGGCGGGCGACCACCGCGACGAGATCGACCAGGTGATCCGCGAGGGCTCCACCCACTGGTCCCTGGACCAGATGGGCGCGGTGGAGCGGGCGGTGCTGCGCCTGGCGGTCGCGGAGCTGCTCTTCACCGCCACGCCGCCTCCTGTCGCCATCAGCGAGGCGGTCGAGCTGGCCAAGGCGCTCGCGGGGCAGGAGGCGGCGCGCTTCGTCAACGGGGTGCTGGGGAGCATCGGGCGCAGCCGTCTCGGGGTAGGGAGCGGTGCGCGTACTCCAGGTAGGTGAGCTCAGCTCCCTGATCCGGGCGGCGGTCGAAGAGGTCCCGGACCTTCAGGACGCCTACGTCGAGGCGGAGTTGGGGGACTGCCACCTTTCCGCTGCTGGCCACTGGTACTTCAGCCTCAAGGACGCCAGGCCCGGGCAGGCGAGCCAGGCGGCGCTCCGGGCGGTGATGTTCTCGAGCAAGGCGCGCAGCCTCGCCTTCCAGCCTGCGAGCGGGATGCGGGTGATCGCCCACGGCCAGGTCTCCTTCTACTTGGCGCAGGGCTCGCTGCAGTTCTACATGGACCGGCTGGAGCCCCAGGGCGTGGGCGCGCTGGCGCTGGCACTGCAGCAGCTCCTACAGAGGCTGGAGGCGGAGGGGTTGTTCGCTGAGGAGCGCAAGCGACCGCTGCCCTTCCTGCCGCGCCGGTTGGCGGTGGTGACCTCGACGCGGGGGGCGGCGCTGCGCGACGTGCTCCATGTGGTCCGGCGGCGCTGTCCGATCGTGGAGGTGCTGGTCTGCCCGACCGCGGTCCAGGGGGAGGGAGCGGTCGAGGAGATCGTCAACGCCCTCGAGCTGGCGGGCCGGTCCCAGGCGGAGGTGGTGCTGTTGGTGCGCGGCGGGGGGTCGCTGGAGGACCTACGCGCCTTCAACTCGGAGGAGGTGGCCCGGGCCGTGGCCAGCTGTCCCCGACCGGTGGTCGCGGGGGTGGGCCACGAGACCGACAGCTCGGTCGTCGACTACGTCGCCGACCGCCGCGCCCCCACCCCGTCGGTGGCGGCTGAGCTGGCGGTCCCCGACCTGGGACGTCTGGTCGCCGAGGTGGCCCGGAGGCGGGACCGGCTGTGGAGGGTGGGGCGTGGAGGGCTGGGATCACGCCGCCGCGACCTCTCCCGGATAGCGGGCCGCCTGGGGCGGATGGCGCCGCGGCTGCGCCTGGCGAACAGCCGCCTCGACCTGGACCGGCGCCAGGCGGCGCTCACCAGCGCCTGGCGCCGACTCCTGACCGTCGAGCGCCGGGCCCTGGAGACGCGCTCCGGCCTGCTGGCGGCGCGGGGCCCGAGGCCGCGCCTGGCCCAGGCCCAGGAGGAGTTCCGCGGGCGGGTTGGTAGGCTGGAGGCGCTGAGCCCGCTCGCCGTGTTGGGGCGCGGCTACTCGATCACGCTGGGTCCCGATGGCAGGGGAGTCCTACGCCGTGCCACCGAGGTCGAGGTGGGCCAGGTGATCAGGAGCCGCCTGCACCACGGAAGCGTTCGCAGCCGGGTGGAGGAGGTGGAGGAGGCGGCCGATGGAGGCTGAGCAGAGCCCGGCGGCGGTGGAGACACTCGACTACGAGGCGGCGCTGGCCGCGCTGGACACGGTGCTGGAGCAGCTGGAGGACGGCCGCGTCGCGCTGGAGGAGGCCATGGCCCTCTACGAGCGCGGGGTGAGCTTGGTCCGCCGCTGCTCGGGCTTGCTCGATGGGGCCGAGAAACGGGTCCAGGAGCTGAGCCAGTCCCCGGGCGGACAACTCCTCACCCAGCCGCTGCTGCTGGCGGAGGACGAGGAGGAGGAGCCCGGGGCCGGCCCCTTCTGAGCCACCGTGGCTGCGTTCCTCGCCAACCAATTCTTCTGGCTGCCGGTCCTGGCATGGGCCATCGCCCAGGTGCTCAAGGTGGTGACCGACTCCATCTCGCGGCGGCGGCTCAGCCTGCGCTCTCTTGGCTTGTCGGGGGGGATGCCCAGCTCCCACACCGCGATGACGGTCTGCCTGGCCACGGTGATCGCCCGGCGGGTGGGCCCGGGCTCCGCCCTGTTCGCCGGGGTCGCCGTCCTGACCGTCGTGGTCATCTACGACGCCACCGGGGTGCGCCGGGCGGCCGGCCAGCAGGGGATGATCCTCAACCAGGTCCTGGACGATCTCCGGCAGCACCTGGGGCTGCGCTACGAGCGCCTGCGCCAGTTCCTGGGGCACACCCCGGTCGAGGTGCTGGCGGGGATTGCGCTCGGCATCCTGGTGGGGATGCTCGGCTGACCAGCTTGGCCCAAGGGGGGAGGACCTAACATCCTTAGCCGCGATGGATTGGGCGATGCGAGGGGGCAGGCGGTGAGCTGGGCGGGGCGCGTCCCCTCGATCGGCTTCCTACTGCACTTCCGCGAGGCCCTGGACTCGCCGGGGCTCTTGGCCGCCACCGCCGCGGCCGAGGGGGCGGGCTTCCGGGCCTGGGTCGCCCAGGAGGAGGCCGAGGCGGTGCTGGCCCGCGAGCTGGCCGGGGCGCGCCTGCTGGTGGCGGTGGGTGGGGACGGCACCCTGCTCTACGCCGCCCGGCGCGCCGCGCCCCGGGGCGTGCCCTTGCTGGGGGTCAACCGGGGCCAGCTCGGCTTCCTGACCAACGTCGAGCTGAGCCAGCTTCCCTCCGCGATCGACGCCTTCAGTCGCGGCGACTGCCGCTTCGAGCGGCGGCGGACGCTGCGGGCCGAGGTCCAGGGCCGCACCATCCTGGAGGTGGCGGTCAACGAGCTGGTGGTGAAGGGGGAGGGGGTCAACCTGGTCCGGCTGCGGGTGACCAGCGACCACCAGCTGGTCGGCACCTTCGACGCCGACGGCCTGGTCATCGCCACCAGCGTCGGCTCGACCGCCTACTCGCTATCAGCGGGCGGCCCGCCGGTGGATTCCCGGGTGCCGGCGCTGGTGGTGACCCCGCTCAATCCCCACGCCCTGATCAGTCGCTCGCTGGTGATACCGGACATCCTGGACGTGGGCATCCAGGTTGAGAGCGGGCAGGTGGTGGTGGCCGGCGACGGTCACCTCTGCTCGACTCTTGCGAGCGGCCAGGAGCTGACCGTGGGATCAGGCCCGGAGCTGGTCCTGGTCCAGCCTCCGGGAACTCCCGGGTTCTTCGAACGCCTGCGGGCCAAGACGGGCTTCGGCAACGTGCTCAAGCTGCCCTACGAGGAGAGCGTCCAGGACCGAACGGGGCTGGACCCCAGCTGAACGTGCTGGCGGAGCTCAGGATCGAGAACCTGGCCGTTATCGAGGGCACCGAGGCTCACTTTGCGCCCGGGCTCAACGCGCTGACCGGGGAAAGCGGGGCGGGCAAATCGGTCTTGCTGGCGGCGCTGGGGCTGGCGCTGGGTGGCCGGGCGGAGGTTGGGCTGGTGCGCCGCGGGCAGGAGCGCGCCCGGGTGGCGGCTGCCTTCAGCGACCCGGGCGCGGCGGTCTCGCAGCTCTCCTCCGACCTGGGACTGGGGGCGGAGGAGGCTTTGGTGCTCCAGCGGGAGGTCGCGGCCACCGGTCGGAGCGTGTCCCGCGCCAACGGCGCCCTGGTTGCCGCATCGGCACTGGCGCAGCTGGGCGAACGGCTGGTGGAGCTTCAGGGGCAGGGGGCCACCTCGGCCTGGCTCCGGGAGTCGCAGCAGCGGGCGGGTTTGGATAGCCTGGACCGTCCCCAGTCGCTCGAAGACCTGGAGCTGATCCAAAGCGGCTGGGGGCGGCGGGAGCGGTTGCTGCGCGACCTGGCCGACCTGGAGCAGCGCCGGGAGCGGATGGCGGCCGAGCTGGAGCTGGCCAGGCTGGATCTGGCCGAGCTGGAGGCGGCCCAACTCCAAGATGGGGAGGACGAGCGGCTCGTGCGAGAGCGGGAGTTGCTCCGCCACAGCCAGGGCCTGCGGGGCGCCGGCGACCGCCTGCGCCTGGCGCTAGCCGGCGACGGCGAGCTCGAGGGGGCGGCCGGGCTCCTGGGGGGAGCGCTGCAGGATGCGGGCCGGCAGCGGGGGCTGGACCCCGCCCTCGACCGGCTGCTGGACGAAGCAGAGCGGTCGGCGTCGGAGCTGCAGGAGCTGCGGCTGGCGGCCAGCGCCTACCTTGACCAGATCTCCGAGGACCCGGGGCGTCTGGAGCAGGTGGAGGAGCGCCTGGAGCTCCTGGACCGGCTCGCCCGGCGCCACGGCGGGACT
>JBOHUK010000060.1:0-5336 GCA_050734395.1 Candidatus Dormibacteria bacterium
GCTTCCAGGTCCTCGACCCCAGCCTCGGCCAGCGCCCCCAGCGCCGGTCCCAGCTGCGCTCGGTCGGGGACGGTCACCGCCAGGTCCACGACCAGCGCCGGCTGCTTGGAGAGCCTGCGGCCCTCTCCCGGACGGCCGCCATCCGACAGCCAGCCGTCGAGTCGGAGCTCGGCGGCCACGGTCTGGCCGCGCAGCCCCAGGGCGACGCTGGACCCAGCGCTCAGCTCTCCCGCCACCCCGCGCCGCTCACCGTTGACGAGCACCTCGACGCAATGCCCGGCCCGGAAGCCCGGGCGCTGGGCGGGGAGCAGCTGGGGCGCGCCGGGTCCCAGCCTCTCCCCCAAACCCTGGACCAGGCGCAGCAACTCCTCGAGCCGGTTGCCGCCACCGCTCCCCGCCTCGGCGACTTGGCTGTCGGCGAGGGCGAGCAGCTCGGGCTCCAAGGGTCGCTCACCCGGGGGGACGGGCCAGAAGCAGTGCCCGAGCTCGAAGAGCCGCACCCGCTCTCGGCCGCGGGCTTGGTTGACCTGGCAGCTGCGCAGCAATCCGGGCAGGCAGCTGGTACGCAATTGCCCCAGCTGCAGTGAGAGAGGGTTGCTGAGCCGCGGCGACGACCCCTGCTCCAGCAGGCTGGGCAGCTCCGGGGCCGACCCGACCGGCACCAGGCTGAGCGTCACCGCCTCGGTGAATCCCGCCCCCAGGGCGATCTCCTGGGCCAGGCGCGCCGCCGGTGCCCGGCCCGGGTGTCCGCTGGGGGGCTCGCGCAGCGCGGGCAGCGTCTCGGGCAGCTGCTGGTAGCCGAGCACCCGACCCACTTCCTCGGTCAGGTCCTCGGGTAGGGTGACATCGGTGCGGACCGGGTCGGGGCGGGCCGCGAGGCCGTCACCATCGACGCGGACCGAGAAGCACAGCCGGCGCAGCGCCTCGGCCGCCCGCTCGGCTGTGACTGGCAACCCGAGGAGCCGGGAGATGCGCTCGCCGGAGGTAAGGATGGGCGCAGCCGGCTCGGGGCTCGCCCCCGCGACCACCGGGCCCGGGCCCACCCGCGCCCTCAAGACCTCCTGTGCCAGGCGGCAGAAGCGCTCCCGGCCCAACTCGACCAGCGCCGGGGACAGCCCGCGCTCGAAGCGGGACGAGGCCTCGGTGCGCAAGCCCAGCCGGCGCGAGCTGCGCCTGATGCCCACCCGGTCGAAGTTGGCGGACTCCAGCACCACCCGGGTGGTCTGGGCGCCAACCGCGGTGCCGGACCCGCCGATCAGCCCGGCGAGCGCCGCCGGCTCGTCGGCGGCGGTGATCACCAGGTCGCTGGGCTCGAGCCGGCGGCGCTGGCCGTCGAGGCAGTCCAGCGCTTCCCCGGAGCGCGCCCGGCGCACCCCGAGCAGTGGGGCCCCGGCGCCCAGGCGGTCCCGGTCGAAGGTGTGGACCGGCTGGCCCACCTCCAGCATCACGTAGTTGGCCAGGTCCACGATCGGCGAGATCGGGCGGGCGCCGACTGCCAGCAAGCGGCGCCGCATCCAGGTCGGGCTCGCACGAGCGCCCTCCACCTCCAGCGCCTGCGCCGTGTACAGGCTGCATCCGCCCTGGTCTTGAATCGCCACCTGAGGCTCGGGTGCAGGGCCAGGCGCTCGCCTGACCGGCCCCAGCTCGGGCTCACGGGCGATCCGGCCGAGCATCGCCGCCAGCTCCCGGGCCACACCCAGGTGGCAGAGGCAGTCTCCCCGATTGCTCTGGATCTCCAGCTCGTAGATGGTGTCCTGGGGAAAGGTCAGGCTGAGCGGCTCTCCCGGCTGCGCCTCGCCTTCCTCAAGCAACAGGATGCCGTCGTGGTCGGCACCCAGCCCGAGCTCGAGCGGCGAGCAGAGCATCCCCTGGCTGAGCTGGCCGCGAATCCGCCGCTCTGCGATCGCACTGCCGTCAGGCAGCCTTGAGCCGGGACGCGCCCAGGGGACCCGCGCCCCCAACACCAGGTTCTGGGCTCCGCAGACCACCTCGCCACCGCCAGCCTGACCCGCCTCCACCCGGGCGAGCCAGAGGTGATCGCTGCGCTCCAGCCGCTCCAAGCCGACCAGCTCCGCCACCACGACCTCCTCCAGGCCGTGCCCGATCGGGATCAGCCGCTCGACCTCGGTGCCGCTCAGGGTGAGCAGCTCCGCCGCGTGCTCCGGGCTGACGCCCTCCAGGTCGAGGAAGTCGCCGAGCCAGTCGTGGCTGAGGCGCATCAGAAGTTCTCCAGCAGGCGCAGATCGTTCTCGTACAGATCGCGGACGTCTTCCAGGCCGTACTTGAGCGCCGCCATCCGGTCGGGGCCCATGCCGAAGGCGAAACCGCTGTAGCGCTCCGGGTCCACCCCCGACTGGGCCAGCACGTTGGGGTGGACCATCCCCGACCCCAGGACCTCGATCCAGCCCTTGTGCAGGCAGCTGCGGCAGCCCCGGCCCTGGCAGAACCAGCAGGAGACATCGGCCTCCATGCTCGGCTCGGTGAAGGCGAAGTAGCTGGAGCGCAGCCGCGCCTGGCGGTCCTCGCCGAACAGGGCCCGGATGAAGTAAGTGAGGGTGCCCTTGAGATCGGCCATGGTCACGCCCTCCCCGACGCAGAGCCCCTCCACCTGGTGGAACATCGGGTTGTGGGTGGGGTCGGGGTTGTCGCGGCGGTAGACCTTGCCGGGGACGATCACCCGGTAGGGCGGGGGCCCCGCCATCATGGTGCGGACCTGCACCGGTGAGGTGTGGGTGCGCAGCAGCCAGCCCGGGACCGGCCCCTCGAGGTAGAACGTGTCCTGGGCATCGCGCGCGGGATGGTCCTGGGGCAGGTTGAGCAGCTGGAAGTTGTGGCGGTCGTCCTCCACCTCGGGGCCGGACACCGACTCGTAGCCCAGCCGGGAGGCAACCGCCTCGATCTCACGGATCAGCCGCTGCACCGGGTGCTGGTGGCCGCGCTCGAAGGGCCCGGGGTAAGTGAGGTCTGGGACGTCGACCGGGGCGGGCCCGACGGGCCGCGCCAGCTCTGCAGTTCGCGCCGCCAGTGCCTGCTCCACCGCCGATTTGGCCCGGTTGAAGGCCCTCCCCAGCTCGGCCCGCCGCTCGGGCGGGGCCCCCGCCAGGCCGCGCCCGGCGTCGCTGAGCAGGCCTCCATGGCGTGCGAGGTATCGCCTCCGGGTCAGCTCCAACTGCTCCGGGTCGCCGGCCGCTGCGATCTCCTCCAGGGCCTGACCCTCGAGTGCTAGGAGATCGCCCTCGGTCACTGCTCGGGCGCGGTCTCCCGCACTACCTCAACCAACCTGGTAAAGGCGGCCGGATCCCGGGCGGCGAGCTCGGCGATCTGCTTGCGCGACAGCTGCACCCCCGCCCGGTCCAGGCCGTTGATGAAGCGGCTGTAGGGCATGCCCGCCTGGCGGCTGGCGGCGTTGATCCGGGCGATCCAGAGCTTGCGGAAGTCCCCCTTGCGCCGGCGCCGATCGCGGTACTGGTAGGCCAGCGAGTGCATCACCGCCTCGTTGGCGGGGCGGAAGAGGCGGTGGTGGGTCCCGGTGAACCCGGACGCCAGCTTCAAGAGCTTCTTGTGACGCTTGTGCGCCGCTACCCCCCGCTTGACCCTGGGCACAGCTCAGTCCTTCAGGTAGGGGGCGTCGCGGCGCACCGACTTGGCATCGCCCTTGGCCACCTGGTGCACCTGGGCGTAGCCGCGCTTGCGCTTAGCCGACTTGTGCTCGAGCAGGTGCGACTGGAAGGCAGAGCGGCGCAGCAGCTTACCCGTTGCCGACAGACGGAAGCGCTTGCGCGTCCCCTGGTGACTGCGGATCTTGGGCATGGTTGCCGGAGCCTCCCTTCGACTGCTTCTTGGCGACCGGATTGAGGATCATGATCATATTGCGCCCCTCCACCAGCGGGGAGCGCTCGATCTGGGCCACATCCTTGACTTCGTCGGCCAGCCGGTCGAGCAACGCCCGGCCGATCTCCTGGTGGACCATCTCCCGGCCCCGGAACATGATAGTCAGCTTGACCTTGTCGCCCTCTTCCAGGAAATGGCGCACGTAGCCGTACTTGGTCTGGAAGTCGTGCTCCGAGATCTTGGGGCGGAGCTTCATCTCCTTGAGGCGGATGGCGTTGTGCTCCCGCCGCGCCTCCTTCTCCCGCTTGAGGGCCTCGAACTTGAACCGCCCGTAGTCCATCAGCCGGCACACCGGGGGCTGCGCCTGGGGGGCCACCTCGACCAGGTCCAGGCCCCGCTCCTGCGCCAGTTGCTGGGCCTCAGCCAGGTTGACGATGCCCAGCGCCTCGTCGTTGGTGTCGTCGAAAAGTCGCACCGATGCCGCTCGGATCTGGTCGTTGATGCGCAGCTCGCGGAACGCTATGGACTAATCCTCCTCAGGCCACCGATGGATGGCGGATGCTAGCACCAGCAGCCTGCCCCGCCCAACTGAGGGGCAAACGTCAGGATGTCGCCTCGGCCAGCAGGCGCTCGACCACCTCGGCGACCTGCAGCGGCCGCTGCTCCCCCCGGCGGTTGTCGCGCAGGTTGACGTTCCCCTCGGCCACCTCGCGGGCACCGACCACCGCGGCATAGGGCACCTTGGCCAGCTGGGACTGGCGGATCTTGGCGCTGGGGCGCACCCCGGGGTGGTCGGGAACCTCCACCCGCAGGCCTGCACGCTCCAACTCCGCCGCCACCTGGTGAGCATAGTCCAGCTGCTCGTCAGTCACCGTAAGCACCTGGATCTGGACGGGCGCCAGCCAGAGCGGCAGGGCGCCGGCATGGTGCTCGAGCAGCACGCCCGTGAAGCGCTCCAGCGATCCGAGCACGGTGCGGTGGACCATCACCGGCTGGTGCGCCTGGCCGTCCGGCCCTATGTACTCCAGCTGGAAGCGCTGGGGCTCGTTGAAGTCGAACTGCACGGTGGCGCACTGCCAGCGCCGCCCCAAGGCGTCGCGGATCTGCACGTCCACCTTGGGCCCGTAGAAGGCGCCCTCACGGGGATTGATCCTGTAGGGCAGCCCCGTCCGCTCCAAGACCCGCTCCATGGTCGCCTCGGCGGAGCGCCACTGGCCCTCGCTGCCCACCGCCTTCTCCGGCCTGGTGCTGAGGTCCACTTCCAGCTCGTGGAACCCGAACCGCGCGTAGATCCGGGCCACCAGTTCCAGCACCTGCTCCACCTCCGACTCGACCTGCTCCTCGGTGCAGAAGATGTGGGCGTCGTCCTGGGTGAAGCCACGCACCCGCAGCAGCCCCTGCAGCGTGCCACTGCGCTGGTAGCGGTAGACCGCCGCCAGCTCCGCCATGCGCAGGGGCAGCTCCCGGTAGCTGCGCGCTCGCGAGGCGAAGATCTCGATGTGGAA
>JBOHUK010000061.1:0-6957 GCA_050734395.1 Candidatus Dormibacteria bacterium
AGCCCGGTGAAGGCAGTGCCGGGGCCGACCTGGTGGTGGCGACTGCTGCACTTCTGAGGGCGAGCGGATGTGCGGTGCCGCTGCTAGACTGCGGCCAACGGGTGGCGACCCCGATTTGCAACTCACCCAACCCCACCCCGAGGCCAAGCTCAGTCTGATGGCGACCACCAAGCGGCGGAGCCGCCCCCGGCCCAGCACCCGGCGCCGCCCAGTCCGCGCCCGCGGGACGGTCAGCAGCGCTCCGCTCCTGCAGCTCAGTTCCGACCAGCGACGCGAGCTAGCCGGGCTCACCGGCGTGGCCGTAGGGGTGATCTGGCTGATCCTGCTCGCCTACCCCCAGGCGCAGCTGGCCTCGGACTTCGCCCGTGCCGTGTTCGACGCGCTTGGGTTGGGGGGTTGGATCATCGGGGTGGCGCTGGTGGCCGGTGGGGTGGGCATGCTCGCCTCCCGGGAGTCACCGCGGAGCACCGGCCCGATCGCGCTGGCCCTGGCCACCTCAACCGTGGCCATCGTGGCCATGGCGGCGGTGGCCCACGCCGGGGGCGGCGGAGCGGTGGGGCGGGTGATCGGGCCCAACCTGGCGCGCTGGATCGGCCCGGCCGCGACCCTTGTGGCGCTCGGGGCCCTGGCCCTGGCCGGGCTGGTGGTGGGGCTGGAGGTGCAGCCGTCGCGGGTCTCGGTGCTGCTGGCGGGAGCGTTGGCGACGGCCGGTCGCGGCCTGATGGTCCCCAGCCGGTCTTCGGCCCCCCGGGCGCGGCAGTCGCCGGCCGCGCCGCTGGCGGCCACACCGGCGGCCATGCCCCAGGCAGAGCTGGATCTGGGCGGCGAGGAGCCGAGCGAGGCCCCCGAGTCCTTCCAGCGCATCTTCGAGGACCTGGAGCTGCCGGCCGAAGAGGCGGCTGCCCCCGGTCCCGGCCTGGCCCAGCTGGCGGGGAGCCCGGTGGCCCCGGCTCCGCCCGCCGATCTCGAAGGGGGCGAGGAGGCCGACGAACTGGAGGAGGAGCCGGCCTGGGTGCTGCCCAGCATCGACCTCCTGGACTCGGCGCACGGCAAGCGGGAGCGACTGCGGGACGAGATCCGCAGCCGTATCAAGACCATCGAGTCCACCCTGGGCAACTTCGGGGTGCAGTGCAAGGTGATGGGGGTCAATGCCGGGCCGACCGTCACCCAGTACGAACTGCAGCCGGCACCCGGGGTGCCGGTGCGCAAGGTGCTCGCCTACCAGCCCGACCTCTCGATGGCGCTGGCGGCCCCGATCCGGATCCAGGCCCCCATCCCCGGCAAGTCGGCGATCGGGATCGAGGTACCCAACAAGGCGGCTCAGTTAGTGACCCTCAAGGAGGTGGTCCAGGCGCCGAGCTTCGAGGGCATCAAGAGCCGCCTCGCCGTGGCGCTGGGGGCCGACGTCAGCGGCCACCCTGTGCTGGGGGACCTGGCGGGGATGCCCCACCTCTTGATTGCGGGCACCACCGGCTCCGGCAAGAGCGTCTGCATCAACGCGGTCCTGGCCGGGCTCCTGCTGCAGTCCACGCCCAGGGACCTGCGCCTCATCCTGGTCGACCCCAAGCGGGTGGAGCTGAGCTCCTTCTCGGGCCTGCCGCACCTGCTGGTACCGGTGGTCGTGGACTCCGACCCAGCGGTGGCGGCCCTGCGCTGGGCCGTGATGGAGATGGAGCAGCGCTACAAGCTGTTCGCCGCCCACGGCGCCCGCAACATCACCAATTTCAACGAGCGCTCCCCGCGGCTCGGGCTGCGCCCGCTGCCCAAGATCGTGATCGTCATCGACGAGCTGGCCGACCTGATGATGGTGGCAGCCAACGAGATCGAGGACCTGATCTGCCGGATCGCCCAGCTCGCCCGCGCGGTGGGGATCCACCTGATCGTCGCCACCCAGCGGCCCTCGGCCGACATCATCACGGGGTTGATCAAGGCCAACATCCCGTCTCGGATCGCGTTCGCCGTCAGCAGCGGCGTCGACTCCCGGGTGATCCTCGATGAGATGGGGGCGGAGAAGCTGCTGGGGCGCGGCGACATGCTTTACCTGCCCATCGACGCCGGCAAGGCGGCCCGCCTCCAGGGTGCCTACGTCTCCGACCGGGAGCTTGACCAACTGATCGGCTGGTGGAAGGCCCAGGGCCGTCCCCAGTACCAGGAGGAGATCCTGCAGGCAACCGCGCTGGCGCCCGCCGGAGTCGAGGGCGCGCTGCAGCGCGACCCGCTCTTCGAGCGCGCCGGGCGGATCGTGATCGGAGAGCAGCGGGGTGCCGCCTCGCTGCTCCAGCGCAAGCTCAAGGTGGGCTACACGCGGGCGGCGCGGCTCATCGACCAGCTCTCCGACGCCCGGGTGGTCGGTCCCTACGAGGGCAGCAAGTCCCGCGAGGTGCTGATGAACCTGGCCGAGCTGGAGCAGCTGCTCGACTCCAGCGACGAGGAAGACTAGCCGCTACGCTTGGCCCGTGGCCGCGACCGAGTACTCCTTTGACGTGGTCTCCGACTTCGACCGCCAGGAGCTCCACAATGCCGTCGACCAGGCGCGGCGCGAGATAGCCACCCGCTACGACTTCAAGGGGGTGGTGGCCGAGCTGGAGCTGCACGAGGGGGAGCTGGTCATCCTGGCTGCCACCGATGCCCGCGCCGCCGCCGTCCTCGACGTCCTCAAGAGCAAGCTGGTCCGCCGCCAACTGTCTCTCAAGATCCTCGACCCAGGCAAGCCCGAGCCCGCCGCCCGGGGCAACGTCCGCCAGGTGGTTCGGCTGCGCCGCGGCATCGACGAGGAGACCGCTCGCAGTTTGAGCAAGCGGGTCAAGGCGGCCCACCCCAAGGTCCAGGTGCGCATCCAGGGATCCGAGCTGCGGGTGGCAGGCCGGGACAAGGACGCGCTCCAGGCAGTCATCAAGGAGCTGCGCGAACTGGACCTGGCGCTGCCGCTGCAGTTCACCAACTATCGGCCCTGAAGTGGGGGCGGCCCGTGCCCCGCAGCCGCCCTGAGCACTCCCAGCGGGTGGCGGCGATGAGGGTCAGCCCTCCCAAACCCGGGGCGGCGGGCGAGGTCGCGGCGCCGGGTTTGGGGACGGATCGCAGCGGCTGGCAGAACGCCGCCAACCTGATCACGCTGAGCCGTCTCGCCCTGATCCCGGTGATCCTGTTCTGCCTGGAGGCGGGGTTCACCGGGAGTCACCAGCTGGCGGCCGGGCTCTTCGCCCTGGGAGCGGCCACCGACAGTCTGGACGGGATGGTGGCCCGCCGGCGCCACCAGGTGAGCAGCCTCGGGATCTTTCTCGACCCCCTGGCCGACAAGCTCCTGGTCGCGGCCATGCTCTTCCCGCTGGTCGCCGAGGGCATGCTGCCCGCCTGGGCCGGATTTGTGATCATGGCCCGCGAGGTGGCGGTGGTGATCCTGCGAACCCGGGGCCGCAGCTCCGGGCTCTCCATCAGCGCCACCAACCTGGCCAAGCTCAAGACCCTGAGCCAGGACCTGATGGTGGTGGTGCTGGTGCTGCAGCGACCCTACCCGGTACTGGCTCCCGCCTCGGGCTGGCTGGTCGCGGTGGCGGTGATCTTCACCCTGCTCAGTGGGGGCGCTTACCTGTGGCGCTTCCGGGAGCTGCTGGGGGTGCGGTGAAGCGCGAGCAGCTCCCTGATTTGCAGATCTCCTTCCCCGGCGCTGCCCAGGTGCTGGCCCTGGCCACCCGCTCCCGCCCGGTGTGCACCATCGCCAGCGCGGAGTCGTGCACCGGGGGGCTGCTGGGGGCGGCCCTGACCGCCGTCCCCGGAAGCTCCCGCGCCTACCTGGGGGGAGTCGTTGCCTACTCCAACCGGGCCAAGGTGGCGGAGCTGGGCGTCGGCGCCACCGTGCTGCGCAGCCATGGCGCGGTCAGCCACCAGGTGGCCCAGGCGATGGCCGAGGGGGCCAGGAGCCGCTTCGGGAGCGTGCTCGGGATAGGGGTCACGGGAGTCGCGGGGCCCCAGGGCTCCGAGTCCAAGCCGCCGGGGCTGATCTACCTGGCGGTGGTGGGTCCGCAGCGGGCCCACGGCCGGCGCCTCAGCCGGGATCTGGGCCGGCAGGGCAACCGCGGTCACGCGGTGGAGGTGGCCCTGGCACTGCTTCGGGAGGCGCTGGCGGAGCTGACCGGGGCCTGGCCCGAGCTCTTCGAAGGACTTTGATGTGAGGGGGGTTGAGGCGCTAGACTTATCGAACAGGCGTTCCCAGCCGGCAGCCAGCTGTCGCGCATGGCGTCACAGCCCAGTCCCACTCACCAAGCAAGCAGCGGAGGTCCCAATCCATGAGCGCTACACTCGAATTGGCCGGGCGCCTGAACGGCTCGGCGGGCCGCGATGGCAAGGAGCGCGCACGGGTGACGACTGAGAAGGAACGAGCCTTGGAGGCGGCCCTCAGCCAAATCGAGCGCAATCATGGCAAGGGTGCCATCATGCGCCTGGGAGAGGGGGCGCTCAACCGCGGGGTGGAGGTCGTCTCCACCGGTGCTTTGACCCTGGACCTGGCGCTCGGGGTGGGAGGCATCCCGCGGGGCCGGATCGTGGAGATCTTCGGGCCCGAGTCCTCGGGCAAGACCAGCCTCAGCCTGCACATCGTTGCCGAGGCCCAGAAGCTGGGTGGGGTCGCGGCCTTCATCGACGCCGAGCACGCTCTGGACCCGGGCTACGCCCGGCGCATCGGGGTCAAAGCCGACGAGCTGCTCATCTCCCAGCCCGACACCGGCGAGCAGGCACTGGAGATCGTCGAGGCGCTGGTCCGCAGCCAGGCGGTCGACGTCGTGGTGGTCGACTCGGTAGCGGCCCTGGTGCCCAAGGCTGAGCTCGAAGGGGAGATGGGCGACAGCCATGTCGGGCTGCAGGCCCGGCTGATGTCCCAGGCGATGCGCAAGCTGACCTCGGCGATCAGCCGCTCCAACTGCATCGTCATCTTCATCAACCAGCTCCGGGAAAGGGTGGGGGTGATGTTCGGCAACCCCGAAGTCACCAGCGGCGGGCGGGCACTGAAGTTCTACGCGTCGGTGCGGCTCGACATCCGCAAGATCGACACCCTCAAGCAGGGACTGGACTCGGTGGGCAGCCGGGTGCGGGTGCGGGTGGTGAAGAACAAGGTGGCCGCTCCCTTCCGTTCCGCTGAGCTGGATTTGCTCTACAACGAGGGCATCTCCTATGCGGGTAGTGTCCTCGACGGTGCCCTGGAGGCCGGGGTGGTCGAGAAGAGCGGTGCCTGGTTCAGCTACGGTGAGACCCGTCTCGGCCAGGGTCGCGACAACGTTCGGGATATGCTGCGCAACAATAGCGAGCTGCTTTCCGAGATCGCCAACAAGGTTCGTCAGGCCGTGATCGGCGAACCGGTGGAGCAGGCGACTGTGGCGGCGGCGGCGGAGGAGCCAGTCGCGGCCGCAGGCTCATGAGGATCCACCGCGGGCCCCGGGCAGGCGGGCGCTAGAATTCATCCCCATTGAGTTTCCTTCCCCGCCCTTCGGGGTGGGGATGCGCGGTTGGGGAGGAATGGCCCTTTCTCCCTGGCGCCGCACCATGAGGACAGGGCATGGATCACGTGCTGGTCGCCTTGGTGGTCATCTTGGCGGTGCTCGCCCTGGGCGGGCTGGGCTTTGGCCTCTGGGCGCTGGCGCAGCGCCGTGGGGGTGGGCAGGACCTGCTGACCGCCCGCTCCGAGATCGAGGCCCAGCGGAAGGCCCTGGAGCTGGAGACAAAAGACGAGGCACTGCGCCTCCGCGCTGAACTGGAGGCGGACCTCCGCGACCGCCGGACTGAGGTGACCCGACTGGAGCAGCGCGCCGCCCAGCGGGAGGAGCAGCTGGACCGCCAGCAGCAGGACGTACTGCAGCGGGTCGAGGCGCTGGGCGATGAGAGGGTGCAGCTCGAGCAGGCCCGCGGCGAGGTGGCGGAGCAGCGCCAGGCGGCGGGGGAGGAGCTGGAGCGGGTCGCCGGCCTGAGCCATGAGCAAGGGCGCGTGGAGCTGCTCGGGACCTTGGAGAGGGAGCTGGTTTCCGAGAAGGCGGAGCTCGTCCGCCGGTCGGTAGCGGACGCCCACGCGGAGGCGGATGAGCGGGCTCGCGAGGTGCTGGTGACGACCATCCAGCGCCACTCGGCGGACCAGACCGGTGAGACCTCGGTCTCGGTGGTCCCGCTACCCAATGACGAGATCAAGGGACGGATCATCGGCCGGGAAGGGCGAAACATCCGCGCCCTGGAGGCTGCCCTCGGCGTCGACCTGATCATCGACGACACCCCGGAGAGCGTGGTGCTGAGCGGCTTCGACCCGGTGCGCCGGGAGGTGGCGCGGGTAAGTCTTGCCAAGCTCCTCAGCGACGGGCGCATCCACCCTACCCGGATCGAGGAGGTTGTGGCCCGGGCCCGGGAGGAGGTGGCCGGGCGGCTGATGGAAGAGGGCCAGCAGGCGCTCTTGGAGCTCGGGCTGCAGGGGGTGCACCCTGAGCTGGTCCGGCTGGTGGGTGTGCTCCGCTTCCGGTTTAGCTACGGCCAGAACGTCCTGGCCCACGTCAAGGAGGTGGCCTACCTGGCGGGCATGATCGCCGCCGAGATCGGGGCCGACGAACGCCTTGCCAAGGAGGCGGGGATGTTCCACGACATCGGCAAGGCGGTCGACCATGAGGTGGAGGGGTCCCACGCCATCATCGGCGGAGAGATTCTCAAGCGCCTGGGTCGGCATCCGGAAGTGGTGTCCGCGGTCCAGTGCCACCACTACGACGTCGAGCCGACCACGGTCCTGTCGTTCATCATCCTCAGCGCCGACGCCATCTCCGCCTCCCGGCCCGGGGCGAGGCGTGAGACCTTGGCCAGCTACATCAAGCGGCTCGAGAAGCTTGAGGCGATCGCCAACAGCTTCGAGGGGGTGGAGCGCTCCTTCGCCATCCAGGCGGGGCGTGAGGTGCGGATCATGGTCAAGCCGGAGCGCATCAGCGACGACGCCGCGAC
>JBOHUK010000062.1:0-1713 GCA_050734395.1 Candidatus Dormibacteria bacterium
GCCAAGTCGGGCTCGCTGGCCGGGGTGGTGCGCAACGAGGTGGGGGTGGTGGAGCGGGAGGGCGGTGGCCGCTACGCCGTCGGCGTGTTCAGCGTGCAGGTTGAGCCCGGCGCCGACGAGGTCGAGGTCAACTCTGCCCTGGCGACGGTCGTCCGCTTGGGGGTCGCGCAGCTGGCTCAGGCGCGGAGTCGAGCCATGATCCGCCCAACGGATCGCCCCCCAAACCCGGCCTTGCCGCACACCGCCGCCGGCTGTAGTCTTCAGGCGTCGTCAGGCTGAGCTGGGGGTTTGGCAGAGGTGGCTATAACACACAAAATCGTCGGCAACGCCATGCAAATGGTGGTATGCCAGCTGGAGTCGGGGCAGACCGTCTACGCCGAGGCGGGGCGCTTCCTATGGAAGACCACCAACGTCTCCTTGGAGACTCGCCTCACCAGCCCTGCGGGTGCCCAGGCAGGTGGTGGCGGCGGCGGGGGGCTGCTGGGCCGGGCGGTGGAGATGGGCAAGCGGGTCGTGGCCGGGCAGAGCCTCGCCTTTCAGTACTTCACTCCCACCGGCGGCAGCGGGCTAGTCACCTTCGCCGGCAACCTGCCTGGGGAGTTGCGCGCCGTCGAGCTCGACGGCAGTTCAGGCTGGTTCACCGAGAAGGACGCCCTGATCGCGGCGGAGACCGGGGTCAACTTCGACATCGCCTTTGCCGGTTTGCGCACTGGGCGGCGGGGCGGCACCGGGTTCATCCTGGAGCGTTTCACAGGCCAGGGGACCCTCCTGATCGCGGGCGCGGGCAACTTCATCGATGTCAACCCGGCCAAGTACGGGGGCAAGATCCAGGTCCACTCCGGATGCCTGGTGGGCTTCCAGGACTCGGTGCGCTACAGCGTCGAGTACATCGGCGGGTTGACGGGGCAGACGCTGATGACCGCCGCCCTCGGTGGCGAGGGCATCAACCTGGTGACGCTGGAAGGCGACGGCGGCGTCATCCTGCAGTCGATGAACCTCCACGGGTTGGCCCACACCCTGGAGCGGTTGATCGGGGACCCCAGCGAGGACCGCGGCCACGCTGGGATCGGTGGTTTGCGAGGTTGAGCGTGAGCAGCAGAGCAGGAGGTCGGTGATGGGATTGATGGACAAGCTCAAGGTGCAGGCGGAACAGGTGGCGGCACGCGCCCAGCAAGGCGGTGCCCAGATGCAGGTCAAGTTCGACCAGGTGCAGGCGAAGCGGGCCTCCGACGCCCTGCTGCGCGACCTGGGGGTGGCCTACTACGCGGAGCAGCGCCAGGAGGGGGGCCACGACGCGGTGGAGCAGGCGCTGGCGGCCCTGGACTCGCACGCCAGCCAGCACGGCACCATCGACGCCAGCACGACCGGCCCGCAACCGGCTCCCACCCAGGGGGCACCGACGGCGGGAGAGCAGCCGGCGGGGGACTTCAAGCTAGACGACCTGTAGCCGCCCTCGCCCGCCGGTCGCGGGGACGGGGTCTGCGACTGCCTCCCGTCCGTCCGCAGATGGCATACCGGATGCTATACCATCGCGGACCATGGCGGGGGCACGCGCTGAGATTCCAGGAGGGCACGCGGCGGCGGTGAGGGCGCGCGCCGGGCAACTGCTGGTGATCGAGGATTGTGAGGGCCAGCAGGTGGCCCACCTCGTCGCCTTCCGCGACGGCGACCTCTGGGAGTGGCTCTCCACCACCCACACCCGATCCGCGACTC
>JBOHUK010000063.1:0-2485 GCA_050734395.1 Candidatus Dormibacteria bacterium
GGGAGCCTGCTCTCGGTCGGCTCGGAGACGGCGATCGTGGTCGCTCCGGCCCTGGGCGCGCTGCTCTTGCTGGTCATCTCACCAAGCTGGCTGATCGCCATTGACGGAGCCAGCTTTCTAGTGTCCGCGGCGTTCATCTCGCGTGTCGGCCCCCAGCCGGCCGCTTGGCGCCGCCTGGATCCCACCAAGTCTCCCTGGCGCTCGCTTAGGCGAGGTTTTGATCTCGTTTTCGCGGACCGTACCAGCCGGCTCTTCGTCCTCTCGGCCGGCCTGGGCGCCGCCCTGGCCAGCGTGGTGCAGGTCTACTTCGTGGCGCTCGCCCGGTACGCCTTCCATGTCGGGGTCAACCAGGTGGGGCTGATGTACGTGCTTGTGGGGGGAGCCTCGGTCGTGGGCAGTGTCGTGGCCCTGCGCCTGCCCCAGGCACGGCCCCTGCGCATAGCCCTGGTCGGGTACTTCCACCTCGTGGTGGTGGTGGTGGTGGGTCTGACCCTGGGGCCGGTGGTGGCGGCCCTGGCAGTGGCCGCCTTCGCCGCCTCGGGGGCGTTACAGGAGGTCTGGGGGCTCAACCGCATTCAGACCACCAGCCCGGCCGAGGGCGTGGGCCAGGCGATCGGCGCCGCCCTGTGGTGCTTCTTCGCCGGCCGGGCGCTGGGGGCGCTCGTCGCGGCCTGGGGCGCCACCCACCTGGGCCGGGAGGAGTTCCTCGCCAGCTTCGCTGCGGTTGCGGTCGGCATCTGTGTCTTGACCACCCTGCGCGGCCAACTGATGGGGGGTCGCAACCGCGCCTCCTGGCCCCCCGGTGGCCCACCGTTGCCTCTTTAGCCTTAGAATCCGGTGACACTCCAGAGCCGTGGCTAACTTGCCCACAACGACGCCGCCCACCGGCGGGAGCGCCGCCACCCCAGTGGAAGTACTCAAGGTTTCCGCCACCTCCCAACCCGTCAGGGTCGCGGGAGCGATAGCGGGCGTGGTCAGGACCAGCCATCGGGTAGAGATCCAGGCGATCGGCGCGGGCGCCATCAACCAGGCGGTCAAGGCGATCGCCATCTCGCGGGGGTACGTGGCGCCGGGGGGCCTGGAGCTCGTCTGCATTCCCTCCTTCATCGACATCGCCATCGACGGCGAAGAGCGCACCGGGATTCGGCTCCTGGTGGAGGTGCGCTGACGGGGCTGGCGACAGCCCGGGCTTCTTTCGTTCCCATCCCGCTGCTCGAGGCTGTCCAGCACCGGGCACCGATCGTGCTGAGCGGAGACCGGGCGCCCCGAGTCCACGTCTGGAAGATCGGGTGCCAGATGAACGAGGCGGATGCCGGGACGCTCGCCGAGGGCTTTGCCGAGCTGGGCATGGTGCCCGGCGTCGAACTCGACGACGCTGACCTGGCGGTCCTGGTCACCTGCGCCGTCCGCCAGCACGCGGAGGACCGCGCCAGCAGCAAGCTCGGGGAGCTCGCGGAGTGGAAGCGGGCCCGTCCTGGGCGGGCGATCGCTCTCACCGGCTGTATGGCCGGTGAGCATGGGTCGGGGCTGCTCGGCCGCTTCCGGCAGCTCGATTACGTATTCGACATGCGCGAGCCGGAGGGCTTCTTCGCCCGCCTCCGCGACCTCTACCAGGGAGCTCTGGAAGGCCCGGTGCCACTGCCGGCCTCTGACCGCTTGCTCGCCTATCTGCCGGTCATCCATGGCTGCAACGAGATGTGCACCTACTGCATCGTGCCCTTTGTACGCGGGCGCGAGCGGAGCCGAACAGTGGCCCAGGTGGTCGATCACGCCCGCCGCCTGGCGGACCGCGGGGTCCGGGAGATCACTCTGCTGGGACAGAACGTGAACTCCTACCGGGATCCGGACGACGGCTCCGACCTCGCCGCCCTGATGGCCCAGGTGGACCAGGTGGCAGGGTTGGCACGGCTGCGGTTCCTCACCTCCCATCCCCGCAATGCCTCGGCGCGCCTATTCGCCGCCATCGCCGACCTGCCGAGCGCCTGTGAGCAGCTGCACCTGCCGGTTCAGTCGGGTAGTGACAGCTGCCTGCGGCGGATGAAGCGCGAGTACTCGATCGGCGAGTACCGGGAGTGCCTGGAGCGGGCACGGGCGCGGGTGCCCGACCTGGGACTCAGCACCGACATCATCGTCGGCTTCTGTGGTGAGACCGAAGCGGAGTTCGACCAGACCCTGGGGTTGCTGCGAGAGGTCGAGTTCGACCAGGTCCACGTCCAGGCGTACTCCCCCCGACCCGGGACCGCCGCCCACCGGCGACCCGACGACATTCCCCTGCCGGCGAAGAAGGAGCGGCTGCAGCGGGTGCTGGCGCTCCAGAGAAAGATCAGCCAGTCACGTAACCAGCGGCTGGTCGGGACCAGCGTGGAAGTGCTGGTGGAGGGCCAGGGCGAGGACGGGCGCAGCTTCGGCCGCACCCGGCAGAACCGGGTCACTTGGCTCGGGAGCGCCGCCCCGGCCGGTGCCACCGTCGTCGCCAGGGTGGTGC
>JBOHUK010000064.1:0-4443 GCA_050734395.1 Candidatus Dormibacteria bacterium
CCGTAGAGCTTGCGCACCGCCTCCTTGGCCGCCCATCGCGCCGCCAGCCGCTCCGGCCGGCCCCGGCAGTACTGGGCCTCCTCCTCGCTGAAGTACTTGCTCGTGAACTCGGGCCGCCGCTCGACCAGCAGGCGGATGCGCTCCACCGAGCTCACGTCCACCCCGACCGCCAGCTCCGGCGGAGCCGCCCCAGCGGCGGCGGCGGTCACTCGACGGTGACGGACTTGGCCAGGTTCCGCGGGCGGTCGACGTCGAGACCACGCTTCATGGCCGCATGGTAGGCCAGCAGCTGGCCCACCAGGGCGTTGGCCAGCGGGGAGGCCGGCTCGGGCAGCCGCGGGACGGTGATCTGGTGCTCGACCATCCCCTCCAGGCTCGAGTCGCCCTCGTTGACTACGGCCACGACCGGGCTCTGGCGCGCCCGGATCTCCTGGATGTTGCTGCGGATCTTGGAGCGGGTGGCGGACTCGGTGGCGATGGCCACGACGGGCATCCCCTCGTCGAGGAGGGCGATGGGGCCGTGCTTGAGCTCGCCCGCCGGGTAGGCCTCGGCGTGCAGGTAGGAGACCTCCTTGAGCTTCAGCGCCGCCTCCATCGCCATCGGGTAGTTGTAGCCGCGACCGATGTAGAGCGCGGAGCGGTAGTCACTGAGCCAGCGACCGACCTCGGCGATCCGGTCCTCCTGGGCTAGGATCTGCCGCTGGCACTCGCCGGCCGCCCGCATCGCCGCGCCCAGCTCCCGGCGATCACCCTCCTTCAGGCCGCGTGCCTGGGCCAGGCGCATGGCCAGAAGCAGGCCGCAGGCCACCTGGTTGACGAAGGTCTTGGTGGCGACCACGCACACCTCCGGCCCGGCGTGGAGGTTGAGGACCGCGTCCGCCTCCAGGGAGAGGGTGCTGCCCACGACGTTGGTGAGCGCCAGCAGGTGGCTGCCCTGAGCCTTGGCCACCCGGGCGGCCGCCAGGGTGTCGGCGGTCTCGCCGGATTGCGAGATGGCCACCATCAGGGTCCGGCCGTCGGGGAGCTGGGGACGATAGCGCCACTCCGAGGCCGTGTCCACCACCGTGGGCAGCCCCGCCAGGTCCTCGAGCGCGTACTTGGTCAGGAGGCCGGCGATGTTGGCGGTTCCCGCCCCCACGATCTGGACCCGCTCGAAGCGCGCCAGCTCGGAGTCGTCGAGCGCCCAGTCGGCGAACTCGACGCGGCCATCGCCGAGCAGCCGTCCCCGTAGTGCGTTCTCAAGCGCCGCGGGCTGCTCCTGGATCTCCTTGGCCATGTAGCTCGGGTAGCCGCCGCGCTCGGCCTGGATCACGTCCCAGTCGACACGCACGACTCGCGGCACCGCTTCGCTGCCGTCGGCGATGGCGGTGACCACCGGTCCCACCGGGCTGAGCACCACCATGTCGCCCTCCCCCAGCACCAGCGCCTGCTTGGTGTAGGGGATGATCGCCGCCAGGTCCGAGCTGAGGAACCACTCGTCACGGCCCACGCCCACCACCAGGGGAGCATTGAGCCGGGCCCCGATCAGGGTCTCGGGGTCGGTGGAGCTCAGCACCACCAGGGCATAGGCGCCGCTGAGCCGGGCCACCGCTCTTCTCGTGGCGGCCACCAGGTCGCCCGCGTAGTACTCCTCGATCAGGTGGGGCACCACCTCGCTGTCGGTCTCGGAGCGGAAGTCGTGCCCCGCCGCCAGCAGCTCCCGGCGGAGCTCCTGGTAGTTCTCAATGATCCCGTTGTGGATGACGAAGAAGCGCTGGCTGCAATCGCTGTGGGGGTGAGCATTGGCGTAGCTGGGACGGCCGTGGGTAGCCCAGCGGGTGTGCCCCATGCCGATCTGCCCGGGGAGCTCGGTGCCGGCGGTCTCGGCCAGCAGTGCCTCCACCTTCCCCGGCGCCTTGACGGCGGTGGCCCGGCCGTCGGCCTCCAGCACGACAACGCCGGCCGAGTCGTAGCCGCGGTACTCGAGCCGGCGCAGGCTGTCCAGCAACAGCGGCGCCGCCGGGCGCGGACCCAGGTAGCCGATGATGCCGCACACCTGTCGGTCGTCCCTCCCGCCAGTGGCCTACCTGGAGTGGCCAACGAACTGGCCCCGGCCCAGGTTACTGGCAGGGCCGGCGTCAGGGGGTCGGTGAAGGCGTTGGCTGCGGGCTGGGAGTGGCCAGCGGCGTGACCGTGAGCACGACGGTCACGTAACTGGTGGAGAGCGAAACCCCACTCGGTGCCTCCAGGGCCACGGTCACGCTCTCGCTGCTGGTCAGGTGGGAGATGTCGATGGGCGCGGTGAGGACGTGGGTGAGCGCCGCCAGCACCGACGCCGGGCCGGTGGCGCTGACGGTCAGGGGCACCGGGGAGAGGCCGGTGAGCTGGTAGCCCGAGGGCAGCTGGCCGCTGCCGGCGAAGGTGGGCTTGATGGGCAATTCTCGCTCGGTGGTCTGGGAGGTGATGGTGGCCGTCACCCGCGCCGTGGCCGGGGTGAGCCCCAGGTGCTCACGCAGGCCGTCGGTGTTGAGCAGGGTGACTGGTGAGGGGTCGAACACCAGGCTGGTGCGGTCGTTGGCCAGGCTCACCCTGGCCTCGGCCTGGACGTTCTGCAGCACGCTCTCCGGCCCGCTGACGGTGACCGAGGTGGGACTCACCGTGGTGCTGGCGGTGTAGCCGGCAGGCGGCGGCTGCTCCACCACCACGTGCAGCGGAATCGTCCGCGTCACCTCCTTGTCGACCACGACCGGGATGGTGTCGGGATAGGACCAGATGAAGACGTTGTTGTCGGTGCTCTGGACGTGCACCGAGGCCTGGTACTCACCGGGGCGCTTGAACTGGCTCAGGTCCACCTGGGCAAAGAGGTGGTCGGCAACCCCCTTGTGCCGGACGTTGCTGGCGATCCCCGCCACCTTGATGGGGACGGGATTGAGGGGGTGGAGCAGGACCAGGCCAGACTTGAGCGGCCCCGCCTGGGGGACCACGTCGAAAGTGCTGATCTGCGGTGGGTTGCTGGCATAGACCACCCCCACCCACATGGCGCAGGCGCCCAGCAGCGCGATCAGCTTGAGGCGCAGGTTGCGGGTCAGCAGCTCCTTGAGGAATCTCATCGGGAGCGGCCCATCCGGGCGGCCGAGCCCGAGGTCCGCGGGCCCCGGCCCAGCAGCCGCAGGCTGCGCCGGTGATGCTCATAGAGCGGAAGCCGGAAGAAGGCGCCGAGCCGGTTGGTGAGCCCCTCCTGGTCCATCTCCCGCTGGATCTCTCCGCCCACGGCCAGGCTGATCTGCCCTGTCTCCTCCGAGACCACGACCACCGCGGCGTCGGTCGCCTGGCTGATCCCCATCGCCGCCCGGTGGCGGGTGCCGATCCGGCCCTGAGTGCCGGTCTGCTCCGCCAACGGCAGCACGCAGCCAGCCGCCACCAGCCGCCCGTCGCGGATCAGAGCCGCCCCGTCATGGAGCGGCGAGCGGTAGGTGAACACCGTGACCAGGGCCTCGGCACTGAGCAGGGCGTCCAGGCGCACCCCGGTCGCCACGATCTCCTCCAGCCCGATGTCACCCTGAAGCACGATCAAGGCTCCGGTGCCGGACTCGCTGAGCCGGGTCGTGGCCCGGACCACCTCGTCCACTACCCGGCGCAGGCTGGCCGTCTCCGGCGCCAGCAGCCCCTGGCGGATCCGCCCCAGGCTGCCCATCTGGTCCAGAGCGCGGCGCAGCTCCGGCTGGAAGAGGATCACCACGGCGATGATGATTACCTCGCCACCGTTGCTGAAGATGAACTGCAAAACCGGCAGGTTGAGGATTTTGGCCAGCGCCCCCAGGGCCCCGATGAGGAGCAGGCCCACCAGCAGCTGCACCGCCTGGGTGCCACGGATCAGGACCAGCAGGCGGTAGAGCAGGAAGGCGATGATGGCGATGTCGAGGATGTCCCGCCAGCCCACCGTCTGGAGCAGCACCCGGGCGGCCTGGCCCAGGTTGAGCGGGGTCAGCCCCAGCATGAGGGCGTGCGCCGCGTTCAACGACCGGCCCCCAGTGGGGCAAACACGGCCAGCAGCAGCGCCATCTGCACCCAAAGGCGGTTCTCAGCCTGTTCGAAGACGACCGAGCGGGGGCTGTCCATCACCGCGTCGGTGATCTCCTCGCCGCGGTGGGCGGGCAGGCAGTGCATCACCCGGGCGCTCGCCGGGGCGCGGGCCAGCAGCGCCTCGTTGACCTGGTAGGGGCCGAAGTCCTGGCGACGGTCCTCGTGCTGCTCCTCTTGGCCCATGCTGGTCCAAACGTCAGTGTAGATCACGTCGGTTTCGCTCAACCCTAAGTCGAGGTCGGTCGTCAGCGTGACCCCCGGAGCCGGCGCCGGCAGCCTGGGCAGGTAGCCCGGGGGGCTGACCACCCGCAGGTCCAGGCCCAGCACCCCGGCCGCCTCGATCCAGGAGTTGCAGACGTTGTTGCCGTCGCCGATGAACGT